>DJCV01000013.1 GCA_002430735.1 Candidatus Woesebacteria bacterium UBA5941 | reverse complement strand
TAGTCCTATATAATTTGACCGTATGATTCGCAAAATCCTCTCAGTGAAAGAAAAGTCGCTCCGAGAACGCAGCCGAGAAGTTACAAAAATCGACAAAAAAATCTTAGAGCTTATTGAAGATATGCAAGATACGCTGGCAGCTCAACAGGACCCTGAAGGGGTTGGTCTCGCAGCACCTCAAATTGGAAAGAATCTTCGTATATTTCTTATGAAATATGATGGAAAAGAAAAAATTGTAATAAACCCCAAGATCTCTGACATGGATGAAACTAAAGAAGTCGCGAAAAAAGGAAAAGGAAAAAAGAGAGAGAAACTACTTGAAGGATGTTTATCTCTTCCCCACTATTACGGACCACTCAAAAGATCCCGAAAACTAACCCTTACCTATCAAGATGAAACCGGTAAAAAAGTCACAGAGTCATTTACCGGGTTTTTAGCGCAAATTGTGCAACATGAAGTTGATCATCTTGATGGGATTTTATTCATTGATCGTATTCTCGAACAGAGTGCCCCTCTCTATCACTTCCATGGAGATGAATGGGAAGAGGTTGAATTAGTATAAAAAAGAGCCGGGTGTTACACCGGCTCTCTGCTAAAAATTAACTGACGATAATCTCCTGCATTTTATTGCAAATCCGCGCTTCCTCCGAATTGTCATCGAATACAAAACACTGAGACGATGCTGCTTTCTTACCAATAACACCCCAAAAATAGGCATTATCTTGCCACCCGCCATGCTTCGCACCGGCAGCATGTGAGAGCTCATGGATAAGCGTTTGAACATCTGAGTAAAAATCGCGCAGAGAACTTGACCATGCCACTATAACGGGAACCTGCGGGCTCACTCCATCTATTGGCTCTAACATGCAATCGTCAATAAGGATTGCTGGCCCATAAGCACCTTGGGCGGAATCGTTCTCAGGAAAGATCCGCAATAACTCATCTTGGCTATCGGTGAACTGAATATAAAGCCGATCATGAGGCGTGCCTGCATATTCAGACAAGATGACCTGGTACAGTTTTGCGACTTTTTCGTTGTTGAGAATGTAGTTAGACCAAGCATATCCACCTTTGACAAAGACCGCAGGACTTTCCATCACCTGCTCGAAGCACTCTATTTGAATCATCGGATCAGATGAGCCCGAACCAAAACATGGAACTTCATGAACAACCCAGCTCGCAACATACCCAACAAGTGCTGTATTTATGGTGATTTCATACCACTGACCTTCAGTGCGAACCACAGTTGCAACCGTTCCATCAGTCAGGGTTCCCGTAACTCGAGCGTTTATCTCCGGCAATTCCCGAATGTTTACGGATTGCGCGGTGCTAGGTGTTATACAAAACACCGTTTGTGCCATTGCTGGGGTAACGCTTGCTTCGGGTGAAGCAGGTTCAGTGACAGTACAACCTACGAGTAAAAGTAAAATGAGCAAATACTTCACAGATTTCTCCTTTTCGTGTGAAAGTTTCACCAATTATAGGTTATTTCCTCCGGTTTTACAAAAAAACTCGATCTTTCTGATACAATCAGCAAATGAAAATCATCTTTTTTGGCACACCTGAGTACGTTGTTCCACTGTTGGAAGGGCTTCACAAAGCATACAACAGAAACCGTGAGCGTGAATTAATTGGAGTTGTGACTCAACCACCCAAACCGGTGGGACGCGAGCAGAAACTTGAATATTCAGCAGTTGATACATTTGCGCACCATCACAAAATCCCAATTTATTTTGACACAGACGAGTTGCCTGAAGCGGATCTCGCAATTTGTGCAGCATACGGAAAAATCATTCCACAGAATGTGATTGATAGCTTTCCAATGGGAATTCTCAATGTTCACCCATCCCTGCTTCCAAAACTTCGGGGTGCTTCTCCTATCCAAGGAACTATTGTGTCTGGAATTACACAAACAGGAGTGAGCATTATCAAAATGGACGAACTCGTTGACCATGGTCCAATCGTCTCTGTCTTAAAGTCAGAAGTACTTCCAGAAGACACAAACGAAACGCTTAGAGTGCGGCTTTTCCAAGAAACAGTCGATTTTTTGCTTGATCTTCTGCCCCATTACATTGCTGGAAAGGTCACGTTGAAAGAGCAAAACGATCAGGACGCGACATTTACCAAGCCGATTGTCAAAGAAGATGGGTATATTAATCCTCAGTTTATAGATGATGCCTTACGCGGTAAAACGACTGATGAAGCTTGGGACATTCGATTCATGAAAGATTACTCAGTTACTCCGTCGGCAGCTGTTATCGAACGATATATAAGAGCACTTGCGTCATGGCCTGAAGCGTGGACAACGATATATATAACTAATGAGGAAACATCCAAACGCAGGCTGAAAATCAAAACGGCTCACATTGAAGGAGATCGCCTCGTATTGGACCAAGTTCAACTAGAAGGGAAAAATCCCGTTACATGGGCGCAATTTGAAGAAGGATATCCAAACGCACGCTTTGTAGCATAAAAAAGAGCCACCCTATTTCAGGTGGCCCGAACACTTCTTATCTACAAGCGATATCTGTCCCAATCCGTACCAAGAGTCTCTTTCTGTAGCGCTTTGATAAAACGCTTTTCGAGAAGCGACTTTACAATTTCGCGGGGCAAGATACTCCAGGTGTGCCGGTCATGATAGATTGCAGATACATACAAACGCAATTCACTCAATCCCATTTTCTTCTGGCCGTGTTTCATACACGAAATAATAAAACGCGCACAAACAGTAGCCACCCTTTCCCACTGATTGCGTTTTTTTGCAATATCGAGGCACTGCGTATATGCCCGCACCGTTTCTTCAAGAAGATACTTATTCACATCGACCTGAAACAGCTCGTGTTCAAAAAGAACGAGCCATTTGGTGCCTTCATCCTTCATTTCTCCAGCGATCAAGATTCCTCTTAATGTCGCGTTTTCAAAATCCTGTTCGTCTTCCGTCAGTTGAGCGAGAAAGACTTCATACCGCCACATATCACGGCGCATTTCGTCATAAAAGGCGTATGCATCTCCTCGAACATCGACCGTTGTTTTATACGCGAGAGATATGATAAATCGATCTTTGTAATACGTGTAGAGAAAGCCTCGACATATTTTAAGCGCACGTAAAAACTCGTTCCCATTACGACGCGTTTTCATGATAGAAAACATGCTCCCCCAGGCAATGCGAAGGGTCATAAGCACCCGTGTCTGATCCGTTGAATTCATAGTGGCAATTTCTGACGGAAGATAGTTCAGTATGTCCCTGGCGATTTCATACGCGTCGGTATACCGACCAATAGTCCGTAATTGCTCCGCATGGAAAATCTGATCATTAGTAAGCATGAGACTGCTCCTTTGAATGAGCTAGTAAACTAGAGGATGAATTATACCAATGAAGCGAGCTTTACGCAAAGCTACGGTTTGCATCGAAGTTGATGCGTTTGATGCATTTTGCACAAAGAGTAACCTTTTTGTTTCGTCCATTTTCTTCGATTGAATATGGGTGAAGGTTCGCTTTAAAAACACGATGAGTTACAGCAGCTCGATAGAGCCACCGCTTACCAGCAACACCTCTTCGGTGTTTTTGAGAACGTCCGAGAACGCTTCTCTTTTCACATAGGTAACATTCGCGTGCCATAGTACGTGGTATTATAATATGATTTCTTAATTTCTACAATGCTAGACCTACTATTTACTAATCCAATCGTTTTTGTGATCTCAGCAGTCGCGCTTTTAATCGCAATTACTGTGCATGAATTCGCACATGCATTTGCTGCTGACAGGCTGGGTGACCCAACCCCACGCTTAATGGGCAGACTCACTTTAAACCCAATTGCTCACTTAGACCCCATTGGAACACTCCTCCTTCTGCTTATTCGGTTTGGCTGGGGTAAACCAGTGCAATTTGACCCGTATAACCTGAAAAACCCTCGACGAGACGCAGCGATCATCGCACTTGCTGGTCCATTTTCAAACCTATTGCTAGCGAGTTTCTTTTCACTGCTCTTGCGATTATGGATGATAACAAGCCCTGGTTTTGCTACATTTGCTGCTATTTTGACCCCATTTATCTATTACAACGTTATTCTTGCCATTTTTAATTTAATTCCCATCCATCCCTTAGATGGAGGGAAAATCTTGGTTGGATTATTGCCGCCAGAAAGCGCACGAACTTTTGACCAATTTTTGAATAGGTACGGGATATTTTTGCTCATGCTTCTCATTTTCCCTATTTTTGGTGGAATTAGTGTCATAAACACCGTTATTTCACCAGTAATAAACCTTTTATTGGGAATTTATCTTCCAGGCAGTCAATTTATTTAATCTTCTTACGCGTTTATAACAGTTTCATGTATAGATTAGCCTTGCTTACGCAAGGTATAATTAATTACCCTGCAAAGAGGGTCAGTCGATTATCAACTTTTTCTTAACACGTTTATATCGGGAGTCTTAGTATTTAAGATGTATTTAGTAATAAATACGAACGCGTGCACAATTGAAGTCTTGCTCAGTAACATGAGTGACAATTAAGCCAGTTCACCCACCTGCAACTAGCAGGAAAAAGCTTTGATCGAATGCCTCTTGCAGGGTCTTTGAAGCTTCATTTCTTCACATTTTTCATATTATGAGATATAATCTCAGTGTACATTTACTTTTGTGGAGGGACGATGATACGGGTCATTTTTGTTCTGGTGTTGAGTTTGCTATTCGGCATTGCCACCACGCACGCTCAGATGCAGTGTTCTCCCTCAGGAGACGTTTGTGAATATCCACCGACGCCCCCACCGCAGTCACACGACACTGGATGTGGAGCTGGAGGTTGCTGGCAACCTGAGGTAGCACCGACACCAGATGCACTATTCTCCCAACCGCTGGTTTGTCCAGCGGGACAGTTTAAAGTAAATGTTCGATACGGCCCAGGAACGGATTATGGTATCGTTGATGCACTTCGTCCTGGTAGTTGCTGGACATATATGGGGGTAAACCCAATTCCCGACCCACTTCCTGAATGGATTGAGGTTGGTGATGGAGTCCAGCAAGGGTGGGTTTCCACTCAATTTACTGATTTGATCTCATCTATGTAGGGACAACAGTAATCATCATTGTTGGGACGTCGCGATATATGCGACGTCTTTTTTTGTCTTCTGAAGTACTTCCTTATATTCCACATCGTCCATCCCAGAGACGAATTTGATCAGCTGAGAGGAATCGAACAAGAACGCTTCTCAATGATCGATAGGTTCCACAATACTGCGCATAGGGGTTAGGAGTTGCAGTTGGACGTGGTGTAGCCGTTTGAGTTGGGGTGTTTGAAGGTCTCACACTTGGACTAACCGATGGTCTATTTGTTGGGCTTGTTGTGGGAGTATTGGAAGGCCTCACGGTAGAAGTTGCAATCGGGCTTGCCGTTGCTGTGGCAGTGGGTGAAACGCTTGGTCTACTGGTAGCAGTCGCGGTAGCTGTAGGGCGTGTAGTAGGTGGAACTGTTGCAATTGCAGTTGATGTTGGAGTTAATGTGCCGCTCCGAATACCTGACGCAACAAGCATATCCATTTCAGTAAATAACGGCATCGTAAAACCGAACGAAGCATTTACTACTTTCATGAATTCATTCGCATAAATTGCTGAATACACTGTTCCTGCGTGAATGTTGTCAGATAACTGCACGTGGTGTGGCTCGTCTCCTGAAGTTAATAAACTAATCCGCTCTCCCCCAACAATTAAGTTTCCTTGACTATCAACACCAGATAAAAGCTGTTGCGCTATTCGTTCCACATCAAATACTGCATATCCTCTTTGAGATATTTCAATGCGAAGCGCATCATTCACCGTTTTAATTGCATCAGACACGCGTTTTAATTTGGTGGTATCAGGGAATTGTCTTCGTGCAGAAGGAGCAAGTGACATGTCAGGAACAAGAGATACAATTACCCTGGCTCTTCCACTCTCATTTATTTTGGTAATAGCAGTTCGCACATTTGAAATAACTTGATTGGTATAGGTGTTAAGCGCTGAACCGCTGAGCCGCCCCGAGTAAATATCATCAAAAATTGAGTTATACCAAGCGAAATCGTTTGAACCGGCTTGGTAGTAAACGACTTGAATGCGACCTGCTGCGACGTGCTGACTCAAGGCATTATGTCCATCTCCAACTAATGCTGAGGCGGTTGTCGCACCTGAACGAGAATAGTTATATTCAAATCCAGTTCGTCGGTACCCTCCCCAATTTTGCCACGTGCCAGCATTAATGTTTTTATACTTCACCAGTAACTCGAGCCAATTAAGGGTTGTCGCAGCGTAAGCACCACCACGATTATCATCTGCCCGATATTCATCGGAAATGCTATCTCCCATTACTCCTAACGTAAACAATGCTGCGGCTTGGGATCGTTTATTCTGTGAAGAAATTGAAGAAGCAAGAAAAATGGAGACAACACCAACCACGGTTAATCCTAATAACAGTAGCTGTCTTTGTACTTTTACTTTCTGTTGATTGCGATTCATCTGTTACAGAATACATACAACCATAGCCCTCTGTAAATAAATGAAACTGAAGTAATTGAAACCGTTTGGTGCTGAGGGTAGGATTCGAACCTACGTAGCCCTTTCGGACGACAGATTTACAGTCTGTTGTGATTGTCCACTCCACCACCTCAGCAAGGAAATTGTGCGTATCTCTGAGCCGTCCTTGGGATTCGAACCCAAGACCTGCTGTTTACAAAACAGCTGCTCTACCGCTGAGCTAGGACGGCACATATTTCGAACTTTTGAAGTATATCAACTTTCAGCGTATTTAACTACCAACTGACTAGAAGTACAGCCTATAGGTTGATTCATTTCGTGCCTAATGGTATAATTTACCCATCAATTAGCTAGTTCTTTACAAGGGAGTTCATAATGCGTGGCAATTTCCAAGAAACCCGGGCACTGCAGCGGACGAAGCAGTGGACAGCCGCAGCGATCATTGCAATATTGCTCTTTTTCGCACTCAGTCAGGCTGAAGCAAAAGGCCCATCAGATGAAGCCTGTCCAACCGTCACAATCGCAGATACCCAGTGGCGTAACGGATACACCGTCAATCGGATGGAACAGTAGCGCTTATTGATAAGCCGATGTAGAAGTATCTCATCACAGCCCTCTTACTAGAAATGGTAGGAGGGATTTTTTTGTTAAAATACCCACAATGAATATTGAACAGCTCTCCTATCACTTACCACAAGAGAATATTGCCCACGCACCGGTAAATCCACGTGACCACTCCAAATTACTGATCATAAATAGAAAAACCGAGGAATTGTCACACAAACGATTTTTTGAAATTGAATCACTCCTCACGAGTAATGATGTATTAGTCCTCAATAACACAAAGGTCTTTCCGGCACGCATTTTTGGCAAAAAAGAAACCGGAGGCAAAGTTGAAATTCTTCTATTGAAGGAAAAAACAATGAATCAGTGGGAAGTATTAGGGAAAGGGATCCCCAGGGTTGGTGAACGTATTATGTTCCCTCATTTTACTGCTGTCGTTCATGATAAATCTGACCATGAAGTAATTCTCACGTTTGATGTGAATAAGCAAGAATTGTTTGCAAAATTAGAACAGGACGGATCAATGCCTCTTCCACCATATATTCATAATACTGACTCACAAAAGGAGCTTAAAACCAGTTATCAAACAGTCTATGCGAAACACGACGGGTCAGTGGCTGCACCAACCGCAGGACTCCATTTTACAAAAGATCTCCTCGATAGACTGTCCAAAAAAGGCATCCAGGTTGAATATGTTACGTTGCACGTTGGCGCAGGAACATTTCTTCCTATTAAAGAGAGTGACATCACAAAGCACCCTATGCATTCAGAATGGTTTCAGATAGAAAAAGATACACTTGATCGATTAAATGCAGCAAAACGGAGCGGAAAACGCATTATTTCAGTAGGAACAACTACCACTCGTGTTCTTGAATCTATTGCAGAAAACCAAACCCTCATCGGGAATACTCTATCAGGTGAAACAAAGATCTTTATCTATCCCCCATACCGGTTTCAATTTATTGATGCATTAATCACAAACTTTCATCTCCCTCATTCAACACTCCTTGCGTTGGTCTCTGCCTTTGTTAGTGCCCCAAACACGCCCCACTCGTTTACTTCATTTAGTGAGTCATTGGCAGGGCGTGCATATGAAGAAGCAATACAGCTGAAATACCGCTTTTATTCCTTTGGAGATGCTCTTTTTATCGAGTAACTCTTCCTACAAGGAACTACTCTCATTGGTGTATAATTCGCCGTATGCCCAAGTAGCTCAGTGGCAGAGCACGTTCTTGGTAAGAACGGGGTCGGTGGTTCAATTCCACTCTTGGGCTCCGAATTGTCTTTGATCAACGATTTTGATACAATACCCACGCTATGGCAAAAAAAGGAGCACGAGAAATTGTTGGAATGGTTTGTTCTGTGTGTAAATCACAAAATTATGTGACCACTCGGAACAAGGTTAATATGGAAAACGTAAAGCTCCAGATTCAAAAATATTGTAAAAAGTGTCGCAAAAACACTGAGCATAAAGAGACTGCAAAACTCAAGTAACTCTTCAATTGATAAGCCTATAGCTTGACAAATGCGCGTGGTCGTGTTACTATACGTTGTCTGAAACTATCAATTAATTTGTTTTCTTGGAGGCTTAAGATGGTTGGTGGGAAGATCGTACATTATACGTCGCCGAATGGGCAGCCGATGACTGAATGCGAATGCAATGGGTGTCACCGCAAGGTTCACCTGCTAGGCACGCAGAATCCGGCGCAAATGCCTGATCATACGCACAATCCGACCGCGGGTTTCGTGGGGGTTTATAACACCCCTGGCAATCGCAGTCTCGGTAAAGCGCTGAGCGGCAGCAACGAATAAGATCATCCTTCAGACTGGGGCATTTCGCTTGAAATGCCCCTTTATAATGGATATGAGAGAGAATATCTCGAAAGAGAAAGGACAGGTACAGGATGGTGAAGTTTCCTGGTTACAAGATCGTCGCCCAGAGTGGGAATTGGGTAAGAGCTGAAGAGTTAACGACTGGGGTCCGCACGGACTACTATTACACCAAATGCCCGATGTGCGGAGTAATGCACTATACTCCTGAGGGTGAGGATGTTCGTAGAACTCACAGGCCATGCAAGGAGAGCTTTTCAAATGGTTCCGTTAAACATTAATTTTTTGAGGGTCTGCAAATATTACTTTGCAGGCCCATTTTTATGTCAAAATTTGTCGCTTTAAAATTCTTAATAGGACAACTACAATACCCCTACGGCGAGACAGATTTATGTCTCCGTGTAAGTTGGAGGGTTCGATGGCTACCTCAAGCAAACGCTCAAAAAGTGCAGTGAAACTTGAAGTACAGTCGGTTTGCCAAAACAATGAGTGCGGAAAACTACTGGACTCAGAGGATCTGGCCGCAGTAGAGCGCAGAAAAACAGTGCGCACTCCTGCGCATTCCAGTATCAGCGCTCAAGAGCCGCTTTGCGAAAAATGCGCGGTGAGTCAAATGGGAGCAAACATGGCAAAACGCCTCCCTGCCGGAGTTTGATGCACCCGAACCCCTGTTTCGATGACAGCTTGTACTAAAAGATGAAGATTTTTTACTAACAGTAATATCTTAGTCCACAGTTCAAGCGACAAGCCTGTTGTACGTTTGTGCAACAGGTTTTTTATTGCCTACAAATCCTAAAAAATGAAATGAATACTTAAATGAGGTAAAATGCACCATACCGAAGGGGCGTCGTTCAGCGGTAGGACAGCGGTCTCCAAAACCGCCAACGAGTGTTCGATTCACTCCGCCCCTGCCAGAAGTAAGGGCAATGTTGGGCTTTGTCCTACAACTTTAATTACCGATGAATTACCCTACACTTTACATCACATACGCATATCCTCTAGATAATCGACAAAGACGCCTTTTTGAAAGCAAAAACTTCGGCTATTACCCCCCATTTGAAAAAGTTAAAGAAAAAACCATAGCTTGGAGAGAATTGTGGGAGAAAATAAACAATAATAATAAAATCTTTGAACTGTTAACTAAATACACTGGAGTCAGTTACTCTCGAGACTTAGAACTTTACGTTTACGGAAGAGGTCTTAGTCCCATGTCTGCTCCATTAATGATGCCAATGGTAGGTCCAAACGAAAAAGAATTCTCCGACGACGATTTCATAGAAACGGTAATTCACGAGATCGCTCATAATTATGTTAATGATTGGAGAAAATATCCAAATACAGAAAAGTACTGGGAATATGTTCGAGAACATTACAAAGAAGAAAGCATTTCCACACAAAATCATATCGTAATTTACGCAATACTGACGTTAGTTCTTGAAGAAGCATTTGGAAAAGAAAAGATGAATGATTTCCTCAAGCCACCGGATGAGGACTACGAGAAAGCTTTAATGATCGCTCGTAAAGAAGGTGCAGAAAACATCCTCACGAAATATAAGAAATTCCTTCAATAATTACTTTTGTTTTCGCGCATATCAGTATAATAAATCTGTGACTCCCATCGAATCATCGTTTTATTTAGAGGCCAAGAAATTACTCTCACTTGGATGAGAATTGATTCCTTAGAAGGAATTCAACCGATTACACAGGTTTACGGAATTTGTTTCAACGACAAGGGCGAAATACTCGTTTGCCGTGAAGGCCATGAGGGTAAGTGGCAGATTCCTGGTGGTCATCCTGAAAATAAAGAAACTGCGGAAGAAACATTGCTTCGAGAACTTCAAGAAGAAGCTGATGTTAAGGTTAAAAATATAAAAGTGATCGGTACACAAAAGGTAAATTACCCTAACAACCCAAATGCAGAAGAAGGAGAAGAATTCCATCAAGTTCGGATGTACTGCGAAGTTGATGAGCTCATGCCTCAAACCCTAGATCCAGCAACTGGAAACACTTGGGAGAGAATGTTCGTTGCCTCAGACAAAATTACCGAATATGTAAAGTGGGGTTCCGTTGGAGACGCTATGTTTAATGATGCGATATGTATTTGGGTAGAACAGAAGAAAGCGAGACAGTAACTGGATTTATTACCTTGCTACTTTTTAGTTAATCGTCAAATTTACCCCATCCCCCATACATATGTTGAGAAAAGCTATTTTTATTGAAGATTCCGAGTAGCTGCATTATGCCCCCTATAACACTACCTGCAAACACTCTTAAGATTCCAACCTTTTTATATCTTCTATCAGAGGGCGTAAATTTATAATTTAAAATATCAAACTCGTGTTCTTTCTCTGTAGCTCGGTGAATAAGATCAATATCCTCAGCAATTTTTAACTCTTCATTAAATCCACTTAAATCGTTAAATACACTTTTCTTAATCCAGAGGCATTGTGACTCACCATCTGGATTTTTGGTTTTTCTTCTTAAATACTTGCTACTGTTCCATAACCCATAAATCATTTTCATTTTGAAACTCAGTGGATAGGTATCAAAATAGCAGCAGGCAACATCCAACTTATTGGTGACAAAACTCTGATAACAATTCCCTAAAAAATTCGTGTCAAAGCTCACATCTGCATCAAGAAAGAGTAAAACATCACCCTTTGCATGTTTAGCTCCATTATTCCTCCCAAATGATTGATGTGCACCCTCAACGATTTTTGCACCAACTTTCTGCGCAAGTTGCCTGGTTTTATCTTGCGACCTGGCATCGGCCACTATAATTTCAAAGTCTTGCCATGTTTGGTTGTTGAGACAAGTGAGCAATGTCTCAATGAATTTCTCCTCGTTCAGAGTTGGGATGATGACAGAAACAAGTTTATGCATAAAAAATTTAAGCGGGTTATTTCAGCGTTATAAAGCGCATTCTCTAAAGGTTCAGTAGCAGACGATCGTCATACTCTATACTAAAGAGTATGGCAAAAACAAAACCTCATACTTTTACAGAATATCATGCGGGAGACATATCGCTTATCCTCAAGGCTTTTCAAACAAATGCAGACGGATTATCCCAAGATGAAGCTACACGAAGATTAAAAAAGCATGGGCTAAACGAAATCAAACAAGGTCGATCACTTAATCCGTTGACAATCTTTATTCGTCAATTTCAAAATCTCATGGTCGTGGTATTGCTTCTTGCAGCATCGCTTTCTGCATACTATCAACACTATCTTGATACTGGGGTCATTTTGTTTGTTATATTGCTAAACAGTGTTATTGGTTTTATCCAAGAGTATCGGGCTGAGACCGCGATAGCCGCACTTAAAAAACTCGTTGTACAAAAAGCATTTGTCAGACGCGATGGCCAGGTTGTTGAGATTCCAGCACAAGAAGTGGTTACGGGAGACATAATCGTCGTATCTGAAGGAAACAAAATCCCGGCCGACGCCAGAATCATTTCAGCAATAAGTGCGCTCAGCTCTGAAAGTTTATTAACAGGTGAATCAACACCTGCAAGTAAAAGCGATTCGCTCCTCCCTCTAAAAACCCCGCTGGCTGAGCGGTCTAATATGATTTTTAGTGGAACTATATTAGTACGTGGTCACGTTGAAGCAGTCGTCGTATCAACAGGAAAGAATACGGTTCTGGGGACTATTGCGATGAGTCTTGATACTATCAAAGAGTCTTCAGCTCACTTCCAGCAAAAAAACACACAACTGGTAAAACATATGTCTGTTATAGCCTTTGTAAGCGCAGTCGTTACGTTTGTTGTTGGCTTTTTCTTACGAGGTATACCATTTGAAAACATCTTGCCATTTACACTCGCGGTCCTCGTTTCATCTATACCCGAGAGCCTTCCTATTATCATCATCGTTATCCTCTCACTTTCAGCTCACAGAATGGCAAAAAGACAAGCCATTGTCAGAACACTGGCTTCGACAGAAACACTCAGTGTCGTAGACATTATTATTACTGACAAAACAGGAACACTTACACAAAACAAAATGAGCGTCACTAAAGTCATGCTTCCTCGAAATTCCAAAAGCGAACTAAAACTTACTACAATCGCGCGATACTGCAACAATGTTCATCCTGAGAAAATGATTGGAGACCCAACAGAAATTGCCTTTTACACATACGCTACAGAGCATGAAAAAACAGTTCCAAAACTTACCAAAATAAGTGATTACCCATTTAATCAGCATTTAAAAATTCGAGCATCTCTTGTTGAAACTCAAAATGGATATGAGCTGTTCGTCGCAGGTGCACCTGAAACGATCCTTGCGAAATCTAATGCCACAAAAGAGCAGATACATGAAGTGGAAGACCATCTAAGCGAAATGACCAATGATGCAATGAGACCAATCGGGTTTGGATACAAGAAACTTACACACAAGCCAAAAGAAATCACGCAGTCACTTTTTAACGAGATTACCTGGGTAGGCGCGGTTGGGCTCATTGATCCTCCACGACCTGAATCTCTCGAGGCTGTGATTTCTGCACAAAAAGCAGGCATCAGGGTTATTATGGCGACAGGTGATCATCCTAAAACTGCACTTGCCATTGCGAAACAAATTGGTCTTGTAACAAACAACACTACTTATACTGCTCAAGACATAGAAACGATGACGGATGATGAATTACTCAAGGTTTCACAAGAAACAACCGTTTTCGCACGAATGACACCAGACGCAAAAATGCGACTATCCCAAGTATTACAAAAACAAGGATTTACGATTGCAATGACTGGTGACGGGGTGAATGATGCACCTGCATTAAAAAATGCTGATATCGGTATCGCAATGGGAAAAGGTGGAACAGATGTCTCGCGAGAAGCTTCTGACATTATTCTTGCTGACGACAATTTTTCGACAATCATTGCAGCAATTGAGGAAGGGCGAACTCAGTTTAGAAATATTCGACGGACGAGTTTTTTTTTAGTCACAACAAACTTGGCGGAAAGCGTATCCCTACTTGTCTTTTTAGTGTTAGGCCTGCCCTTGCCGCTTCTCCCAAAACAAATTCTCTGGCTTAATTTAGTGGGAAGTGGTGTCACTGACGTAGCACTAGCAACTGAAGGTATTCATGAAGACGTACTAGATACGCCGCCTCGTTCAAAAAATGAAAGTATATTAAGTAGATCCATGATTCCGCTCCTTGTAATACTTATACTAGTGATGACTGTCGGAGCACTGGCGACGTTTTACCTCCTTTCTCCACAAGGAGAAACAAAAGCGCGAACTGGAGTGTTTGTTATTATTTCTCTCATGCAAATAGTTAACATCTTTAATGTGCGGTCAATGAAAAAATCAGTCTTTACGATTGGGATTTTTAGTAACAGAAACGTAAACATTGCAACCATAGCCTCAGTGTTATTGCTACTTGCCGTGTTGTATATTCCAATGTTCGCCAATCTCTTTGATTTCGTGCCTCTTACTCCTGTCGAATTTACATTGATCGCTCTTGCTTCGCTTGTCGTATTTGTAGTCGGTGAGACACAAAAGAGACTGCTTCCACAACGCAGTTAACGTATTTAAGGAGATCGTCTACCCTTAGATTTCTTGATATACTCCTCACTATGAGCACCCCAGCCACTTTTTTTTCAAAACACACCCCTTGTACGTTCAAAAAGGGACAAATTATCATACAACCCAGTACCTCGATTGAAGATATTTACTACATAGAAAGAGGTCTAGTCAGAATGTATGCGCTCTCACCTGAGGGTGAGGAAGTAACACTGACCATCTTCAAAGCTGGTGCATACTTTCCGCTCATGATTCCGCTGAGCGAAAGGCAAAACACGTACTACTTTCAGACACAAGAAGAAGTAACAGCCTTTAAAGCTCCTCTTTCTGATGTCCTTTTGTTTCTTCACGAGCAACCAGACGTTTTATTTAACTTAGCAGTCAGTTTCTCAAAAGCAATGATGGGACTTACAACTCGGATAGAAACAATACTTTTTAGCGATGCATATCAAAAAATTGTGCGTTTACTGGTATATTTCGCAGAAAAAGAAAATACGGGAGAAGATACGGTTGCAATCACAACTTCCCAAGAACAGATTGCCTCATGGCTTGGATTACAGAGAGAAACGGTAAGCCGTAACTTACAAACGTTAAAGAAAGCAGGTCTTCTTACAACGCAAAACAATAGAGTGACAATACTCAAACTCTCAGATTTGCAGAAAGAGATCGCGAAGTGATATTCGTCACATACACGACACCTCTCATTGGGTATTCTTCAATAAAGGTGGTGAATTTCAATGAATAATAATTGTTGTGGCTGCAACTGCGATTGTTGCAAAACGAAAAAGTAATGAAAAAGTACTGGCCAGTACTGCTACTCCTGTGTGCGCTCCTTGGGTTATTTGACTCAGGGTATTTAGCATACGAACACTTTCAAAAAACAATACCGCCATGCAGCGCCAATTCCTTACTGGGAGATTGTGGGACCGTTTTGAGAAGTAGTTACTCAGTAGTCATTGGTATTCCCCTTGCACTCATTGGATTTGTACACTATACGATACTTTCCTTTGTGCTTTTAACAGTTATTCTCCTCCACAAACGATCCTTCGTGTTTCTAGCGATTGTAATGTCCTGTATTGGATTTGTGAGTTCGCTTTATTTTGTATACCTACAGCTTTTTGTTATTCATGCGTTATGTGTGTATTGCATGGTGTCAGCTGCAACAAGCACGCTTCTTTTTCTCGGTATCCTGTTTTACTTTGCCAAAGAGCGGAAACAGCTCACACAATTCATTATTCGCATTCTCTATGTATATGTACTTAAACAAATACTCTTTTTACTACCCCCCGAGAGAGTACACACGAATATGGTCCACTTTGGAGAACGCGTGGGCAGCCTCTGGCTCTTCAAAAAACTTGCCCATTTCTTATTTGTCAGAGAAGACAAATCGCTTTCTCAATCGATTGCAGGTGTGTACTTTAAAAACCCAATCGGACTTGCTGCTGGGTTTGACTATGAGGCACGACTCACGCAGACACTTGATGGTATTGGCTTTGGATTTCAAACCGTTGGAACTATTACCAACCGACCATATAAAGGAAACCCCTCACCAATGCTTGGCAGACTTCCAAAATCAAAGTCATTAATGGTGAATAAAGGGTTTAAAAACCTTGGAGCGACAAAAACAATAGATCGATTAAAAGGCCTCGTGTTTCCAATTCCGGTCGGGATTTCGATTGGAAAAACAAATACACCGAGTGTTAATACGGTTAAAAAAAGTATTGATGACATTGTTCGCGCATTTATCCTTTTTGAGCGATCAAATGGCAACCACTCGTATTATGAATTAAATATTAGTTGTCCAAACTTACTTACAAATGTGAGTTTTTATCCGCCACAAAATCTTAATCGACTCTTAACCGCAATTGACAGTCTACACATTACTCGACCTATTTTTATAAAAATGCCTATCGAGAAATCAAATAAAGAGGTGCTGTCCATGCTAGAGGTAATTAGCAAACATTCAGTGACAGGAGTCATTTTTGGAAACTTGCAAAAGGATCGGAGTCACCCCGCGCTGAATCAATCAGAAGTTTCAAAATTCCCGAAAGGAAATTTTAGCGGCAAGCCAACATTTGATCGCTCGAATGAATTAATTTCCTTAACTTACAAGCATTACAAGAAGCGTCTTACGATCATTGGGTGTGGAGGGGTTTTTAATGCACACGATGCATATGAAAAAATTACCCGTGGCGCAAGTTTGGTACAACTCATAACAGGAATGATTTTTGAAGGCCCACAGCTTGTTGCGAATATTAATACAGAACTCCCTGATCTACTTAAGAAGAACGGCTTCAGAACGATTACGGAAGCGATTGGCAGTGCTTCAAAGAAAGCGAAGAAATAATTCACACAATTCTCACCTGATTCTTACAAACTTATCGTGTAAGCTATCTATACTACTTTTATGAAACTCGCATTTGTTGGTTCAGCAATTATTCTTATCTCTATCGCGGCATATGGAATTAATCGCGCGTCAGTCGCGCACGACCCAATGGTAACCTTCGCCCCGTCCCCTGTTTCATCTCCTCTTTCAACGGAACCTGAAAATGAACTCGTCAAGAAATTGCAGCAAGGTGGCAGCAGCTACAGTGATTCAAAAGGTATTTTTAGCATGTTATACCCAAACGACTATGTACTCGACCTGCAGGGCAACGGTCAGTATATACGTATTACCAAAAAAGGTGCGACACAACGAGGACAAACGGAAATGTACGATGGCGTCATTATGGTTTTTGAACCGATTGAATTGAAGGGAATGCCTTTAGCACAAGTAATCGACGCTCGCATCGCTGAAATTAAAGTGAGCGGAACGAGTGAACTGGTAAAGGACAAAACGCCAATTACTGTCGGAGCACACAGCGGATATGAGTATACAATTCGATCATTAGGAGAATCGACCTATACCGTTTTACAAAAGGATTCAAATTCTCCGTATGCAGTCAGTATTAGTCGCCTTGTAGCTGATCCAGAAGAAGTTGGGTATCAAAAAGAAGTGGATGCTATTTTTCAAACGTTGCAGTTCCTTAAATAAAACCGTTCGTAGCTGCTACTATATATAAGTGCATAAACTAATCCTCATTCTTCTTATATTCATTGCGGGCGTCGCCCTCATTCTCTATCCTTCTTTCGCTCTACAGTTCTTTCAAAACACGACACCAATTACCAATTCCCGTGTCACTCCACTATTAACCAGACAGTCACCATCACCCAAACCAACCCCAACCGCGTATCCCACTCAATCAGCGCGCACACTCAGTAGCACATATCATGTGTTCCAAACGTTCAACAACTGCGGCCCAGCAGCTCTTTCAATGGCCCTGTATTACTACGGAATAAATGAATCACAGCAAGTGTTAGGACAAGCGCTGAGACCATACCAAAACTCACAAGGTGATAACGATGATAAATCAGTGACACTCCCAGAATTGGGCGAAAAAGCAAAGGACTACAATCTCGTTTCCTACCACAGACCGAATGGGAACCGAGAACTTATAAAACGCGCGATTAGTGCAGGATTTCCGGTGATAACCAGAACATGGCTTACGGCGAGCGAAGATATCGGCCATTACCGAGTCATAAAAGGGTTTGACGACACGACAAGAACACTCATTCAAGATGACTCTCTGCAAGGGAAAAACCTCGTGTATTCATATGAGGATTTTGATGAAATTTGGGAGAAATTTAATTACGAATTTTTGCTACTCATCCCTAGTGAGAAAGAACATCTTGCAGAAGGGATATTAATGGAAAATTTTGATGAACAATCATCCTGGGAACTTGCGGCGAACCGAGCGGAGCGATTGCTCACAGAAAATCCAAATGATATTTATGCGCGATTTAATTATTCTGTGGCACTTTTCCACACCGGAAATTATGCTAACGCAGTTTCTGAATTTGAGAAGGTTGAAACACGTCTTCCGTTCCGCACCCTGTGGTATCAAATCGAGCCAATAGAGGCATATTATGAATTAGAACAGTATGACCGAGTCTTACAAATGACTGAAAGGATTTTAAATAACCAAAACAGGGCATTTTCTGAACTCTACTTAATTCGAGGAAACATTTTCAGTACACGCGGAGATATGGGAGCCGCACAAGCTGAATATGACAAAGCATTGTTCTACAACAAGAACTTAAAAGCAGCACAGACGGCAGTAGCTCAATAACTCAGCACTTTCTAAGGAATGGATAGTACACTGCTAATTCCTGTGTTCAAAAAAATCATATTTTTTCTCCTCATACTTCCGCTGTTTGTTGGAGGTTTTTTAGTTGGTAAAAATTATTTCGCCCCAACTGATACTGGTGCTCCTCCATATGTCATTGAAGACTTAACACCTCCTGACCCTGATCCCTTTGAATGGCTGAATACTTGGACCCGACCTGAAGGCCCCGCTCGTGTGGGATTGCAAGTAGGACACTGGAAGAACAATGAGCTACCTGAAGAACTCGAACGATTGCGAGGAAATACCGGAGCAAGTGCTGCAGGCAAATCTGAATGGGAAGTTAATTATGCAATCGCAGAAGAAACGAAAAACATCCTGGCTGAGAAAAACATCATCGTTGATATTTTGCCGTCCACGGTTCCCCCGCGATATTGGGCGGACGTTTTTGTCGCAATTCATGCCGACGGCTCAACTGACAGAAGTGCGTCTGGATTTAAGATAGCTGCACCGAGACGAGACTTTAGTGGTAATGCAATTGATCTTGTGGAGTTTATAACTGAAACATACGGCGCCGAGACTAAACTACTATTTGATGACAATATCAGTCGCAACATGACTGGATACTACGCATTCGCCTGGTGGAGATATGAACATGCAGTACATCCAAAAACTGCCTCTGTTATTTTAGAAACCGGATTTTTGACGAATGCAAATGATCGAAAAATTATTGTGAATAGACCAGAAGTTTCTGCAAAAGGGCTTGCAAACGGGATTATTAAGTATCTTACTTCAAAGGAATTACTGTAACCGACTATCTTTTGGATCAAAAATAGAAGGTGCGAGCTGTTCATTGTTTAAGAATTGCGAAATCTTCTTCCCGCCATAAATTGACGGTAAGATCCCAATCCCATTACATCCCAAGTTATACAAAAGCACCGGATTAATGGGTTCTGGACCAATACAGCGAACCCCATTTGGCGTATATCCCATGAGTCCATGCCATTTATACTTGTAGGTAATCTCCCCTGTTGGTGCATGTTTATATGTTTTATGGAGAAACTGATCAATGACTGATTGAGCCTCTTCAGGATATGGGTGCTCGTGGGTGTAGTTATCAGTGTCATCCATCCGAACTTCGGGACCACCCACACAAATTAAGCTGTGAAGTTGATTCGCTTCTGACTCAAACGTTCTGCGGGTCAAATAAAAGTATGGAATCGCATCCATAACAGGGTCTCCTGTTTTTTGTGCAGCTGGCAAGTAGCTCACGGCAGTAGGAGACTTTGTATGGTCCTCAAGGTACGCCGCCATATACCCTACTGACCCATTCACTAAATGGTGAAACTGCGTATTAATGTCAGCACCATTTGTATTGGTAATTGTGAATTTCTCAAATCCATTTGTACATAAAACAACTTTCTTCGCAGTAATCTCCTTGTCTCGAATTTTTAATTTCGCGTGAGAATCACTTAACACAACATCACTCACATGACTTTCTTCAAAAAGCGTAAATCGATCAGCATACTCTCGAAATAAGTAATCAAGTAATTCTTCGCAAAACAAAGCGCTATTCATCACACCCTTTCGAGATGAAAGCGCTGCGATATAGCGAGGGTCTTCGGTTTCAAGGAGGGATAGGATATCTTTTTGTGGAACTATTGAATACAGACCATCGTATGTTTTTGGGATTTGTTCTGTGATTCCCGACTCTTCTGCAACCATCAAAGGCTCCATATTGATATGTGTTTCGCGGGCATACATGTTGTTTTCAAGGTGCACAATCACTTCAGCTAAATCCTGACAGCCTGCATATCCCGTAAACTGTGCAAATGGAGTCCGCAACTTTACCTTTTTATATATCTCCTCAAGTAAATCCCATGCGGAATCGACCGCAGCTTGTGCTTCACTTGTCTGAGTTATTCCAAATTCTTTTACAAGATCCGATATTTGACGTTCGAAGTAACTCACAATTTGACCTGCATTGTGCCCCGTTGCACCATGGGCAACCTTATCCCCTTCAATCAAAAATACTTTATAGGGCGTTGTGGTCAGTGCGAAGTACGCAGTACTAATGCCTGCAATTCCAGCGCCGATAATTGCGACATCAGTTTCGCGGTTATCAGAAAGCAAATGAACATCGCGAGTGCGATTTAATTGGTCGATCCAAGGAGACAAATTCTGTTTCATGAGTAGTACTCAGTAAACCAAGTGAAAACTCTCAACGCAAGTCCAGATTTGTCGATTACATGACTCGCGAATCGTATGCCCAATGTAATAGCGCCTGGCGTCTGCGTGGTTGGCATGTCACATCACCTTTTTTACAATGATTCGTGAGCTGCATGATATGACGCTTCATAGCAATCCACCGTGCAATTTGTCTGGTATCTTCAGTCGGGATTCGTCTTCCCATGTAATATCGACAATACCACTGAAACCATCCGCGAGGATCATCAGGATAAATCCAGCCCTTTTTCCTCCACACAGAAAGTGGTTGGCTCGCATGTACTTTAAAGTAATTAATGTTTTTGTCTTTTTTTTCAGGAGAGAGCTTTGCATTAGTAAACCAATCCTGAGGAAATTCATCTCTGCAATCAGTCATATACTTTCCGCCGAAAACTCCCAGGGAAAGCATTTCTTTAGGAGTCAATTGAGGTTTAAACAACGGATCGAAATTCTTACCAATTGGCTCAGTGCAATTGTACTCATAACCAACTTGCATTTTGTCGGTAACTCGAATCGTTCTCATGCAGATTACTTTAGTTCATCAATAAACTCGTGCGCTAGCTTCTGAAGCTTCGGGTTAATGACAAGTTGGCAATATCCATTGTTTTTATTTCGTTCATAAAAATGCTTGTGATAATCCTCTGCTTCAAAAAACTTCTCAAATGGAACAATTTCAGTCACGATCCTATTTGTATAAATCTTCTCTTTTGTTAATTTCTCCACAAGATTCTCAGCGAGTTTTTTTTGTTCCTCGGAGTGATAAAAAATAGCACTGCGGTATTGAGTGCCATGGTCAGCACCTTGCTGATTAAGAGTTGTCGGGTCGTGTGTTTTAAAGAAAACATATAAAAGCCGTTCATACGATATGAGCGTTGGATCAAAAACCACCTGTATTGCTTCAGCATGACCTGTGGTGCCGGTGCAAACAGCTTCATATGTTGGATTACTAACCGTTCCACCAGAATATCCTGGAAGTACTGACTTAACGCCCTTTAGTCGCTCAAAAATAGCCTCAGTGCACCAGAAACATCCACCCGCAAATGTAGCTACTTCAATAGGTTGATTCATGCGTAGTAGGTAAGGGATACCACTGTTACGAATACTAAAACGGTATTTATGGTGATATACACAAACAAACGTTTTGTAGATTCGAGGGAAGAGCTGTCTTGCAGTTTTCGCAGAAGGAGTAGCTCAGTTACAAAAATTGCAGAAAGATACAGCCCCATCTTTGCACAATAACTCGCAATTGTGCCCTCGCTCGACACAGCAAGTAATGATCCCGTTATTGTTTGTATCATTGACCCAATTCCTAGCGATACAAATAACTGCTTATGCAATGTCTGTTTACTCTTAGGTAATGACCAGAGAGACACGAATATCGCAAATGAAATGGCAATTGCTCCACCGATGTGCGCAATCAAAAGAAGATTCATGGTTTCATAATACCAGCTTTGTATAGCTTATTTCTTTTTAGATTTAGAAGGTGTTTCGATGCCTAAGAGTTTGACGCCGTAATATACAACTGCCGCAATAATTAAGAAGTCGATCGTGGTTCCTACAAAATTTCCCCAGTGAACTTTCGCTTTCCCTACCATCATATATTGTTCGCTTAAGTTACCAGCAGCACCTAAAAGAAGTCCTATTAATGGATTTAAAATGTCCTGAACAAGTGCAGTTACTACCTTTGTGACAGCGCCACCGATAATAAAACCGATCGCAAGACTAATAATCCCTTTTTCTTGAATGAAATCGATAAATCCTTGTAGTTCTTTTTTTAGCATATTTGTTGCTGAACAGAATCAAGTATACAAGATTTGAGACTGTTTTTCACGCTCGGCAATAAATTTGCTTAATCGTATACCATGTTTTTTTATCAAGCCAGCTGCGAAGGATGCCCCTAAGTAGTGAGGCACAATCACATAACTTGCTCCCGCGTGATACAGCTCTTTTGTATCTTCAATATTGTGCGATATCACCATAATAATAGCTTCAGGATGTCTTTTGTGAAAATATTCAGTCAACACTCGATTGACTTGAAACTCAGGAATAGTTGAAACAATTAACTTCACTTTGCTTAATGGTAGTTCATCCAGAAATTCAATATCTTCGGCGTCTCCGAAACGGTGTCTAATTTCCTTTCGTTTCATTCGCTCAATTGATTTAGGGTTAAAATCCACAACCATATACTCTTTTCCTATATGTTCGAATGCTGATACAAAATGTTCTCCCACACGATCATACCCAAACAGCAACATTTCTACTGATTTTTCAGGTGAAGTTTGTTCCGAACGAGCAATTACCCCCGTTTTTCGCAATTCTAGAAAGCGCAATAAATGCATTACTCGTGGGTATATCCGGTCGGAATTCAGAATTAAGTAAGAAGATGCTGAAATAGTGATTAACCCAACCAAAGTCACCAAAGACAATGTCTCTTGTGTGACTTGCCCCAATTGAAATCCCAAAGTCACAACAATTAAGGAAAATTCACTAATTTGTGCAACAGTCAAAGATACTTCAAAGGCTGTTCTTCGCCTATATCCTAATAAGTTTACTAACACATACATAATGAGCGGGTTTCCAATCAGGACAAAGAGAGAAAAAATAACTGCTGGAACTGCAAGTGAAATAATATGATCGAATGAAATTTGCGAGCCCAGGAAGACGAAAAAAAGTACTATAAAAAAATCACGAAGCGGTTTCATTCGAGAACTTATTTCGTATGCAAAAGGCGAAACTGACAGTGTTACTCCAGCGACTAAGGCTCCTATCTCAGCCGAAAATCCGAGCACATAAAAGACTCCTGCGACACTTATTCCCCACGTAACTGAGAATAGAAACAACAACTCTTGCGACGAAGCAAATAACTTTGAGAGTTGGGGCAGAATATAGCGTGCACAAATATATAAAATTGCGCTCAGTGAAACGGCTTTGAGGAATAGCACTACTGCAACAGTTCCAATACTCTCACTCCCCGTGTGTGAAAGTGTGGCGATTGCGACCAAAATAACGGTTGCAATTATGTCTTGCACGAGTAAAAACCCAATCGCAATTTTCCCGTACAGCTTATTCAAATCTGATTTGTCTGCGAGTAGCTTTAAAATAATAATGGTGCTGCTAAAGGTGAGTGCTATCCCGATATACACGGAATTCACCGCCTCTATCCCAAGTAAGCGCGCAAGGAAATATCCACCAATACTGGTTAGCACTACCTGTCCAACTCCAGTTACCAGAGATACTTTCCCTACTTCACGAATAACATGAGGGTTTAAGCTCACCCCAACAATGAAAAGGAGAGATACAATTCCGATCTTTGAAAGCAGTTCAACAGTTTCAGCTGAGTAGATGACATTTAGAACATGTGGGCCCGCAACAATACCCGCCAAAATATATCCAACGACAAATGGCTGTCTGAATACTTTCATGAGAAATGCTAGTATTGTGGCTATTACAAAGATAGTTCCGATCTGCAAAAAGAGGTGCATACCACTCATTGTAATGCGATATACTGAATTTCGTGAAGGTACAACTCAAACCATCGACTAAACACACATTCATTGTGTTCTTATTGTGGGCATTTGCGCCACTTGCGTGGTTTTTAATGTGGAGAGATAAAAAATACCATACCTGGTTCCCTAAACTCCTATGGATTAACGGCATTATTTTTGGCGTTATTTTTATAACACAATCGGTAATCGCAATTCCGCGATTAAACGCAATATATGAGGCGTTAAGCATCCACATTCCATCATATGTGCATCCGAGTGCTGTGGGGTTTGTCATCTTGTTTGCGCTTGCTCAAATTTATGCTGGTCATAAATTAGAACAAAAAGTAAAGGTGAAGAAACATTTCCCAAATAATTACATTCTTCCAATTGTCATTATTTTTGCAATTGATGGGATACTTGGTTTCGCGACAGGGTTTCTCACAACACTCACCCCAGCGCGATTTTTAAAGCCAGCATATGAAAAAATTTATGCTCCATTTGTAGAGAGCACCCCAACGCCTACGGCTCAATCGTCAGTCATTGATATTTCAAAATATCTCCAAACCCCGACAACAAGCCCAACTCCTAAACCTTTGAGCTTTACGCAGATGGATGAAAAGTATGGACCGTGTGTCACCCTTCCTACGCTCGTCTATCACCATGTTGAAGATCTTTCGATTGCCAAGAAGAATAACAGATTAGGACTATCGGTAAGCCCTGAAGCGTTTACGAGGCATTTAGCATACCTTGCTGACAATCAATATAAAACAATTGAGATGAAAGACTTAAAAGCATTTTTTGATAACGGTACGCCAATTCCAGCGAAATCTGTACTCATAACCTTTGACGATGCGTATCAAGACATATACGAGAACGCATATCCACTTTTGCGAGCTTTTGGAATGAAAGGAACAGTCTTTACCCCAACAGGACTTATTGGAAATGACGGGTACCTCACTTGGGAGCAGATTGCGGAAATGAATGACTCTGGGACAATGCTCTTTGCCAACCATACCTGGAGCCACAAAAGTATGTTTGCGAGTAACACTGAAGTAACAATGGAAATTGAAACGGCTGATCGCGAGCTTCGCGAACGAAATCTCGGGAATCCAAAAATTTTTGCGTACCCCTACGGTACCGTTGGCAAGTATTCAGAGACTGAGCTGAAAAAACGAGACTACACGATTGCATTTACGACCCAACAAGGACGAGTACTATGCAAAAAACAGGCACTCACACTCCCTCGCGTTCGTGTGCAAAATGAGAGTCTTGAAAGTTATGGGTTCTAGCAATCTTTTGAAGATTCTGATATATTTGCCGTAGATCTTCACGACTTCTAGGTTTATTTCTTGACTGCTTGCTCCAAGAATTCGTGTGAAAGGAGGCGACTTTTATTATGGTAGTAGTAAAAAAACAAAAAGGCGAAAGCGACGACAAGCTCATTGCTCGATTTAGAAAAAAGGTTCTGTCCTCAGGACTTTTGCTCGAATATCGTGATCGTGAGCGGTTTAAAAAGGAAGCTGAAAAACGAAAAGAGAAAAAATATCGCATGAATTTTCAAATCGAACTTGAAAAGAAGCGAAACGCTTAACGTTCTTCATTTAATAGTTTCCGTAAATACAAAGTTCTATGGTGTTTTGTAATGCCATGTGTTCTTATGGCCATTTGATGGGCTTTTGTTCCGTATCCTTTGTTCTGTTCCCAAAGGTATGGTTTATATGACTTATTCCCGAGGCGCGCCATGTAGTCATCTCTCCATACTTTGGCAATAATTGAGGCGGCAGCAATTGCAAACTCTTTTTGATCACCTTTTATAACAGGTGTCTGGTATTTCTTGTGTACACCTAACCGAGGAATATAAAACGCATCGAGAAGAACAGAAGTGATAGGATTTGGCACGCTTGTGCGAATGGGTTTAAAAGCTCGTCTAAATGCATAATTGGCGGCAGGAACAATGCCCCTCCTATTTATAGTCGAGACAGTCCCCTTTCCAATTCCCCAAAATAAAGCGTTTTCATATATCCACTGTGCTGATTCTATGCGTTGTTGCTCACTTAAGCGTTTTGAGTCATCAATAAAAACGGGCAACCTACGGTCCTTTATTTTGTAGGGAGTATCAAAGCAAACTGCCCCAGCCACTACTGGACCAGCCCATGCTCCTCGACCAACTTCGTCAAGACCGACTATCATTTAACATTTATAAAGTATCCTTCGTCTTCGAGAGTGGATTGGTCAATTGCATACGGGAATTGACCGATATCACTGTTAAATTGAGTTTTTGCCAGCGCGCCAAGCAAATTATCGATATCACTTCTGGAAGATTCACTCAGACTGTCGATATTCCCCCCGTCAAAAATATTTCCTGTTTGGGGCTCCACCAAATGTGTTGTTACTATTTCACCTGCGGTGTCCAATACTTTCACGATTGGCAGGATTTCACCACCATCGCCATTCTCAACATAGCCTAATGCATATGCAACTGTTCTATCGGGAGAAACTCCTAACACAATTGAATCAGTGGCCTCATAATTCATTCCCCCGTCTTCAGAAGCAGTCAGTGCACCAATTCGCACTTTTTCCGTTAAAGACAGCGCGAATTCACCGGTATCCTTAAATACACGTTTGTGCTCATAATTGTCCTCTACCGGAGTACCAATTTTTTGGAGTGCCGGATCAATGTCTACCATATCTTCCTTTATCCTGCTCCCTTGCTGGCGTAACGCAACCCATACGTGATTCTGGCCTTCCTTTACAAAAAACTCGTCAGATTTACCAATACAAAGTACTGCTTCTACTGGTTTTCCCCCGTTTTGTGCAATTTCATCATTGCAATCTTCAAGCCACGATTGCATTCGCATATTCGTAATAAACTGGAACCCAAGCTGATCGCAATTACCTTCAAGAGATCCTTTTGGATCGTAAAAATTAGGTATAACAGCACATTTTTCACCATTATTATCCATTGCAATAAAGACGTCGTTCTGTGAGAAAATTTCTTCAGCACGTTTGGGAACTAAATCGTATCGAAATGAAGCAGTAATATCACGCAATTCTTGTACCGACTGCTCAGACAGGCCGAATTCAGAGAGCTTCTCTTGGGCCTCTGGAGAAATTTTTGTAAGTTCAAGTTGCTGGGTTGTTTCAGCCTCCAGCGTTTCAGTCCTCCCTTTTAATGAATATTCGGTATTTGAATCCATGCCAAAATTTTATCATGTTAAAATGAGCAATGCCTGAGCGTCTGATACCGAACCACCGCAACGTAGAACTAGAATCACTTTCAAATTTAATTACACTTATTCCTGAAAAACGATATCTCTGGATGGGCTTTGAGAATAACACCTCATTTGAGATTGGTGAAAAAGATAAAATTATTGTCGAAGTGAATGTTGGAAGCGAAGGCCATGACAGTATGGTGAGATTTACTTGCACAGAGGTTGAATTTTTCCATGCCGATTCACATTTGGTTTTTATAAATGAGGATTCAAAACTTCACGCGTTTCAACTAGACTTGAGTAGTACTGACCCAAAATGATAAGATACACCGCATGAATCCTATTACCTACATTAAAGAAGTCCGTGCTGAATTATTGAAGGTAGTATGGCCGAAAAGACAGGATGTTGTAAAACTCACAGCAACTGTTATAATACTATCGGCGATTGTCGGAGTGTACCTCGGTTCTCTCGACATTTTATTCGCCAAAACATTAGAAATTCTTATTACAAGATGAGCGATTCACAAACAACACCAACAACAACTGACGCAATCATTGATGAGCGTGGTATCGGCAAAAAGAAGATTGCTGGTCACATTATCGTGAACTCAGATGACTCCAAGGATGCAAAGTGGTATGTAGTCCACAGTAATTCAGGACACGAAGTTCGTGTTTCTCAAACATTAAAGCAACGTATTGAATCTATGGGTATGGTTGATCGCGTATTTGAAATTCTCGTTCCTACTCAAGATAAAGTAGTTGTTCGTGGCGGTAAAAAAGCTACCGTTAAAGAGAAAATTTTCCCAGGATATATCCTCGTTAAGATGATTTTGGATGACAACACATGGCTCGCAGTCCGAACAACCCCAGGAATCACTGGTTTCGTTGGTATTGGAGACCAACCAACTCCTCTTTCTGAAGTTGAAGTAAACAACATCATGAAGTTTACGAGTTCCCCTGCTCCACGGTTTAAGACAAAGCTCAGTGTTGGAGAAGCTGTTAAAATTTCTGATGGACCATTTACTGACTTTTTGGGTACTGTTCATGAAGTTGATGAAGCTCGAGGAAAAGTAAAAGTGTTAGTATCTATTTTCGGTCGAGAAACTCCAGTCGAACTCGACTTCCTTCAAGTAACCAAGGTTTAACACCTTTCGTTAATGCTTTTTTCGCCTTTCCCTCTTTTTTCTGCAAAAAAAATAAGCCCCTCAGTACACCTAAGGGACTTAGTGGTTGCTGTTATGCAACCCGTGCTGCTTTCACTGGCTGATACCGACTGAACCGATGTGCAGGCATTGCATATTCATCGGATAACACTTGGCCATCAGGTGTCACCTGACGAACCATAATGCTCCCGGCCGGATAGTAGAACGGCTTGTTTTTATTGTCCAGAGTCCACACGAAAAACGGCACAGGTATGAGCGCTGCTTGTAAATAGCCCGTTTTATGGGCTACAACGAACTCTGCCCTTTCTCTTAACACCGTATACGTGGCTTCAAATGACATTTTTTTTGCTGTCCAACTCCGGTGTATATGCAACTGATCATCAGGTGTGTTTCCGTCCCAGAGGCGGTAGTCCCCTGGTTCATACACCTGGGCATTGTAATCATCAATGAATGTTACCCCACCGATCTCAATACGTTTCGCCTTCACAGTGGTGTACTCTGGCTGGCAAAACAGACCTTTCGGTAGATGCCCGCCTGATAAATTTCTTGCCATGTACCGTTTGTTATCGTACATGAGAACTTGCATCAGGGGGCTGTTGACGATGTCTCCCCATTTCATCCGTGTGAGCATTGCGGAAACCTCCATCACAAACCGATTGATGGCGTTATTATAAAGAATATGGGGTATGGGTGCAAACGGGAGTTGTTCAGTCGCTCTTCCTGAAGTTTTGATTATTCCTCTTCGTCTTCACGGCTACTATCTTGCTCTTCTTTGCGATAATCGACACCATCTTCATCCTTAATGAGAGTAAGACGGCCAGTTTGTGAGTTGTGTACATATTCACGTTGTCCTGAAACATCTCTGTAACGGGTTTCGTCACCCTCACTATCAATTTTACGAAGACTTCCAGTCTTCACAAGGTCATCTATTCCAGACCTTGTATCTTCTCCCTCGGCCACTGCAATGCGAGTGTTTTGCTGTACACGTATCCGATCTTCCGGAGATAATTTTAAATACCCAGGGTCTTTCTCAATGGGGAGATGTCCTTCTGGGTTAGGAGTACCAATGTTTGGTAATTCAGGTGGTGTGAACGCATCCAGATCTACTGAACCCGATCCTTCATGTTCTGACATATTATTATTTGATATACATGTATTATTTCATACACGATAGCTGTTGTGAATATAGAATAAAAACACCCAAAACTTGAATTCACACGTAAACCTCGATATACTACGTGTACTTCGATAGATTCTATCGAGGAAGATACTCACAAAGTATCGAAAAACTTCCTTTTTAGGTGGCGCTTCGACTCTTTTTAGTATCTTCAAATGAGATTTTAATTTATAACCATGGCAGGCAAAAAAATCAAAACAACCGTTAAAGTTAACCTACAAGCAGGTGCTGCAACCCCAGCCCCTCCTTTGGGACCTATTTTAGGTCAACACGGGTTAAATATCATGGACTTTGTGAAGCAATATAACGATAGAACAGCTTCTATGCGCGGAAACGTTGTTCCTGCTGTTATCACTATCTATGAAGATCGATCTTTTGATTTTGAACTTCGATTAGCTCCAGTATCAGCAATGATCAAGAAAAAGCTTGGAATTGAAAAAGGAAGCGGCACAACGCCTCGAACCATCGCAGGAACGCTCTCTAAAGTACAACTTGAAGAAATCGCAAAAGAAAAAATGAATGATTTGAATACTGAAAACGTTGAAGCTGCAATGAAAGTTGTTGCAGGAACTGCCCGATCAATGGGAGTTAAAGTAGAAGCTTAATTATATGGGAAAAACAAAAAACGTTACTGTAGGCGCTGAGAACACTTCAACAAAAGTGGATAAATACGCTGCAAAGAAAATTGAAGACTTAGCAGCCAAAACGGCGTTCAAGAAGCCAAAGCACGGAAAAAATATTCTTTCATCACGAGCTAAGGTTGATGACAATAGAACGTACTCACTCGCTGAAGCATTAACTCTTATTAAAGAGACTTCATTTGTAAAATTTGATGCTACTGTTGAATTACATGCTCAAGTTCGAAAAGATAATCTCTCAGTACAATTGACCCTCCCACATGGCGCAGGTCGTCAAAAGAAGGTAGAGTTTGCAACAGACGCCACAATTGAAAAACTTACTCAAGGAAAGATTGAATTTGATATTTTACTGGCAACTGCAGACATGATGCCTAAATTAGTCCGGTTTGCAAAACTCTTAGGACCTCGTGGAATGATGCCAAATCCTAAGAATGGAACACTCGTTAAAAATGAAGCTGCTGTTGAAAAGTTTTCAACAAACAATGTAACAGTAAAAACAGAAAAAAGTGCACCACTTATTCACTTAGCAGTTGGTAAGATCAGCATGACTGACAAAGATTTAACAGAAAACATTAATGCTGTTATCGCTGGAGTTTCAGCCCGACAAATTGTAACCATGTACTTAAGCTCCACCATGGGTCCTTCAGTCAAAGTGGCTGTCGCATAACTTCACAGGTTTACACAATCAATTCAAATACAGTGGAACGACTTGCTTTGGGATATTTGGACCGCTCCATCGAAGAATCGCCTTTGAACCTCCACTGGCATCATGCGCTTCAACCTTTACCGTATGGGTGCCAGGACTCAAAGTGATCGCGTTTGAAGCCTTCTCAGCGCCATAATGGCTCTGCCACCACCAGTAGTCCAGAACGAGCTGGTCGTCGATCCATATTTTCATCCCATCGTCAGCCTCTGTGTAAAAGGTATAACTACCTTGATCTGTAACATTCACAACACCAGTCCATCGAACAGAAAAATTATTTGCGTTTACACCTGTAGTAGGAGCGTCAGTATTCCAAGTAAAGTTAATGGAGGGGTCTGTCTTATCGATACTCGTTCCTGAGAATGATTCGTTGTTAAAGTAACTTGCTCGCACACCTGAAACAAGCGCGTTTTCGGCTTTTAGATTTTCAGTTTGAATAACCCGCTTTGTAATATTTGGACCACTCCATCGAAGAATGGCCTTTGAACCTCCACTGCCTTGATTGTACTCAACCACCAAGGAATGGTCTCCGGCGGACAGGTTTATAGCATTGGAAGATTGCTCGTTCCCAGAGTGTGATTCCCATGTCCATTTATCAATTACTTTTTGCCCATCTACAAACACTCTTATCCCATCGTCAGCCTCTGTGTAGAAGGTATACGCGCCGGCAGTTGGAACAACAAGTGACCCAGTCCATCGCACCGAAAAGTCTTTCGTTGGAATTGTCTCAATTGGCACGGCACCTGACCAATAAAACTGGATATACGGGTCGATTCGGGACACTGAATTCCCAGTGAAATCTCTTTTATCAAAATATGTTCCCGTTATCCCTTGTCTTGAAGGAGCAGACACAGGAGGTGACGGTTGCTGTGTCTGGGTTGTCACGAGTGGTCGTAAGAATCGAAAATCAAGAGCCGTGTATGGCTGAGTTCCATACTTCCAACGGGCGTAAAAGTACATATATTCACCCAGTTTCGTCTCAAACCGAATGTTATATGCAGTGTTTGCTGTCATCGCCTGAGTCGGAGATGCTGTCTTTTCAACGTTGTTAATCCACATTCTCACCCCTTGAGGGATAGCAAACGTATAGGTCGCACTGACCTTTGGAGTAATAGTTCCAGAATATCGAGCAGAGTTATATGTCCGTGGCAACTGGGACGTCGGAACAGTGGTCCACAGTGAATCAAGAAGCGGTTCTCGAGTGGTTGCAATTACATTCGTGAATGAATCAGTTCCGAAATATTCAGCTGTTAAGCCTCCCCCATTATTGCCCAAATTTAATGCGACGGCTTTTGGGTTCAATGCCGCTGGTGAAGTGCCAATTCCTGCTTGGAAAATCATGGTGGCACCACCTGTTGATTCAGCATGTTCGAGTACGAAATCGTATTGCTTCCCTGCCGTTAATGCAATCGTGCCTGTCGATATAGCTCTTCCATGATAAATCCAATCATAAATAACAGGTACGTCGTCTACGTACAGACGTACCCCATCATCAGAAGTCGTAATAAAGGTATATGTTCCAGTTACAGATGGAGTAATTTGTGCTGTATATCGCGATGAATAGTAGTTTGACGGTCCACCAGGATATGGTAAACCAGTCGTTCCCCAATCAAAATTAATAGAACTGATAACACTCTGTGAACCCAGCTTTTGGAAATTAGTGTCACTGAAATATTGAGCTAAATAACCCGTTTTTGCAGTTGTTGCTGCTGCAACCACGGACACTGTATCACTCGCACTTCCCGACGCATTTGTACACGTTAAGGTATAGGTTGCATTATTTCCAAGAACGGCCCCCTTTTCATAACCGCCAGCAACCGCTTTTGTCCCAGTCCATCCACCACTTGCAGTACAGCTCGTTGCTCCTGTTTGAGTCCATGCAAGAGTCGGTGCAATTCCTTTTTCAAGTGTTACGGAGGTATCACTTCCATTAATTTTCAAATCAACAACAGGCACTCTCGTTACAGTGACGTTCACAGTATCACTCACACTACCAAATGAACCGGTGCAATTGATCGTATAAGTCTTATTAGCAGTAAGTAATGCTGTTGTCTCAAAACCAGACACTGCTTTTGTTCCCGTCCAACCGTTACTCGCAGTACAACTGGTGACATTTGATGAAGTCCACGAAAGTGACACAGATTTGTTATATGGAATTGTTACATTATCTGCGCCGTTTACCTTTAAGGTAACTGACGGAATCGGAGCAGGCGTTGGCGGTGGAGGGGTGACAGGAGGGGTAGTTGGTGGCGTAGTAAACGGCTTTACTTTAAAGTTTGCGCATGTCGCTGACCACGGCATTGTTTTCCCAAACGTCCATGTCACGGTTTGCATCCCATCAGCAGTTCTCTGAGTGCCACCAACCAAACCGCCCCACACATTGGCAATTGGTCCATTTGGATTCGGCTCTCCATTAGGGCCTAACACTCGAGTATGTTCATATTTCCATAATTGGCGTGTTTTTCCTGTTGTAGTTACCGCATTTGTATTTGGAGGAGTTGTCTGTTCTGAATACTGAGCGTAGGTACACAATGGTAAGGTATCTTTTGTGCTTGTTAAGTTAAGTGATACGAAGGTCGGGTTAATAGTATAGGTAGTACTTGTTGAACCGGTTATTGTCGTTCCAGTTGAAACGGTTCCGGTTGTGGCAACATTATTAAATTCACTGACTGACACGATTCGTTCTCCAGGAGCTCTCGTAAACTGTAAATACGCCTGACAATTTGTACCTACGGGATTGATAATGTAAAACATCTCTGTTTTCATGCCACCACCACTCGATGGGGTGGCATTCACTTTAGTGAGCGGAAGACCGCAATAACTGGCAACCTCTACGGCAGCAGAAGCGTTTGCCGCGCTTGGAGAATACCCAACAGTCACTAAGATCATTTTTCCATATTCTGCAGCAGATGATTGCAATACTGCAGGTGACAATTCAGAATCTTTCTCAGTAGATTCAGTCGCTGCTCCCAACACCCCAGATGGATTAAAGGAACACGTAATATACGTATCATTTGTCGTAGAAGCACACGCTGAAGTGTTAACTGCAAAGAAGAGATCTGGATTCATATAATACGTATTGTTGAGATAAAATGCGATTGTTTCATCAGTATCAACCATAAAATCCCACCAATTCGGAAGTGGAATCTGGTTATAGGTGAGCCCATTATTCATATTTGGCAAATTCCGCATCCACCATGTGTGATATCGCAATTCCTGGCTACCAATAAGGTTGTTGCTATTCGTCCAAGTTGCCGCACTCACGGCAGACTTCGCACCTGAGCCATCAGGCTTCCAGTTGTCACAACTGGATTGAACTTCAGTAGGATCACCGTACTCATATCCTTTATATCGGTTTGGATTAGTACTCAGGATCGTTGATACATTTGGAGGGACGTGAATACTCCCGCACTTGTCAGACAGGTTCACTCCAGGAATCGCCTCACCATCAACACCATTACCATAATATGAAACTCCCATGTACCCTTTAGTAAAAAGTTCAAATCCCTGTGCCGCACCTAAAAGAGATTCCATATAATGACCCATTGCATGTGAACTTACTTCGACACGGCTTAAATCAAAATAGAAAACCATAAAACTCTTCTGGCCACCACAAAACAGCGTCTTTGGCAAAATCTGATACTCATAATTAAGCGCCAGTGTTTCAGGACGAATGTATTTGCTTGATATTGCAAACTCAGGACCCTTGATAAAGCCAGGTTGAGAAGGGTCACCCATAAACCACACTTGGTCAATTCCCTCAGCATTAATGCGATCACAGACAGTTCTATTCTCACCTGGCAAGATTTGTTCAACCATCTGCCGATATCCATCCTCCCATTCACCTGTAGGGTTTGGCGGAAGGCCATTGAAGTCATATGTACCAGCTACCTCAACCTGAACAGAGGACGTAGCAATCGGATTTCCTTTGAATTTTGAAGATTGAAAAAGAATACCCTGCATATTATCCGTCAGAATTTGTGCATTAGCAGGGCTTCGAAATGCTTCAGGGGATGACGGGTTAAAATAACGAAGAATGATAACTTTTAACTTCCGAGGATACGTCCAGGGAACGGGAACCGCCGCTTGTGAATTCTCAGCAACTGGTACCGGAGTCTGCACGCGCTGTGTTAAAAACACAGTACTAATTGCAAGGGCTATTACTAAAATGCCGCTGACAATAGGTTTTTTGGAGGGAGAAGCAGAATGTCTCAGAGACATTTTAAATGCCCTCATTTTCTCTTTTAAAGTGAAGGCTTTATTCTCACTATCGAATTGAATCGGATCTCGATTCATATCAAACTCCATTACTCATGAAAGCAGTGTTGAGGTAACGTGTCAAGAAAGTCTTCAACAAAAAAGGCGGAGACTATCCGCCTATATTTCGAGGTGTATTACCCAATGTTTATTCGAACTGGTTTTCTCTCCTCATCCGAACACCGTTGTCCTAAACAAACCTGGTAGCTGTCCCAGGAACCATCAATATTTTCTGCTGCAAAGGTAACCTTATTTCCCTTGCATTCTCCAATCAGCTTCCCAACTGATTTGTGAGGGAAGCCGATAAGTCCTGGATACTGATTTGTTTCAAACACGTTGGGGGAAACGTACTTTTGGACTTCGACTACAAGCTCACGTTGCGGCCCATGTTCTGTCACAATTTCAACGACTTTAGCTACAAAGTCGTCGCATTCCACCACAGACAGCGGCTGTGAAAGCTGGTATGTTATCACTGAAAGTGCTGCACACACGCTGCAAATCAAAACTATTCCACAAACCAAAAGTACTTTCTGAAGCCGTTCACCCCACACACTCCTCCGTATCAAAAACATGACGTACTCCCTTGTTATTCACGGTTAACTGTGGTATTATACTTCTAACCAAAGACAGCACGCAACCCATAGTGGTTATAATGTGCCGAGGCTCATACAAATAGCAATTTCTATGTCCTCACTGGTTGAGGATTTTTTTATACCATGAAACATTCAAAACAAATTAAAGACACAAAATTAAACGAAGTTTCCGCTCTTTCAGAGGCGCTTAAAAATGCGTCTTCTGTCATGTTTGTTGATTACACAACACTCACCATGAAAGAGGGACAAGCACTTAAAAAGAAGCTTAAAGAAGGAAATGGAAAAATGCTTGTTGCAAAAAATACCCTCATTAAAATTGCTGCGAAGAACGCAAATCTCCCGGAAGAAGCATTCTCTGATACTATTTTGTCAGGTCAAACTGCTGTTGTAGTTGCTGAAAAAGATCCTGTTGCTCCTATTCAAATTTTAGGTAAGTTCATGGCTGATACTGAAAAAACAAAATGGAAAGCAGCTGTTGTTGAAGGAATTTTTCAAGATGCAGCAGGAATTGGACGTATTTCAAAACTTCCTGGTAAAGATCAATTAATTGCGCAAGTAGTTGGTGGAATTTCATCCCCACTATACGGACTGATGTCCACTTTAAATGGAAACATTCAAAAACTCGTGTACGTGCTTCATGCACGACAAAAGAGTATGAATGCATAAGAGGAGGTGAGCTAACTATGGCAGACGAAAAGAAACTAACCGCAAAAGTCGAAAAACTCATTGAAGAAATTTCTAATCTTTCAGTATTAGAACTTGCTGATATGGTTTCCGCTTTGCAAGAGAAGTTTGGTGTCTCCGCCATGCCGGTCGCAGCAGCAGCCCCTGCTGCAGCAGCACCAGCTGAAGCCGGAGCCGCAGCCGCAGGCGAAAGCTCAACTCAAACAGTTGTTATGACTGATACTGGAGCTAACAAAATTTCTGTTATTAAGGCCCTTCGTGAGATTAATCAAAACTTAGGACTTAAAGAAGCAAAAGACTTAACAGAAGCTGTTCCAGCAACAGTTCTTGAAAATGCTAAAGCTGAAGATGCTAAATCAGCAGCTGAAAAGCTTAAAGCAGCAGGAGCTACTGTTGAATTAAAGTAATAGTTTATTATTTTATTCCTAGAAAATCCGCTTAACAGCGGATTTTTTAGTGGAGGAAAATCTGCTCGTTTACATTCCTTCCACCCTTTACTACAGTCAATAAGTGGATACTGATCACGAAAACGAAGGTCTAAAAGACCCCTCAAAGCGAGAATTTTTAAAGAACGTTGGAAAATTTGCTCTTGCTGGAACTGTTATCGGTACAGGTCTCGCACACCAAGGCATGACACTTCATCCAGAGAGAAGAACGAGTGAAGGCTTACCTGAAGGAGAAATATTGCTCGACATCATCAATAAAATTGATGAGAGCACAAATGTGCATTGGAGCTACTATGAAAACCAAGTGGCAGGGGTGGTGGAGCCATTTACTGAAGCAGCAATGCCGAAAGGAATTGCACGCATAGACGTGGAGTGCAAAACACACGACGGACGTATTGTTGAGCTGACCAAAAATAGCGAAACGGTTAGCGCTCACAGTTCCTCATATGACTCCTCAAATGGAGACCGCATAACTCTTGCAACAATTGAAGAGTTTTCAGCAGCAATTGCCGATGCAAACTACATTGCTATTCGATATCTTTCAGAGCCATTTGAATCACCTCAAAATCAAGACCTTACTAAATATATGTTAGATGCATCACTTGAACCCGATTCGAGTAAAATAAATAGATTCCGAGTACTTGAATTACTAAAAGCAGAGGATCAAGATGTACTCGCGCTCAGGAGACGTCAAACATATTTCAACATGATTGACGAACAAAACAGACCAGATACCGGTGGGTACATTGTTGAAATACATAATGACGCCCCGGATGGATTTAATAACCACGAGATGCAACGTGGGTCTCGGGTGGTGATTCAGGGAGAGCAATCAGCGGTTACGGCTGGACTCCTCTCCGTTTTAGAAGATAGCTTTACTTCATCTCGCTAACATTTTTTTCGCATATTTACGGGTAAAATGATATACTTGCCCACATTACAGGTGTACATTTTGGAGGTTCTCATGTCAGAGGGAAAGAATGTCTTAGGTCAAGCGGCGAGGTTATTAGCACGTTGGGGAATTCGACCCAATATGGTTAGTCGGCAATCTGGAATGCTTTTATCAAATCCGTGGGATAAAGATATCACTGGGGAATATTTAACCCACGTGATCATGTGGTTACTCAAGCAATACACAACAGTAGAACCACGATATGCACCAAAGGGCATTTACATAACCAGTGACTTGGCATCATATCCGCATTTGATTGTGACAGTAGAAAATCCCATCAACCCGTATCGAACGCCCGAGATCAGGGTGACCAATGCATTTACCCTGATAGGTGAAGAATTGGATCACATGAACCTTGAAGTAAAGGTATTTCCAAACGTTGGGATGTGTTTAGCGACACCGCCTGAGATTACCACCGCCAAGGAACACATTTTGCTTGCGCTCACAACGCTTTTTAAACTGATGCAAAATGAAGGTGAACCGTTTTATGAGGCAAAGCACGGTTTCATTGAAATTCGAGATCGAGCAAATGCGCCGCATCGCATTTATCTCTATGCACCTTTTTAGGATCAATGCGTAATAAAGCCGAGGAACTATCTTCGGCTTTTATTGTGCCTTTTTTTGAAGAAATGAAAGAAGTTTTGGTGGAACATCCATAACTGAAAGTCGTGATTGTCTGACTAACTTTAAATCTGAAAACTCCTCATATGATTTTATTTCATGGAGTGTTGCAAGTGGAGGAGTAAATGTCTTTTTGTACGAAAACACTGGTACTTCACCTTCTTCTATGACTTCAGCTAATCCAACAATCGCCTTAACATTACCGGTATGATAAATATATACCAAGTCTCCCTTCACCATAGACTTTAAAAAGTTTTTAGCCTGCGGGTTATTAACTCCAGTCCACGGAATCTTTCCATCACGTTTCAGGTCATCAATGGAATACTCTTCAGCTTCTGTTTTCGCAAGAAAATAGTTCATATAGGTATTTTATCAAATAAAAAAGCTGGGGCAGATGTGAATCCACCCCAGCTGGTCTGCTCAACCCTTATTCAGAGTCGAACATGTGCATGACGAAAGTCAGGCCGCCCACAGGCGTAGCGCCAAAACCGCTGTCAGGCAGGTCACCCTGAAACAGGGCATCAATGGCTGGCACGTATTGTTTCAATGCATTCTTCTTTTCGGCCAACCGGCGATATCCAGCCAAAACACGCTTTTGGAGCGAGTTGAACGCTTTCTGTGAACGCTCACCGTCCAGGATGGCTACCGCCAAAACATCGGCCAACACCTGCCGCATACCTGCTTCCAGCACCACGCTGGAATACTGCTCGCCCATATACCATTCGGCATATGCAACGGCATCATGCACCATTTGTTCTGCACGTTCACGTCCAAGCGCTGCAACCACCGCCGGCCCGCGACCTTGATCCAGACGACGAAATTGTGCTTCAGACCAGGCTTCATGCCCGGTGAAGTCAATTTCCGCTCCTATCAACAACGCCCTGAGCATCACGCGAAATTGGGCATAGTCACCCAGACGTTGGGGCAGTGTTCCTTCCTTGAATGCTTCGATGCCGGGATCGAGGTTTTTAACGAGCTTTTCGTATGCAGACATAACAGCCTCCTCATGCAGAAAAACGATAGGGCATTATACCATTTTTATACAATATAGGCTACTTTTTTGACTTACGATGGCTTGAGTAGTACACTATCGGTTACCGATTTGAGTTTAAGGAGACAATAATGTTAACTCATAATGAGCAGTTGGCTGTAACGGATACACTCAGTGCGGCATTTGAACAACTGCGTGAAGTCACAGGTATTCTTAACGCGGGTATATCCATTGAAGTTTTAGGGGAGAACGACGAAGATCAGTTTGAAGTCCATGTTACGGACAGCAAACAGAAGGTACACATCCTGAAAATACCCTTTGGTTTATCAGCAATCCCAGTTCCTGACACCGAAATGCAGTTTAATTTGAGTGACGCATTTGAGCGGCTGCGTGAATCATTCACTTGTGCTGGAGTGAATGTAACGATACATGTATACGGGGAAGGCGATGACAACCAGTTCATCGTAAACATCACCGATGCAAATGGTAGTCATGAAATTTCCCTGAACATAACCGACATCCAGTTCACAATGCCTGAATAATATAGATATCGCTCAAATTGGGGATACGTCCACACACATCGTGTGGACGTTTTTATTTCTTCGCGATTTTCTCAAAGTAGAGGATAATCTCTTTTGCAGCATTCATTTTAGTAAACTTCTCAAATCCTGTGAATTGGGGACCGGGGTTGATTTCTAAAATATATGGCTTTTTAGTCTTCTTGTGGATCATTATGTCTACCCCCGCAATCTCAGTTCGGGTGATTTTGCTTAATTTTTCTGCAATTTTCTTCACTTCAGGGTTTTTGGCTAAACTAAAACTTTTTCCGCTGCCACCTTGGCTAATGTTACTGCGAAAATCACCTTTTTTAGGGGTTCTTTTCATTGCCCCAATAGCCTTATATCCCACCGTAAACACACGAATATCCCCATCATTCGGGATAAATTCACGTAACACAAAGGCTGGGGATTCGTCTTCATTTAACGCATCAATTGATTTATAGAGTTCTGCTAATGTATGTACCTTAGAAACGCCGCGGCCTTGGCGACCATTGCTTGGTTTAACAACTAATGGAAATTCAAAATTTTTGATAACTTTGTTTAAAGTTTTTAATGAAAATAAAATTGCAGATTTTGGAAATAATAATTTGTTTTCTTTTTGTCGCAAATAATCAATTGCAGGACTTAAAAAATAATTGTATGTCGGATCAATTAATTTTTGATTTACGATAACAGTTCCATAATGTTCTTGTAACCATAAACATGCAGTGCACCATTCCCATCGTCGTTTCCCAAGTGCCCATAAATAAATAACGTCAAAACTGGTAATGTCTTCTTCCAAAAGGGCTGGTTTAAATGCGTTTTGAGAGGCCTCAATTGAAAGATCCGATGTCAGACACCCGTGAATCTGATGGCCTCTTTTAACAGCCTCATCTTGCAAGCGATAAAGCTGTGGATTCGTTTTTAAGCCGACAATAAGGATTTTCATATGGGTATTATATATGAGCGGCGTCTAGAACGTATTCTAAAAACTTACTGCCAATATTACTGTTAAGCGCTTTTTCCATACCTTCAAATCCAGGAGTGTGGTTTACCTCCAGAATGTACTTTTTTCCATTCGGTTCAATTAAAATATCTACTCCTGCAATTTCTAATCCAACGGCAGTAATTGCTCTCAACGAAAGCTCTTCAATTTCAGGCGTCAAAGGGAAGGGCTCGACACTGCCTCCAAGCGAAAAATTCGCCCTAAATTCACCAGATTGAGGTATTCTTTTCATCGCATACATTGTGCGACCAATAACAAGTACACGAAGGTCGTGTTCATATGGAATGTATGATTGAATAAGGTAACTTTTCGCATTCGCATCGTTTGATTTGAGCTCATTAATGTACTGCGCGGCCTCCTCTTTTGTGTCATATTTATTTACCCCCACTCCCTTCCCCATCCGTGTTGATTTGATAATAGCGGGGTACCCTACTTGTTCCAGTAGCTGTGGGTATTCATCAAATGACCTTGCGTACACAGTGTTTGGAGTTGGGATGTGAGCTAAAGCGAGCTTAAAAACATCAACTACTTTATCAATAGAATACGGGTGTGAGCTCAAATTATTGTCGAACACGCGAACACCTTTCGCTCTTAAATAGGCAACAAGGGAAGCAATTGATTTCACTGCATTAAAGATTCCTCTTACAATAACAACATCGCTTGCAAGTAATACATCCATTTGAGGTACTGAAAGAGTATCGTTTATGACCTTATAAGAGAATTCCTTCATATCCACAAGTGCAAAGGTATCTCCTCTTGCCTCAACTTCTTCTTTAATACGGCGGTTTTCAATTAAACTAGGGAGTGTTGTTAGGAGGGTAATTTTCATACTCTATTCTTTTTATTATACCTGATTCCTGGGTCTATAAGAAAACCTTTCAAATTCTTTCGACCGACAATCATTGGGTATTTGAGCGACGCTCGTTGAGCCACAGATGCATCTGTGGTTATTTTGCGCCCTGCAAGGACAAAGGTCAAAAGAATAATTGGTCTGCGTTCAAGTCCTAAGCTGCTTTGCACACGCTTTTCCCACAAAATGTTACCTGGCTTTAACAATCCTAAGTCTTCAGCGATATCACGACTAATAGAAGTTCGCCATGCCCCTGTATCTAGTTTTGCCATAACCTGCATTTTCTTTTTATTTTCGCCTCGGAGAGTGATTTCTTGTACTGCAGTTACCGTCTGAATTCCCTCTTCTGCCTTCATGCTGACAACCACTTCCTTATCAGCAAACAGCGCTTTGGCAATACGAACGCCTTGTTCGAACCCTTGAACATCGAGATCATCCACACGCTCAAGACGCTTTTTAAGGCCGCTTAAGTTTGCAAGCTGAATCTGGAGACCTGGTTGGCTATTAACTTCAAGTACCATTGGTCCTCGTTCTGGATGCAGCACAATATCTACGCCCATATACCCAAGTCCTGGAATTTCGGCCGATTTTGCGGCCGTTTCAAGAATCTTAGTCCACTGTGGAATCTTGACTCCAGTGAGCTTACGGTCTGAATCAGGCTTATATTTAATCGGTTCCCCATGCCATATTGCCTTTGTCGTGACCCCTGTTGCGATATCGATACCCACTCCAACAGCGCCTTGGTGAAGATTTGCCCTTCCTCCACTTTCTTTAGTGGGAAGTCGCAACATTGCCATAACCGGAACTTTGTTAAACACGATAACGCGAATATCGGGAGTTCCACGGTACGCGTATCGCGTAAATGCCTTGTGACGACCTACATATTCTTGAATAAAAGCTGAGTCTGGAACACTGCCAATACTAAACGCTCCTTCTAAAATGTCGAGTACATGGAGCTTCATATCGTCTATGGTGAGCTTCTCTTTATTGGTTGTAGTCCAGAATTTTCCGTCTTTACTCTTTCTTTTGATCACAATAATTCCCCCACCACCCAATCCTTTGCTTGGTTTTAATGCAAAGCTTGAAGGCAGCTGCTTCCAGTCAAAATCCATGATATGTTCTGGCTTAAAAAACTTTTTATAGATGCGCGGTGTAGGGATTCCGAGTTTTTTGAGATGTTTTGCTGTGAGGATTTTAGACTTTGCAATACGCTTCCCCTCGCGGGTGTTACTTTGGAACGTAAAATGCTGGCTTCGAGCGTTCAGCCCTAGGATGTGATTCAGTTTCATAGTGGTAAGGTTACTTTTTAATTAACTTTCTAAAACGGTAGTACTCAAGAAGTCTGAGCCCGGAAAACTTTCCTAATACGATGTTAATGACAAGTACTCCCCCAATTAAGATTTCTGGATATTTAATAGCAAACATCTGAATTTCAGAAAGTGTTAGGAAGAAGTATGAAACAAGCGCGAGCAAGAGTGTTTGAGCGGTAATATTGACGGCAGTATGGAAGCTCTTCCCTAATTGCACACGAATAAAGTCTTCAGAGAGAAGAACTAAAAAGAGTACGGGGAAAATTGAGACGTTGGTAATACCTGAGACATTAATCGTTGAGCCAAGTAATAGCACGCCTAAAATACAGAGCACTGTAAATGCAAGGAGCAAGGACATTCGAGGTAAATAGTGTAGTCTTAGCTTAATCTTACGCAAGAACATACGTCCAAGTGTTGAACTTCCAATGATCACTAAAAACATGCCGATTCCAACAATTGGGCCAAGTGCTAAGAATGAAATAGCAAGCGCTGCAGGCAGTAAGATCCCGAACCCTTGAAGTCCTAATAAATGTCTTGCACCTGCGACGAAGGCAGCTACCACAGGCAACAAGAGAAGCAGTACAACAGTATTTGCTGGTACTCCGTTTTTAACTGCTCGAGCGATAACATGCTTAAGTGGAGCCTTCCATACTGCTCCTAAAGATTCTTCTTTCAAAATCTTTTCAAGCGGACCGACTGATTCTTCAGTTCTTTGGGTAATATCAGGCCTTTGTGTAGGAACCGGTTCGACTGTAGGAACGGGTGTTTCAGAGGGAGTTGGACTCACGGTAGGAGTCGCGGTTCTTGTGACCCGCGGACGTGCAGTAGGAACGACTGTTTGAGCGTGAATATCATGCACGCTCAGTACAAGTGACAGCACAGTAGTGACAGTAATAAGGGATTTCTTCATAGAAGAGAAGTTGAGCGTATTATACTACAAAAACGTCAAAAACAAGAGCGGAAGCACATTTTTAGCGAGAAACGAATTAACTTTCAGAAGTAATACCTAATTTCCAAAGGACAGCTTCCTTTTTATATCGTCTATCTCCCCGTGAATTAATACGAATTGGAGGCAAAATACCCTTCTTTCCCCATCTTTTGATCGTGAGCGGTGATACACGAAGTACTTCTGCAACCTCCCTCACTGTGAGTAGGTCTGGTAAATTTTTTAAATCAAGCGCTTTCTTCTCAGCCATGTGTAGGCACTGTATCAAACTGGGTCTACCCCGTCAAGGCTGCCGTTTTGACAGTGAGTGCGAATGATGCTATTATAGGCTATCGAAATTGAGAGGAGCAGATCATGGTTTTCGTAATACTTGTACTCGTCTGTGCCGCAGCTCTTAACGACACTGCAATCCTGCAAGTTGAGCCAATCTGGGTGCTTAGCACTCCAGCAATTCTCATTAATGGAGCACCACTGGTTGTAACATTAAACCCGGCAACGCTGATTGCGTCGCTCTTTGGTGTTTCACTCTTAAGCTGGATTGCAATTATTGTGAAGGCATATGTGAGCGCGGAGGCCGCAGCATTCTTTACACCGAAAGCAGAAGAAAAAATGGCAGCGCTGCCACAAGAGCTTTTTCGGCGCAAAAAAACCACAGACACAGCGAATACATAACCTCATTTCGACAAGGGGCCGTTTACCTAAACGGCCTTTTTTTATTGCCCACCAACGATAATCAAAAAGTCTGCATTCTCAGGTTTCTCTTCTCCATCTGGAAGTGCACTCAATGAAACTCTTAATGCTTCTGCAATTTTCTTTGCGTCATCTCCACGGTTTCCATTCAGGTCAACAACAATTGTTTCCGCATAATCTGTAAGGGCTGCGACAGAGCGTTCTACAAACTGTGCGTCTTGAAATACTGCTTTGACTGCTCCTTCCACCTCTTTTGTAGCTCCGACGGTTGTCGTGCCATTATAGAGAGCGATTCGATATGTTTTAGTGGCAGGGGTGATATTTTGTTGTGACCCAGAAGTAGTTGCGTTTGCTTGTGGTTGGTTAATGTTTATAACACCGACATCAATAATACGTTTATCGCTTGGTCTATAGAGAATTGCTTTTCGTCCTTTGGTATATACCAAGAGCTTGTCTCCATTCTGAGCGTTTTTAAAAAATGATTGAGCCTTAATTTTTTCTGCGTCACTCACGGTCGCAATCGTTGGCGATTCATCAGTAGGCAGCGTCATTATTTTATTAACCTCATTTACGAGCGCTTCCACTTCTTTCGCACTGTCGGCTTCACTATTAGTAGTAATTCCCATGACAGACGGGTTCTTGCTTACAAGTAGGTACATTCCAGCAGCTCCAATCGTCGCAACAAGAACCAGTGGAAGAATCTTGGTAATTAAAAATTGAGGAACACGCCGCTTCTTTTTTTCACTTTTCACTTCAGTATCCATAACACCTTTTGTTATACGAGAGTTTTTTCTGAATGTAAAGCAAAAAGCGTGGTCGTCCCCTGCACGGAGCGTGATTTAATCTGAAATTAGATCAGTTCCAAGGATCACCATAAAATCCACCCCCTCAGACTTTACTTCACCCTCAGGAAGAGTGCTTACTTCACCTCCAATTTCTTGGGATAAAAACTGCGCTTCCAGTTCCCGTTTCCCTGTTAAATCAACAATAATAGTTTTCTCGTAGTCAGTTCGCTTTGCAATTACTCGATCAACAACTACGACTCCTGGAATCGTTTTTGCCTGATCTGCAATTGCCGAAGCCAACCCAGGTTGCGTTGTTCCATTGGCAAATAGTACTCGTTTCGGCGCATCCATCTTCGCAGATGCATCTGTCTCATTGTTCGCAGAACTGTCTGGTGAAACAGGTTTCTCATTCGAAGTGACTGTTCCTACTTCTATAATTAAGCGTGCAGATGGTCGCCACAAAATCGCTTTTCTGACTTTTTTGTAAATGAGCACTTTGTCGCCATTTTGTGCATTTTTAAAGAATGTTTGAGAAGAAAGCTTTTCTGCTTCAGATACTGTAGCAAGCGTAGGGACTTCATCTCCAGGTAGAATCATTACTTTTTTAATTTCAGCCACAAGTTGGTCCAATTCTTTCTGTGGATCCCCTGCGGTAGTCACTTTTGAAGATCCCAGTACCGAAGGGTTTTGACGAAGAAATGTGATGACACCAACTGCAGTAACTCCAACCACTGCAATGAGACCGAAAAAAATCTTTACATGCAAAACTTTCACCTTAAAGGATACCATACATGAGATTCTATCAGAGATTAATCTCGAATCGAGTAAGCCTCGTTCGCCTTTTCATATATAAGCCTTGACACACCAGAAATTGTTTTTTCGAGAGATTCAAACGACTTCCCTTTTGTCATGACACATAAGAGATAAGGATGCCCTGGATAATACACAATCCCACAATCATGCATTTGATGCTCGTTTGTATTTTCCCAGATTCGTTCCCCAAATTTACTGGCAACTGGGATTGTGCTCGGGACGCCGCCCCTTAGCCCTTCATTGAAGGTGGAGCGTGCAAGTATTGAAAGTGCTTTTTCAGAACTGGTCTTAGTCAAATAAGATGCATTGTAGAGAACTCGAAAAAATGATGCATAGTCTTTAACACGAATGTAATACTCACCGTTTGACATAACTGGCAGCTTTAATCCAAGATCTTTATATGGTTTAAAAAAATACTCACTCATCATGCTTTGAGACAATAACTTGGCCGCATTGTTGTCAGAAAAACGAATGGTTCTCTCAATTAATTCTTCACCGAAATACTCGTTACCTACTGCTAATGTCTCCTCTGGTGTTATATTTTGATTATCCTCAATATCAAAGGTACCGTTATATAAAAACTTTCGTTCAAGTAATGAGGGATCCTTTTCACTTTGTAAGTAAAAAGACATAATAAGGGGAACTTTTAATAATGAACTCGGGGAGAATTCCTCCCGTTCATTTATTCCCATCCACGGCCCGTTCATGAGGTCTCTAAAGTAAATAGAAATATGTGTTGCATCCCCACTCGTAATTTGGTCACCAACATACTTCTCAACATCCTTCTTAAATGGTGTCAATTCCGCAAAATCCAGTTCTTCTGCAATCTCACACTCAAGGAGCGGATTAATATATGTGAATCCACTTTGTCTGACTTGCTGTCCTCGGATAGTATTTAGAGCACTGTTCAATGAATCCGGGTTACTTTTTCCTAGAAAAAAGCCTATTAAAAACAGTCCCGCCATTGCAATAACGGTAGGGATAATTTTTTGCGCCATGTTTATTCATAGCCAAAACACACTGACATTGCAAACTCAAAATGACTTCTTCTGCTCATCACCACCAAAGAAAAAGGTTCCTCCGCGCATTTGTTGCTCGGGGTTAGGAGTTATCTCAAATGGTACCCATCGATACGACAAAAACACAAAGTCCACGCTCAAATCCCACTCTGCATTCACAAGTCCTGTTGTAGTCGCAAGTCTAAATTTCAATCTGTTATCAACGCTATCCCATAAATTTGCTAGTGGTTCTACGAACCAACCCTGTCGAAAGGCTTGTGTTGTCGAGGTTAAAACTGCAGTGTCAGAGGTCGCAGCCATAGCATTCGCGGCAAGCAACGTATATAAAAAGCTTGTGTTAAGTGATTGATAGTTAAATCCACCTGTCTCAATAGTAGGTGTTACGACAACTGTTGTGTGTGACGCAGCCCGATAATTCCAAATGAGCCCAACTGGATATGTTCCAGGGTCAACGTGGAAAGGAAAATCAACTTGTAATGATTTTCCCCCCATGGTGTCATGGGCTGGAATCCCGGTTGTAGCGTTTGACTCAGTAATAGTTAAGTAATTAGCACCGTTCAATTCATCAGTGCTTGAGATAGTGTCAATATTACCCAAGCTTGCAGCGGTTCCATTCATAATAGCCCCGTAATTTGCCGTAACGGGGGTATCCGCCTTGGGAACCATTCCCATAGTGATTTGAATAAAATCAAGATTCACAACGGTCGCACTCGCTGCTGATGTTATTTGTACCCGCATGTGGTTATTCGAATCGATATAGTTACTCCAATCGCCTATCTCAACGACATAATAATGAGTCGCACGCGCAACGATTGAGGCACCTGTCTTAATTGGTTCCCACGAGCCAGTTGTAAAATTGCGTAAGTTTAGGTTGATTGTGCCAGAGGTTGTCTTCCATCCAGTAAACTCTACAAATAGCGCATTAAAGCCTTCAGGAGGCATCACGACATTCGCAAACGTCAAATATGAGTCAACCGCGTTCCCAGAAGGGGTTAAGGTTAAGTTCGTTGTGTTGTCATCAGTAAAAAGATCAGTATATTCATTGGCCTCTGTTCCTGTGGTTGTTACAATGTCAGCAGGAAGATACGATGGATCAATCACGAATTGAATTTGGGCAAAATCCCAATCAAGATCCGCGGTAGTTGACGCAGATAACATACGGACGCGCACTTCCCCATTTTCAACAAAGTTTGATAATGGTGTTGAAACAGGGGTCCCACTTCCATTACTGAAATATCCGTCAAATATCTCAAGCTGTATGTAGTCATAATTAGCAGCAGTCGCGTCGTGTGTAAAATTCGTCTCATGAGGCGACATATCACGCCATGTGTCTGTAACGAAATCATAAATATACATTTCGTAACTTGCCGAATTAACATCCCATCGATGGTTACTCGTTATAATTAACTTATTTGAACCAGTTGGAATTGTCGTGTCGTTAAAAGACACATAGACATCAGTACCAGTTGTACCATTCGGGTTTAAATCCCAGTTTACAGCATCATCTCCCTGGGTAAACCGATAATTCGAGTTGGTCTCAGTGCCGGCAGTAATAGTACCCCCTGATGGCACTTTCCGGTACACCTCACGCTCAAGTGGAGTTACCAGTGTAATCGTCATAAAGGCGAAATCAACACTCATGGTTCGTGCCGCAGCTGCAGCAGGGGTATAAATACGCATAGACATAGAGTTATAACTTTTGCGAACGTAGGAGTTTGGAGTGAATGCAGGAACAGCGGCAAGGGCTGCATATCCTACTTGCTGAGGCATTGGGTTGTTGGTTTCGCGAATAACCATAGCCGCGGCCGTCATGTTTGTTGAGGAGGTAGTTGCATCATAACTCCCTGCAACATCCCGCACAGCCATGAGTGGATCCGAGTCTGCGTTGTTTGTGTTAAATCGACCATATTGGATAACCGATTGCACAATATTTTGAGCAGAAACTGTAACTGGTACTGTTACTTGCATTGCCACACAATACCCAGTGATAGTTGTACAATCCCCAGAGCTCTCCGTGTCTTGTTCTGATGTCGTCGCGTTCAACACCCATTGGGAAATCGTATTTGAGGTATCTAAATTCCTCACATTTGCCTCAGTTCCTGATGAAGTTGTTCCTCTAGTAATCGCAGCTATATAGTCACCGGTATTTGTGTGAGTGGAACCGATAACAAGCTTTAAAAAATCGATTGTTTGGGTCCCGCTTGTAGTTGGGGAAGTCACCCTAATATTCATTCGATTATTGTTTGCCTCATCAATAAAGTCTTCCATCGCGTCGCTGTTGGCAGCCGGCACAAGAGCAAAGTAATTGGTAGCATCGGATGTGTTTGTGAGCACTGCTCCATTTAATGTCTGATATTCTGCATCGTTATAGTCATATATTGCTATTGAGTAGTTAGAGGTAGAAATATGGCCGGAGTACTCAATTAAGAATGTATTTGCATCAGAGTACGGGAGGCTCACATTGGTGAAGTAAAAATCATTGCTAATCCCTCCAACTGCTCCTGCAAAAGTCATGCTTGTTGTCGCGTCATCTGTTGTTAAATCATTATATTCATTTGTCTGTGCGCCAGTACTGTTTTTTGTTGAGCTTGATGGGTAATAATATGGAAGTTGAGATGGTTGAATCGTAATATTATCAATTGCTAACTGAAGGTTCTCAGTGGAACCTGCATAATAAAACCTAATTTGCATTTGCTTGTCACTGTTTACAAAATTAGAAAGCGGCGTCGCAACTGGAGTGTTACTGCCATTACTAAAGTAACCATCATAAATATCAATCACTCCTCCACCTGGTAAATTTGCAGCAACTGATGAAAGAGATCCTGCAAGTGTTGAGTCAGCAGTATTTGTATTTGTGGCCTCATGGGGATTAATATTTCGCCAGGTACTATTTACATAATCCCGAATTTGAATCTCATATGTAAGTGATGCTGAGCTCGCAAACCCATCATAGAAAACACGAATAGCGTTCGCGCTCCACAATCGAACATTATTAAAAGTAAACGAGATGTCGAGCCCTGAATCGGAGCTTGTGGCATACATATATAGATTATCAGCGGCACCTACCGCTAGATGATCCCCTGTCGTGCCTTTTGCTGTAGTCACTGTTGTCGTTGTTGGCTGGAACTGAAATCGAGCGTCTGCACTTGAAACTTCATTCGGACGTAATTTTTGTGCAAGCTCCCGTGTCTGTGGTGCCTCGTTTAAAATTAAATACGGTAAATGCCACGATTGAGCAGTCATTGCACAACTTAAAACAATTGAGAGTATGAATTTTTTCTTTTTGAGTGCCATATGTTTCAGGTTATTCAGCGTACCTTAAAGCTACAAACCCTGCATCAATCATAAAATATGCAGGGCCTAAGAGCGTAGAAGCAGTTGTTCTAATACGCATTTGAACCATATTTTGTTCGTTCAAAAGAGCATTCGCCGTGTTTTCGATAAACCACCCTTCTCTCATAACTTCGGTTGTTGAAGCAAACGTTCCTAAATCACCCGCGTTCGGGAGTGCATTGAGAGCAAGCGTTACCCCTCGCGCATTTGTCGCAACTCGAGTACCGATTTTTGTATTGGTAAATGACACAGTTGGTGAAATAGTTGTCGCATTACTAGACCCTTTCATTGCCCAAATGATGCCTGAAGGATACACATTCGTCGGTACGGTGAGTGGATAATTCACTGTCAATGCAATTGAGGCTGGAGCTTCTAGTGCCTCTGCAGACTGCGTGTTTGGATGACTGCGAATACCCCATGAATTTTCAAGTGCTACAAAGTTACTGGTATCAAGTGTTGCAGTTTCTGAATATGAGTTTACATATGTTCCTCCAAGATCAATTGTTTGTCCCACGGTACTATTTGTTACAGACCCAAGAGCTAGCTTGGCATAATCGACAACAATAGTCCCTCCTGCTGAAGCTGAGTTGAACCTTACGCGCATTTCGTTACCGCTAATATAATGAGCCCAATTAGAAATGTTGAGGAAGTAGTAATCAGTTCGATCGGAAGTGTGTGTTAATACCGTTCCATTAAATGGGACCCAACTCGTTGTATTAAAGTTGTAAAGTGAAATAGTATAACTTCCTGCGCCTGCAGTCATATGCGATGACACATGTAAATACGCAGTATCCGCTCCCGTGGGCGGAGTCAACACATTTTTAAATGATAGGTAAAAATCAATTCCGCTTGAATTTGTAATTGTATAACTCGTTGTTGCATCATCTGTCGTTGTATCATTATATTCATTTGTAATAGTTCCGTTGGTAATCGTTGAATCTGCAGCAAAATAAACCGGGTCATTTGCAATCTCTACATTTACCCAATCAATCTCTAAACGATTAGTTGTACTTGCCATTACGTATCGCACACGCATTTGTGAAGAACTCACAAAATTTGAAATTGGCGTTGAAACAGGTGCATCGCTCGCGTTACTAAAATACCCATCGTACACTTCCACTTGAACTAACTCCTCGGTGCTTAGCGTACCATCAGAAGTGTAATTCGTACTATGCGGAGTAACTTCCCTCCACGTCGTATTCACAAAGTCGTAAAGATATATTTCATACGTTTGAGAAGCTGCGCTTGAACGGGCGCGGGTGTCAATAATAATTTTATTGGCATTTGTTGGTATCTCAACGTTCGAGAAAGACAAGTAATAATCAGTACCACTACCACTAGGAGTAACTGAATAATAGTTTGAGTCATCCCTGTTTGCATACCTAAAGTTTGAGGCGTTGTTTGTTCCGTTTGTAATCGTTGCACCAGTAGGCACCCATCTGTTACTCACACTTTTATAAGGGCCTAAATATCGTATTGAGACAAAGACAAAATCAAGAGTGAGCGTTCCACTTGCCGACGAAGCTGCAGATCGAGCATAAAAATTAATTGCATCGTTTATTGTGTTTACATAATACTCGGGCTCATACACAGGAACTGTTACCAAAGGGTCTGTTCCAACTTGTGGAGGCATTGGATAGCTTAACTCCCTTCGCATCGACTGAAGAGATGTTTCATCGGCAACAGCAGTTGTCACCGCCATATTTCCATTCATCACATTCCGTATCCCAAACTCCATATCGATGTTTGCGCTTGAAGTGTTGTATCGAAACATAGTGTGCACACCGGTTACCATCGTGTTTGAAGGAACAGTTACTGGAAGCTGTAAATTTACCCCAACACAGTTATTAGTAGCCGCATTACAGTCACCTGGATACTGGGTTGTTGCGGTGACATCTGAAGCACTTGTTGAAAGAACCCAGCTAGATGCAGCTGACGTTGTATCAATGGTTTGCATGTTTGTTTCACTTCCACTTGAAACAGATCCCCTACTAATTTCATCTATATAAAATCCTGTATTAGTCATGACTGACCCAATAGTCACTCGAGCAAAATCAATATTTAAAGTACCCGACGTATCAGTTGAAACAAACCGAATCCGAATTTCATTTCCTGAGATATAGTCTGTAACAGCTTGTGCTGTTGAAGTTGCAAAGTAATGGGTGGTATCAGTTGCGCTATTTAAAACAGTTCCGTTTAACGTATCCCATTGGCCGTTAGTGAAATCACGGACTTGAATACTGTAATCAGAAAGTGACGCGTCATCATTTCCTGAATATTCCACCAAAATAACGTTCGCCCCGGTGTACGGGGTTGGCATGTTCGTAAACGACAAATATGTGTCAATACCACTTGCGGTCGCCGCAATAGATAAGTTTGTTGTATTGTCGTCTGTTGTTGTATCGTTATATTCATTGGAAACGGTGCCTGCTGCAGTTGTCATAGAAGATGCATATTTCATGTTTTCTATTGCTGGTTCAACAGACAAATAATCAATACGCATTTCAAGATTCGGTGTCACTGTGGCTGATAGGAATCGAATTTGCACTTCATTACTATCATTTACAAAGTCAGACAATGGGATTGAAACTGGTGAGTTGCTTCCATTACTAAAGTATCCATCATAAATTGCGATCTGCCCCATTCCAGCAACCGCAGCAGTCGGCTGATACAAAAGCCCGGCGGCCTGGTCGGTTACGTTGGCCAGCGTTGTTGCATGTGGGTTAATGGTTCTCCATGTGCCTGCAGTAAAATCACGAATCTGAATTTCGTACGTTAATGATGCGGATGAAGCTGACCCGTTGTAGTTCACATACAATACGTTGGCACTATTCAGCGCAACATTTGAGAATGTTACCGTTGCATCGAGTCCTGAAGCGGTCGTGAGTATTCTCCAGTCAAAGGTATCTGCTATCTGAGTATAGGAATGATGATTGGTTTGTATTCCAGTAGTAACTGACGCTGTAGCTGAAATGTACGCATTTTCAGCTTTTGCTTCTGGAGCTCTTTCAAGAGTTTTCGGGAGTGGCTTCTGGAGGGATTGAAATAACACAAGTTGTGGCAATCCCATGGAGGAAACCATAAACACTATGACAAGTAATACTGCGAACACTGATTTTTTCTTATTCATATTCATTCCATTGATTCCATGCCAAAATATTCTGTGGCAATTTCAAAACAGCTCCGTTCCGTTCATCTATATTCAACCCAAGGTAGAGAGTGTCATTCGTGATATGAAGTGAACTAAAGTCCCCGGTAACGTGTGAGAGAATCTCAAGTCCCAAACCTGGTGTCACTCGCACAACCATATCCGTCTGCAAAGGATCAAACTTAACTATAAAATAAACACGGTTGTCATTTCCAATGGAAACTGACTCAGGTTCAAATGGGATTGAAATGGTTTGCCAGTTGCTATTTGCCTCACCTATAAACAGCTTCCCTTCAGCCCAAAAACTTCGATATTGCCCGTCTTCACTGACCGCTGGAAACGACGGAAAACTTACATTTTCATATACTTTATTTTCGACACCACCAAAAGTGCTTGATCCATATACGGCTCCTGTTGGACTTGAATAGCTTGTACGAAGAATTGTACCTTTCCCAACAGCGATTCCACCAAGTGGAGTATCAGAAACCTTTAAACTTTCGAAAAATGTGTTGATATCTGATTCAGGCAAGCGATTTAGTATGTCTGTTGGGTTAAAAAACTGAATGGTATCTGTCCTTGCTGCGAAACACCCATTATCAGTGCATGAAAGCCCTGACAGTAACGGCTCGGTAAAAAGCGGTATTGTATTTCCATTTTGAATAAGTGAAATAGTGCCTGATAGTGCTTCCCAATATAAAACATCTCCCTTGAAAAGGGTTAAGAACCGCGGGTTGTGAGACGTAAATAGTGAGAGTTCTACAAACTGTTCTCCAACTATATTTTGTAGCTTGGATTCGAGAGAGTCATGTACTGGCTCAAGAGGAGCAAATGTGCGGACAACTTTCAGAGGGAACACTCGAGAGGGTGATTGCATCCACTCAACGGGTAGAAGCAAATGGTGAATAGTGTCATCAGTGCTTTCAGTAAATGCATTATCTACCTCAGGTAGCGCTGAGACTGCACCACGACCATCCACCATGTGCGTTTTAACGGTCATGAGCCCATTCCCTTCACTCACTAAGTTCCAATCTTGCAATCGAGTTTTACGAACAGAAATGTCGGGAGATTTCACTACAAAGTGAAGTGTTTCAATGTCTGGGTTTACAAGTTCTATCGTCTCAATGAGAGCGTTCTGTTTCCGATAATAGGTAACTTTGTTTATTTTTTCAATTGCTCTTAAAACAATCTGCTCGCGCGGGCCAAAAAACGTCTGCTCAGCTTCTCCAATAATCTCTGATACCTCTTGGCTAACCTCATAGGTTTTATTCGCAATTTCTTGCAACACAGCTTCAGCTGAGGCAAGTTCAGCCTCAGCATGTATGAGCGATTCAGGGATAATAAGGTTAGAAGGAGTCTCATTTACATCAACAAGTTTCACAACCGGTGCTTCTTCTGCAGCATCAAGAAGTCCTATGGTTACTGTTTTACCTTGTATTTCAAATTTCAGAATAGACTGTTTGGTATCGCTACTACTACCAATTAGTGCACGAAAATAAGGATTGTTATTGGTTTCATACAGTGCACCAGATGTTGAGACGATAAAGTCTTTCTCTACAAACCCCAAAATTTTCAAACCACCATGAATGTTTGGCAGCACGAAGAACACAATCGCAAGTTCAAAGAGACTCAAACTCAACTGCGTTCGTTTAGAAAGATGCCGCCACCATTGAAGAACGGAACGAAAGCTTCTTTTTGCCTGTTTAAAAATAATGTTCATTAGTTTCTTCATGGGGCGTTTATTGGGCAGTATATGTTAGGACAATATCACCAACTCGTGAGTAATTTGAGTCTTTTGAGTAAAGCTTAATTAACAAAACGATGTCCTCACCCGCTGCGTCAATGTCCGGTGCCGCACCATCGTCAATTACTGAGTCATCAATGGCAACGGATGTCCATGTTGCTGCAACTCCTGAGACATTTGCTGAAGACGTAGTCACGGTCGTTCCTGGGGTATCGTCTTCGTTTCGAATATCGATATCAATTTTATTATTGGTGTTTGCTGTTGATTCTGTTACATAATTAACAACAATGGCATTCGAAGTAGCCCACGATGAAAAGTCAGATGGAAGTTTGAACCGAACAGCAACGGTATAGTCTTGCAAACTTGTTTGACTTGAATTCCATTCATAGAAATTCTTCCATCCATCAGCACTTCCGGTAACATCTGAGGTCATGGTTCCATTAATAGTCGCACTTCCGTTGGCGGTAAGGGTTGCGCCTGGGAATTCTGGATGTAACGTCACAACCTTAGTTCCGCCTCCACCACCGCCATCGAGTGCTTCCCAGGTATCAGTTCCGGTACAAGCTTTAATCGTCGCGTCACTACTATTTACGTACACATCACCAACAGCACAAGTCGCTGGATCGGATGCCGTTCCTTTTGGAGTGATGTTTAAAAATGCATAAGTCCCTTGGTCTTTAATAGAAGCCATCGTGTTTGTTCCATCGGTGAATGAAAGTACTGCACCATCGGCTGATCTAATTGTTGGGGTACTGTCTGCAAATTCAATATCACGATCATACCCAGTTCCCACATACAAACCAGTCTCTGTTGAACTTCCACTGGTTATGTTGTTAAGGGTGATTCCACGGATAACGTCTGAGGCGTCTCCAGAAGGAGTTAATGTCACATCGAGCCCACTCCCGGTGATGGCGCCTGCGTCTGTTGCTTGCACATAGGTTATTGATAACCCGTCAACACCACTCGTACTTGTGACTCCTTGACCAGCATTTGTGATTGAAGCAAGGTCAACAGTTGGAGCAGCAGTTGCAGCAACTTGGAACTGTGTTCCAGCCACGGTTTGGATAATAACAGATCCATCAGTTGAGTCAGTTAAAATGATCGCATTACTACCGTCAGCATCACCGCTATAAGCCTGTTGCAACGTTCCTCCACCGCCTCCACATCCACTACATGATGCTACGGTCAAAACCCCCGCATCGGTAATTGACCAGGAGTCACCCACAATTGAAACGTTATCTAGTGCAGTACCGATTGTAATCGTGTCAGAGGTGGTATTGTCTGTTCCAATGAGAATAGTATTCCCTTGTGTTCCCGTTCCAATATTAATAGTTTTCGCATTGTTGCTCGTACCAAGGTTCACCGTTCCTGTAGACCCTGAATCAAGCGTTAAGGCATTAGCTCCGGTTGCTGATTTAATAGTAAGAGCTCCGCTGTCAACGATGTTATTTGTTGTAAATGTTTGAGATCCGAGTACCGTTCCTGAAACAAAGCTTGCAACCCCAGCACCGGTTATGCTCCATTGTGCGTCAGCAAGTGCAAGGTCAGTGTTACTTGAAGCACCAATTGCAATTGTTTGAGCTACCGCTGATGTTCCAATATTGACCACAGAACCTGCTGTTCCATTTATACTCAAGTCATCAGTTGAAAGAATCGTAATATCCCCGTTTGAAGCACCACCAGCAGTGAGCGCAATACCACCGTTGGTAGTATCAAGCGTGAACGCATTCCCGGCAACGGTACCCGTTGCATTAATGTCGATTGCAGACGCTGAAGTATTACTTGAATTAAATATAATTGCACCAGTCCCTCCTGGCTGAATAGTCAAATTATTATTTGACTGCGTCGTGATATCTGGAGACAATCCGCCAACCAAGGTAAGCGCACCGGTTGAAGCAACGTCAAAGTTTGTAAGGTCAATTGCAGCAGTTGTCCCTATGATATTGTTGTCGCCAATTGAGGCAAAATTCGTGTAGTCAGTATCTGTTGCAACAATCGCCGTGGTTTGTGATGAATCAGCAGAAAGAGTCATTACACCATTCGCGCTAATTGCCCATGAGTCACCTGATGTAAGCGCGATACTTGATACCCCATGCCCGTTTCCAATTGAAATAACATCTGGAGAAGTGGCATTTGTTGCAATATTTATTGTGTCAGTGCCATCAGCAGTCACGCCCCCGATATCAATCGTTTTGGTAGTTGCACCGTCAGCAATGTTTAACGTTGTAGCGGCTCCTGCAAAGTTTAATGTTGTGGTTACTGAATTTAACAAATTACTGGTCGCGACACCTAAAATTGTTCCCCCTGAAACGGTGAGGTTCCCAGAGAGCGTAGTCGTACCTGCCGTAAAGTCGATGGTATCTGATCCAAATGCAATTACAGGGTCCGTTGCTCCTGCATTAAACGTCCAGGTAATCCCGCTTCCTGATCCAAATGTGGTTGTTCCAATTTCAGTTGTATCAAGGTTTAAGGTCACGGTATCAGTTGCACTATCAACGGTATCAATTCCATTTGTTCCACCTAAAATAGATAACGAATTTCCGTCAGAAATCGTTTGACCACCACCTGAGTCTCCTGCAGCAGTGAAGCTTGTGAAACCTCCCCCGCCTGTTTCGTCAGCAGCACAGGCCCATCCTCCGGCATCGGTCCACTTTAATATTTCAGTGTCAGTACAACCCTTTAAGAGACTGAGTCCACCAGAACCAACTTCAAGTCCTGAATTGCTTGAAGTAGAACCAGTTGTGCCGCTTCCGGTTAACGCAATCGTAATGTCATCTGCGTTCACTGTAATTCCGTTACCTGCTCCAACAGCGAGCGTTGGAGTGGAACCTTCACTTGAACCTGAACCGGTCAGTCCTGCCCCACCGGTAATTGTGGCAACATAGTTTCCAGCTGTGTCTGTCCCTAATGTTAAGTCGCCAATTTCGGTGCCGTTAATACAATCTGCACATGACAAGTCTGTTGCAGTAATCGCTCCTGTCCCGGTAGCTGACAAAGTGACGTTGTTACCGATCGTGAGCCCTAATGCACCGCCCGCTGTTATTGTTGTGCCTTCATCAAGTGTTAACGCGTTCGCAATTTTGTCAAAATTAATGACATCATCATCGATTTCAGCGTTGGCAATTGAAGTGCCCAATGTTGCAGAAATTGCATCAGCTGCAACTGAAATACCCGTCCCTGCGCCAACAGCAAGTACGCCTGTTGTGTATGTTAATCCATCGCCACCCGCTGCAGATGACAAGCTTAATGCATCTCCTGTTAACGTCACTCCATTAGAGGCTGAAAGGTTTGTATCAGCACTAATATCGACCCCTGAAATATTTGCGCTTGTTACGTCGCCTGAAAGGGTTGATGTTCCGAAGTTAATGGTAAACCCAGCTCCCGTTGCACCTGCAGTTAAAGTTCCAGTTCCTGTAATTGCTGTTGCAACCGCATCAGTTGTATCAACCAAAGCGGTGTCTCGTCCATCAAGGAGCGTAAACTCTGTGGTTGAAATAGTTGTGCCTGCAACATTAAACAAATTGGTGAACCCGCCTCCAGCGTTTACAAATTCAATTGCATTCGTCACTGCCGTATCACTATCACTGTTATCAATAACCACAATGCTTTCGGTTGTTCCAGTAGAAGCAGCATTATCAAAGTAGGCAATATTTTGAGTTCCGCTACTCGTGCCGTTTGTGAGTGTGATTTGAGTCGCATTATCAGAGGTTGTAGAAGAGAGTGAGATTGCTCCATCTATGGTTCCATTTGAAACAGAGAGGTTACCATTGCCATCAACAGTCAGTCCAGCCATTGTTGAAGCTGTGTTTACATCAATTGCAGTAGTGAATGTTGTGGATGCAGTATTAAACGTCCAACCACCCGTTACTGTCTCAGCTTGCCCCACACGGGTAATTCCTGAATTTGCATAATCAATTGATATATTTCCTTCCCCTGATGGAGATTCTCCTACAATAAAGTCTGCTGCCAAGAAATCGAGTGTTGATAGTGAGGCTACAATGGTTGAGTCTCCTTCTTGAACAGCAGCAGCACCACTTCCTGAAGTATCAGTGGCACACGCCCACCCACCTGCGTCAGTCCACTTTAAGAGCTCATTATCACTACACCCCTTAAGAAGGGTTAACCCTCCACTTCCAACTTCAAGCCCTGAATTGCTTGAAGTAGAACCAGTTGTGCCGCTTGATGTGAGATTAACGGCAATGTCATCAGCGTTAACTGCAATTCCATTCCCTGCACCAACAGCGATGGTTGGAGTTGATCCTTCGCTTGAGCCTGAACCGGTGAGTCCTGCTCCACCTGTAACAGTTGCTACATAGTTTCCTGCGGTGTCTGTGCCAAGTGTTAACTCACCGACTTCAGCTGAACCAATACAGTCAGTACAAGAAAGGTCCGTTGCAGTAATGGCTCCTGTACCTGTTGCTGAAAGCGTCACATTGTTACCGATCGTAAGTCCCAAAGCACCACTCGCTGTAATAGATGTTGCAGCATCAAGCGTTAAGGTGTCTGACACTTTATCAAAATCAATCGCATCGTTGTCGATTTCAGAATTCGCGATTGAAGTGCCCAATGTTGCCGCAATTGCATCAGCAGAAACGGTAATTCCCGCGCCTGAACCAATCGCGAGTACTCCTGTTGTGTAGGTCAATCCATCACCGGCAGCAGTTGAGGCAAGGCTCAACTGATCGCCCGTGAGAGTAATGCCATTTGTCACCGTAAGATTAGTATCATCTGAAATATCTACACCTGAGATATTAGTTCCCGTGATATTGCCCGAGAGAGTTGATGTTCCGAAGTTAATGGTAAATCCAGCTCCTGTTGCCCCTGCAGTTAATGTGCCTGTACCAGTAATAGCGGTTGATACAGCATCAGTTGTATCGACAAGTGCTGTATCACGTCCATCGAGAAGTGTGAACTCACCAGAACTAATAGTTGTCCCCGCGACATTAAACAGATTGGTAAAACCTCCACCTGCATTTATAAATTCAATTGCATTCGTAACAGCGGTGTCAGTATCACTGTTATCAATAACCAAAATGCTTTCAGTAGTACCGCTCGATGCAGCATTATCAAAGTAGGCAATGTTTTGAGTTCCTCCACTTGTTCCGTTTGTCAGACCAATTTGCAGTCCATTATCGCTGGTGGTTCCTGAAAGAGAAAGTGCCCCATCAAGTGAACCATTTGATACAGAGAGGCTGCCGTTTCCGTCAACCGTTAAGCCTGCGACCGTTGATGCGGAGTTTACGTCAATTGCTGTAGTGAAGGTAGTTGCCGCAGTATTAAACGTCCAGCCACCGGTTACTGTTTCAGCTTGCCCGACACGGGTGACACCTGAATTTGCATAATCAAGACTAATATTTGCCTCACCAGATGGACTCTCGCTAACGATAAAGTCTGCTGCCAAAAAGTCGAGTGTCGAAAGTGAGGCGACGACCCCTGAGTCTCCTTCTTGAACGGCAGCTGATCCACTCCCAGAGGTGTCAGTTGCACACGCCCACCCACCTGCGTCAGTCCACTTTAAAATTTCATTATCATTACAGCCTTTTAATAAACTGAGCCCTCCACTTCCTACTTCAAGGCCTGAGTTACTTGAAGTCGAGCCCGTTGTTCCGCTTGATGTCAGGTTAACGGCAATGTCATCTGCATTCGCCGTAATACCATTTCCAGCTCCAACAGCCAGAGTTGGAGTGGATCCCTCGCTTGCCCCGGAACCCGTCAGTCCTGCCCCCCCAGTTACGGTAGCCACATAATTACCAGCAGTGTCAGTGCCTAATGTGAGCTCACTAATTTCTGTTGAAGTAATACAGTCGGTACAAGAGAGATCAGTTGCAACAATAGCTCCCGTGCCTGTTGCAGAAAGCGTCACATTGTTTCCAATGGTAAGGCCGAGCGCACCGCTTGCGGTAATTGAGGTTGCAGCGTCGAGTGTTAATGTGTCTGAAACTTTGTCAAGATCAATTGTGTCATTTGCGATATCGCCATTTCCAATTGTGGCATCGGTAATCTCGCTACTATCAATGGCAACCCCGAGGGTTGTGTTTAACGCTCCACCGGAAATAGTAAGTCCAGTCCCTGTTAAATCAGTAAATGCATCACCGGAGATAGTGAGTGTTCCCACAGTAATTGCATTGCTCGTTGAAGATAAGGTGAGTGCTGTCGATGAAGTAGCTCCTCGACCAGTTACACTTGCCAAAGTGTCTGCTTCAGTTCCAGTAATGGTAACTGTGCCGCCAGAATATACAGCATTATTAATGCCAGCCCCTACAATAGTAAATGTTCCACCCAAGGCAACACTTCCACTTCCGGAGTTTCCGGCAAATGTCAGCCCTGAGTTGACCAACTCACTATTCCCAATTGAACTGGCAGGCAAGACCACTTCACTATCACCCGTTGAATCTGTTACGAGCGTAATTCCGGTGGTAGCGCTTCCTCCAAGTGTTAATGCAGCTGCTCCTCCTGGAAGAATGGTTAACGCTGCTGTTGCATCATCATCTTTTGCATTTAATGTAACAGTTCCAGCATCATTTCGACCTAAGGTGATTGTTGAATCGCTCCCGTTTGAAATGGTTTCACCGCTTGCAAGCGTAATACCCCCATTGGCGATAAGATCGGTGGTAAACGTTGTTGCCGCAGTATTAAAGGTCCATCCCCCGGTAACAACTTGCGCTTGATTGACTCGAGTAATACCGGAATTTGCATAGTCGACACTAATATTCGCTTCTCCAGACGGACTTTCTTGCACAATAAAGTCTGCTGCTAAAAAGTCGAGTGTCGAAAGCGTTGCTGTCACCGATGAATCGCCTTCTTCAACAGAAACAGTGCTGCCACTGCCAGTATCGTTACTACATGCCCATCCTCCAGCGTCAGTCCACTTTAATATCTGGTTATCACTACAACCTTTTAGCAAACTGAGCCCTCCTGAACCTACTTCAAGACCTGAGTTACTCGAAGACCCCCCAGTTGTACCACTTGTTGCCAAATTTATGGCAATATCATCCGCGTTAACTGTAATTCCATTTCCTGCTCCAACATTTACTGTTACACCACCGCTTGCACCACCACCGGTTACACCTGAACCGGCAGTGACTCCGGTAATGTCGCCTGTTCCAGCGAGGGTGCCCCAACTGGCACCATCATAAACAATTAACTGATTCCCAGAGGTGTCCCAGGCCAAATACCCTTCCCCAGTTGAAGGACCAGAAGGATTTGCAGAGGACGCATTTGGGAGAACTAACCCTTGAGGTGTAGTTGATGTATGAGTAACGGCAGACAAATCAATGAGTGTACTACTTGAAAAACTAAGCCCTGTTGAAAGGTCGGATGTCGTAATTGTTCCATTATCAATTTTAGCGCCAGTAATTGCATTATCCGCAATTTTTGCGGTAATAACTGCATTATCAGCAAGATCGCTTGAGGACACGGTTCCATCTTCAATCTTATTGCTTGTAATAGCACTATTAGCGATATTTTCATTCTCGATCGTATCGAGTTCTATTTGAGCACCACCAATACTTCTATCCTCAATTGTGAATGCAACCTCAACTGTCGAATAGTCAATAAGATCAGGGTTAATCTTTCCGTTGTCATCAATTACGACAAGGTTACCTGGGTTAGATCCTACCTGTCGGCCGTCAAGGAGCTCAGCATTCAAATTATGAATAACACTTGTATCGGTGATAATAAAGTCTGATGAATCGCTTATCTCAATTGAGCTAATGCTCCGCAGCAGAGAATCTCCGTCAATAATGTGTGAACGCGTGGCGATCTGATACTTTTCTTCATCTATTTGACCAACAAGGTTCAGAGAAACCTTTGCAAGTGGCCTAAATAATGAAATAATAATAGGAGTAATACCAGAAGCTTCGTTTGAATTGGCAACCCCAAGCACTGACCTGTTTAAAATAACACCATTGCTTACATACTCTGGCTCAGTGAGCTCAAAAAAATCTGCTGTTTCTGATGGGTAAAGCAAAAAGAGTACGGTGAGGGTTGTAATAGAAACTACAACAAAGATTGCTAGCGAAGCAACAATACTGCGTACTCGTCGTACGCGGCGCAATATAGTGTCTACCTCAATACGTGCCGCAACCGCATCTTTGGTTAAAATATTGACCTCAGATTGAGTAACAGCTACTTTGTCTGAAGGGACATTTTTTGCGAATCGTGCAAGCTCTGCAAAATTGTAAATACGCCTACCATTACTGTCGCGCTTAGGAACGAGCTTCCCTCGTGTCTCAAGACGCCTTAATGTCGAAATAGACATGCCCAGAAGGTCTGCAGCTTCGGAGACCTGAAGTGGATGTGCGTACTTAAATCGCTCTAAGTCTTTAACCAGAAAAACACGATCTTTGCCGTTCGGTCTTTGTGCCTTTAGAATGCCCTGCTTGTCCCATCTACGTAATGTATCAATTGACACTCCAAGAAACTCGGCTGCTGTGCGGATTGCGATGTATTTAGGCTCGGTGGGCAGGTCGTTAGGCATGAAATAAGTAGGTATTGAGTAGCTTTTGCATAGGCACTACTCAGTCATTCATTGAAGCATAAACGGAAGAAAACTGTCAATTGAGAAAAACCGATTTTCTGGGCAAAAAAATACTAGAGTTAGGCACTTGCACGCAAATTAATTTTGTGGTTCTTCAAGCCACTCGTTCTTTAAGCGCTAAGTAGTATTTCTCTAAATAATCTTCAGCCTTTTTCCAATGGGGATCGTTTTCATCTCCAGTGGCAAGTTCCCGCTCGACGGTTGCAAGGCTCATCAAATGAGCAGCTTTAGCAGCCTGAAAGTCTGAGATTCTATATACTTCTGAAACAAGTTCTCGACTTGTCGCATCCAGTTCACTGACTGATCCTGAGTTCTGTGCTTTTTGCCATAAACTCATTTGCAGTTTTGCGGCAAGTGCAGGCTCAAATGCTAGTTTTGCTTCACTCTTAATTAATTCATAACACTGTTTCAGCTTTTCCTGAGCCTCTTGCCACTTTTCCTTCTCACAATCGATAAATGCCGTGACCATTAAGTGCGCTGCATCTTTGGCAAGCTGCTTTGATAATCCCCACTGCTCCTTTAAATGTGAGATCGCATAATCAGTGAATCGTGTACCTTGAGGGATGTTTGCAAGTCTCCACCATTTTACTTCAAGTTTTGCCGTTACTGCCGGTTTAAATTTGAAATGTTCATGGGCATCATTTCCGCCGAATCGGCGCCTTCGTCTAGAATAATCAATAATAGCCTCACGCAATTTATCTGTCGTAAAATCAGGAAAATGACTTTCTTCCCAATACATTTCTGCATATTCCATCTGCCAAAGAAGCAGCCCACTTGTTCGCTGCTCACCTGAGGTTCTGATTAATAAATCAACATACGGATACGGCTGATCCTTTGTATCAAGATAATTTTCAAAAGTAGACTTATCTATTTCCTCAGGAGTTAATCCATCTTTGACCATTGCTCGAACCGCTCGCAAAATATCATCATGCCCTCCGTAGTCTATTGCAAGATTAGCAACGTGCCGCTTGTGATGTCGAGTTTTTTCTTCCGCTTCAGTAATTTTCTTCATTAAAAACTTTGGGATTCGATCCTTCCGTCCCAAATGAATCAGACGGACTTCATCTTCATCAGCTTCTTTGAGATAATCATCTATCAGCTTCACATAGAGTTTCATTAAATAATCAACTTCTCTTGGTGACCGATCCCAGTTTTCAGTGGAAAACCCCCACAGAGAAACAGTATGGACACCCGCTCTCCGAGCAGCACGACCAAGCTCAACGGCTCTTTCAAATCCTTTTTTATGTCCTTGAAGTGTATTAACCCCTCGTGCTCGTGCCCATCGTCTATTTCCATCTGGAATAATGGCAATATGATCAGGCACTTTAGTGCCCACAGGAAGATCCATCTTTAGGGAAGACATATTGGTTATTATATCAAAAAGTCTATGTTCATACTCTTTATTTTCTTTATCTCGTTTTTCAGTCGTCAATAATACATAGTCAATCTATTGCTATCTATATAAAACGCTTTCAATTTTTGCTTTTACAACAAACAACGGAAATACAAAAACGGCATTTAAGATTCGTATCAGTCGTTTTGGTTCATGAATAAATCTCCATAACCATTCAATCCCCAATTGCTCAAAAAGAACAGGTGGATGGGAAACATGACCACTATATGTATCTAGACTGCCTCCTACAACCATAACCCCTGACTTACTAAAGATGTTCCGATGTTTGGCAGACCATAGTTCCTGTTTCGGAGCACCAAATCCAACAAAGACAATGTTTGGTTTAAACGAGGTAATCTCATTAAGTGCAGCTGTTTCACGATTTTCGCTTACTTTATCTATAGGTTTTCCATTCCGCGAGAGCAATGGACCAGATGTCCCTTTTGCATGAACATGTGGGAAGTCTTGTGATACCCGTTCCAGTACGGACTGAATTACCGCGTCTGTGCTGCCAACAAAATACACTTTTCCTCCCATTTTGTTTAATTGCCCAAGAAGTGAGACCATAAATTTTCTGCCTTGAATTCGGCGCATGTGAGAATTTCTTAGGAATTTTGCGGCAAAAACAAGACCAATACCATCAGGAAGTGAAATATCCGCAGAATTAAGAGCATTACGAAGTAATTCATTTGATTGAGACATTAGAACAATCTCTGGATTGGGGGTTACTATTAAAAAATGTCGTTTTTCTATGAGCCATTTTTCGATGGCTTTTAGCAAATCATCCTGGCTACTGCTACTTATTTTGACACCCAAAATATGGTCGAGCTTTTGGGTAATTATCTCTTTTTGAGCGTTAAAAGGCTTTTTCACGATTTGGTTATAATGCTTCTCTTCCACAAATTCAGATTTTCAAGCACAACAGCAGCACCCCGAACTGCACAGAGCTCTGGATCTTCGGCTAAGTGACTCGGAATACCAGTGGTTAAAGTTAAGAACTTATCAAACTTACTTAAGCGTGCTCCTCCACCTGTTAAAACAATACCCTTATCAATAACATCAGATGATAACTCTGGCGGAGTTTTTTCAAGTGCACTCTCAACAACAGCTGACAACAGTTCAAGAATCGGGCTGATCGCTGTGTGAATCTCTTTTGTTTTAACAACAACATTTCGTGGCATCCCAAATGTTAGATCACGCCCAGAGATTTCAAGCTCTCGATCATCAGTTGTGACGACTGCAGTCGCAATTTTCTGCTTAATTTCTTCTGCTGTCGCGTCGCCAATAATGAGTCCATGTTTATTTTTCAGGTGTTGCTTAATTGCCTGATTAATAGTGTTCCCTCCCACACGTTTACTTTCATATGCAACGACTCCGCCGAGAGATATAACAGCAGCTTCTGTTACATCTGCTCCCATATGTAATATTACATTCCCGGCAGGTGAACTCACAGCAACCCCAGCGCCTATTGCGGCAGCAAGTGTCGCCTCAACGATATATGCATGCGCTGCCCCCGCCTCGAGAGCTACTTCAAGGGCAGCTCGACGCTCAACTGAAGTACTGCCAGACGGAACTGCAATCATTACATCTGGACGTAGCAACTCAAACGATTGCGAGAGTTTTGAAAATTGAATCTTTAAGAAAGCTTTAGCAATTGAGAAGTCTGATATGACACCTCCAGAGATGGGACGAATGGATATCACTGTTTCAGGAGTTTTACCAAGCATTTCGTGTGCTTCATTACCAATAGCCACAATGCGTTCATCGCTTGCAGACAGGACTACAATAGTCGGCTCAGTAAAGGCAACAGACCCATTGGACCAAATGCTCGTATTATTTGTGCCTAAATCAACGGCAATTTTTCTTCGCATGAGATATTTGTATCATATACGAGCTTCTAAAGCCCGCTCTTGTTATAATATAGAGTATGGTCAAATTTAGAATTCTTATTCTGCTCTCAACACTACTGGTTGTTGGGGGAATCACCACGGTAGCTATTTTGTATGCACGCGGGTTTCGCCTCGAAAACAGAGAAGACGCCCTTACGATCTCTGCGAAGGGACTTCTTGTTGTGAACTCAGAACCCACAGGGGCACAAGTGTTTGTCGATGACAAATTAGAGACTGCAACCAATAATACCCTCCCATTAGATCCTGGCAGTCATAAAGTTTCAGTGCGAAAAGAAGGGTTTGTAACCTGGGAAAAGACAATTGAAATCCAAAAAGAGATTGTTACCCAAATTAATGCATACTTAATTCCCTCGGCACCTTCACTTACCGCGTTAAGCTTTACCGGTGTTGTGAATCCACAAGTAAGCCGTGATTTCACCAAAATTGCATACGCAGTACCTCTTGAGCCAGCTAAGGACAAAGAAAATGAAAAGGGCGGACTCTGGCTGTATGAAACAACGAACCTTCCCCTTGGTTTTGGGAGGGACCCAAAACGAATAACAAACGCTGATCTCACAACATTCACATGGGAATGGTCCCCTGATGGACGAGAACTCTTAGTTGCATCAAAGTCTGGAACATACTTGTTACCGGTCGCAAGCTTTACCGACTCTCGCAACCTTGTAAATATTGCGCCTCAGGTCCAAAAGATTAAAGCAGAATGGGAATTAAGCAAAAACGAAAAGACAACTGCACAACTGGCAAAAGTTGAAAAGAACATAAACAAAGTGTTTCAATCTGTAACAAAGAATATCCAATTCTCTCCTGATGAAACGAAGATTTTATACACAGCAAGTGGAAGTGCAACTATCCCAACAGGATTAGTGAAAGAACTCCCAGGATCCTCTTCTCAGAAACAAGAGAGAACTATTGCGAATGGAAAGACGTACGTGTATGACATTAAAGAGGACCGCAACTTTCTTGTGGAATCAAACGGAAATACGGTGTACTGGCTGCCTAACTCGCTTAATATCTTAATAACAGAGAAAGACAAGATTATTATTCAAGACTATGACGGAACTAACCGTTTGGCTGTATACACCGGTAGCTATATCTTTCCCTATGCATTCCCAACAACATCGACGAGCAAAATGGTTATATTGACCGGGTTCGGAGCAACAGGCACCCTTCCAAACTTATACTGGCTCAGTTTGAAGTAAACAGGTTAGCGATACAATTTCTCAGCACGTTCTTTCAATGGCCTCCACCAAGCAGTATTTTCTTCGTACCATTTAATAGTTGCTGTTAGCCATTCATCAAATTGATACCGAGGTTTCCACCCAAGTTCTGTTCGAATCTTAGTCCAGTTGACGGCATATCGCCTGTCGTGTCCTAATCGATCTGTTACAAATGCAATCTGATCCGTACTCTTATTAAAATAATTCAACACGCGAGTCGCAACCTCAAGGTTACTCACCTCATCTACCTGCCCTCCAATGCAATAGGTATTGTTAATACTTCCTTTCGTAATCACGAGATCGATTGCCCGGCAATGGTCCTCAACATGTAACCAATCTCGAACATTGAGCCCATCACCGTACAGCATAACTTTCCTATCCTCAATACAGTTTGTAATAAGCCGTGGAATAAATTTCTCTGGATCCTGAAAAGGCCCGAAGTTATTACTACAGTTTGTGATCGTCGTAGGAAGTCCAAAGGTATGTGCGTATGACTGCACTAAATGATCTGAGGCAGCCTTTGATGCAGCATAAGGACTCCTTGGTCGGTAGCTTGTCTCTTCAGAAAATTTCTCTCCGGTATTAAACTCCAAAGCACCATATACTTCATCCGTTGAAATATGATGAAATCGTTTAATCTTATTTCGTAATGCTGATTCAAGAAGGACTTGTGTTCCGAGTACATTCGTCTCGAGAAAAAGAGTCGGATTTTTAATAGATCTATCAACATGGCTTTCAGCTGCAAAATGAACAACAATATCAACATCCTTCATTGCACGCTCAACCACACGCTTATTCAGAATGCTTCCTTTAATAAAGTGGTAGTTCTTGTTATCTGCGAAATGTGCCGTTGAAGACAGGTGCCCTGCGTATGTTAACGCATCAAGGTTTGTAATTGAATCTTTAGGGTATCTGGAAAACCAATATGAAATAAAGTTACTCCCAATGAAGCCGCAACCGCCCGTAACCAGTAGTTTTCGTGCCATCCTTAGCGTGAACATTAATTGTAGCGCATAGACGCAACTGTTGCGGTAGAAATGGTAGAATAGGAACGCAAAGCGTTCGCCTTTGTAGCTCAACGGATAGAGCGGACCCGTCCTAAGGGTACGATGGGGGTTCAATTCCCTCCAAAGGCACCAAAAGACAAACATAAAAGGACAAGAAGCATCCTCACTGTATACGAAGTTTCGAAAATGAGAACGCAGACAACGCCCTCCTGAACTCCACCACTAACCAAACTCAAAGCAGACAAAGGGCGTGTCGCGCAATTTCAACGAACGCAAACAACAGACCAGACATCAGACAAAGTGCAAAAAGATTTTTACTATTACTCCAGGCCTCTAGAGTGCAGTAAAGATCTCTTTCTAGTACTTAAATTTAAGCAAGAGCTCTTCTGAGTAAAAATATAAATCATTACAAAACTGCCCGTCAAGTGGGGAATTATTTATTGCCTTTTGGATTGTATAAAACAGCCACGATCTCGCCTTTTATAGGTAGTGATTGGGAGAGCAAACTGCGCACTTCAGAAGCACTTCCTCTGTAGATTGATTCGTAAAGCTTAGTTAATTCTCGACCTAACACTATTTTGGTTGTAGCGGGGACGTTTGCTTCAATCGCTTCAAGTGTTTTTAAAATCCGATGAGGAGATTCAAAAAAAACAATTGGATGATGCATGCTAGAAATTTCCTTTAAAAACTTTAACTGTTTGTTCCTGGGAAAAAAACCAAAAAAAGAATAGTTCTGACAGGGAAAACCTGAAACTGATAAAAGAGCTGACACCGCACTTGCTCCGGGAATTGGAATGATTTTTATTTGATTTTCAAAGGGAGAAAGGAAAGAAACAAGCTCATTTCCAGGATCAGAAATTCCAGGCGTGCCAGCATCAGTAATAAGAGCCATATTTTTACCTGAAAGAAGCATTGCTAAAATTTCATCTCTTTTTGAAAGAAATGAATGCTGGTTATAAACAAAAATCTGCTTATCAATATTAAAAGACTGGAGCAATTTATGAGCTTCACGGCTGTCCTCTGCTAAGACAACATCTACCTGAGATAGAACATCTAGCGCACGACTCGAAATATCTCCCAAATTTCCAATTGGAGTAGCAACTACATAAAAGTTAGCCATAAGTGATTGTACCTTAGTGGAAAGTTGCTTTCTAGGCTAGAAATATAGGCTATGTTGAAAGTAATGCCAAAATTGTGGATAACTTATCGAAGAAGCTTTATTATGGGTTTAAATAAATACCATGCAGGCTTTGCGGATAACCTGTAGATAAAGTGCACAATTTGTTTCCAGTGATGTTAATGGCTAAAATTGGAGGAAAACGGGGTGTGGCGCAGTTGGTAGCGTGCAGCTTTCGGGTAGCTGAGGCCCTGGGTTCGAATCCCAGCACCCCGACTGATTGAGGCTAATTCGATCGGGTGAGACCTAAATAAATGTTAACTTCATTCCCTGTGGCACGCATGACTGCCTGATCTATAGGAATCTCATGTATTTGTTTCGAAATTGCATCACGGTACACTATTTTCTTCTGGATAAGTGAGATAAAGTTGGAGTGATGAGGCAAAACATCAAAGAGTCCCGTTTTATTAACTGAAGAAAGTGAAGAGACTGCCCCACTAAACATAACGCCACGTCTGCCGTGAACTTTTAATAATATAGAACTTGTATCAGCCATGGACTATATCAGACATCTTCCCAACATATAAAAACACATCATCGTCCAAAGCATCATGTTGTCCAGAAATGATTGCATTAACGTCTTTTATGGCATCAGCGACTGGTACATACACACCTTTTATCCCTCTCTGACCTTCCGCAGTGAAGAACGGCTGGGTGAGGTAATTTTTTAATTTCTTTGCACGACGAAATACAACTTGATCTTCCGCTGATAACTCATTCTCACCCACAAGAGAAACGATACGTTCAAGGGATTGAGCACGCTTCAGAAGCGATCGAGCCATAAGGACAACTTCATAATGATGATCACCCACATACCGTGGTGAAAGAGCAGATGAGGTAGAACCTAAAATATCTACTGCAGGGGTACGACCTTCTTGATACACATCACGAGACAGAACAAGCATAGAGTCTAGATAGGGAAAAATTGATTGTACGCCGTGGTCTAATAAATCGTCTGAAGGGACATAAATTGCTTCCACACTTGTGATAACCCCGTCTATGGTTGAGCTTAACCTCTCGTGGAACATAGCCATTTCACTTTCAAGTGTCGATTGATAGCCGTCTTCTGATGGGATACTTCCAGTTAGTACAGAGAGCTCGTTTCCCGCCTGAGCGAAACGATATACGTTATCAATAAAGAATAAAATATCGCGTTTTTCAATATCCCTAAAGTACTCCGCTAAAGTCACTCCCGCATAAGCAGATAAAAATCTGACTGCAGGATTTTCACCCATTTGACCGTAGATAAGACTTGAAAACGGCAGCACCCCTGTTTCTTTCAGGGATTGCCACAATTCCAATCCTTCACGACTTCGTTCACCGACGCCTGCATATACAGAGTAATACCGATCCCGCCCAACTTTCCCAACAACGTTGTGCAATATCTCGGTGAGAAGCATTGTTTTCCCAACTCCTGCACCTCCGAACAATCCCATTTTCCCTCCTTTTAAAAGCGGTGCAAACACATCAATGACTTTAATACCTGTTTCGAGGATTTCTTTTTTTACAACAACCCCACCGCGCTGCCATTTACGAACAAGCCTCCCTTCCATCTTAGGAAGTGGCTGTTGTCCATCTTGAGCCTCTCCAAAGACATTAATTACTCGACCCAATAAATCCCTACCAACAGGCACTTTTACACCATCGTGTGTATTCACAAGAGGAGCTTTTCTATAGAACTTCGTAGCATCTCTCAAGGCAATGCAAAAGTAGGTTTTGGCTTTACCTGAGGACAAAACTTCTAGCACAGCAGTATCGTCGTCTGCTAAATGGAGCACATCACCTATCTCAGGTTGCTCATCTGGGAATTCAACTACTACAATCTGTCCCCTAACTGAAATAACGTATCCTTTCATTGCATATTCAGAATACCAGATAAACTATTGAGCTGTTTTTTATTTGTCTCTCTATGCTTTAGTGAGAGTTCTGCTTTGAGTAACTTCTTTCTTTCAACCGTAATTCGATTGCTTGCAGCATCCATCGCAAGAACTCGGCTCGCATACTTTGAGAGCGTTGATTCCTGCAAGGTCTGAGTTAAAACGGAGGCGAACAATTCGCTTTCAAAGAATCGCAAAATTGAAATCAAATCAGGTTCAAACAGATAATGTGTTTTCCGCCCTTCTTGTGGCTTGATGTCAATTTGAGACCGAATTGAAAGCGTTTCAGGCCGTTGATCAACGATTGTGTGAAACTTCCCATAAAAAAGATGAATCTCGTCGTACTGAACGATATGTCGAGCGAGCGTCGACATTTCTGACTGATCTCCCCCTTTATCACTCATATCAAAATATGTGTACGTGCGTTTGGGGAAATGTGAAGTAAAAAGGGCAAGTCCTTGTCTTCCTGCGATCGTCACCTCACTTATGTTCTTTTCCACCTCTTTTTTAAACAGTTCAAAGGTCTCAGCAACAATTGACCCGTACAACCCGCTTGCCGCTGAGAGAAGCACAGAAACGGTCTTTCCGTTGTGTGAGAGGAACGTTATTTTCTCAGCCTTTTTCTTCGAGAGTCTTTGGACTTCATCAGCGTATGCAGCACGGACTTCATCGAAGATTAATGAGATTTCAGTCACAAAGTCACGGTTCGCTAACACATCATTTCTCGTTTGCTTCATGTGTGTTGAGGCTACTTCACTAAAGGCACGGGTAATAATTTCGAGAACAGATAGTTCCCTGTTTAGGATGGCAATATCTTTTGAGCGAATCATAGAGAAATAGATTGCACCTTCCCAATTAATGATTTGAAGTCTTTAAGCGTTGCTAAGGATTCCACATTCGCTCGATACTGCGCATCATTTGCAAACTTAGCTAATGCCTCAGATACTTTCTTTTTAAATGTTTCTGGCGTTTCACTTTTAACAGTACCCGCCCAAATATGGGCGAGGATGAATGCAGCGAAATTTGCAGGGAATACAACGAGGGCATTTTGATCAAAAAAGGAATCAACGAGTTTGCCGCGAGCAATCGTTTCTTTAACTTCTGCACTGACTTCACTTCCAAAGTGAGAGAATTCTTGTGCCCGGCGATAGCTTGTCAAGAAACTAGTAATTTCGCGTGATAAGTCACGGAGCAAAGGAGTTTGAGTCTGGTGACCGACACGAGTCACAGAAAGAAATGGGTTTAGCGCTGGTCTTCTTCCTTCATCAAAGATTTCGGTGTCAAGATATAAGTGGCCATCGGTCATAGACATTAAATTTGTGGTAATGTAGCCCGTTATATCTCCAAGAACCGACTGCGCAACCGGCAAACAGGTAATCGTTCCCTCTTTATTGTTAGACAAGTGGAAACTCCCTGCTCGCTCAAGTAATTCCGCATGAACATGGAAAATATCTCCCGGATAGGAAGACCGCCCCGGGAATCGCTTAGCAAGAAGGGCGAGCTCACGATAAAACTGTGCGTGAGAAGAAAGGTCATCAAGAATAAGAAAAACATCACGACCAAGATCTCTAAAGTATTCAGCAATGGACATTGCAGTAAACGGAGTCAAAAAGATACGCCCAACACCTTCATGCCCGCTACTCGCAACTACGGTAACAGCGCCCTTGTAGGCTGGATCTTTAAAAAGCTCAATAATCTCATGAATTTCTGTTTCCCTCTTTCCTATCGCACAATAAATACAAACCGTATTCTGCTGCACTTGGTTCCTCAAAATTTGGAGCAAGAATTGGGTTTTACCTGTTTTTCTATCACCAAGCAAGAGTTCGCGTTGACCATGACCGAGAGGGACGGTCATATCTACGACGGCAATACCGGTTTCAAATTCACGGCGAATCGGGGTTCGAGACGCCATGGGAGGCGCTGGACGAAACACAGGGTATTTAATTGGCGAATTCAGAATAGACGAGTTCACTCCAACAGGCTCACCCAATGCATTCACATGTTTACCTAATAAATCAGGTGACATATGAACCATAATCGACTCACCGGTTCTAGCCACACGTTCGCCAATTGAGACCGAATTATCAGTCATTAAGACAACATCGATTAATAGCTCATCAATTGAGTAGACATAACCGCGTGACCCGTTTTCAAATACAACCACCTCTAAAGCGTGCACTCGAGGTAGACCTGATATTCTAATCAGGTTAGAATGAACTTCTTCAACAAAGCCAACTTCATTTATTTTTTTGAGCGAAACGGTAAAGAGGTCTTGGGCAGACATAATGTGTAGGTTTAGTGTACAAGCTTTTTATCAATCAGCGCGTCAATACTTTCATCGTAGTAGCTCCCATCAATTGAAACTTTAACACCAGCAATAACAGATGAATCTATTATGAATTCTATATATCTATGTGGATGAATATCCGAGAATAGTGTGAGGATCTTTTTCACCAATCGCTGAGAAGGTTCTTCAGAAAGATATATTTTTATACCTTTCATAGCATTAAGATATGTTTTGATATTAGAAGATGCTTGATCAAATGATTGCTGCTTTTCAACCATAGTACGGGTTAATTCTTGCATTAGACTAGTAGGGAGCTTTTCTTCTGCTTCTTCTTTTGAAACAGTTTCAGTAAGTATTTCGATATATGACAAAAGCTCGTCTTTTGTCTTGGGTTTGATATTAGGAAAATCCATGTTGTTTCTTTATCTTCTGAAGACTTGAAAGAATTAACTCTTCTGACTCCTCAACAGTAATGGATTTTTTGACTGCATCTTTTACAACGTCTGACAACAAAGCACTTGCTTTCTTTTTTACCTCTTCAAGTATTTCTGCTTGACTTTGTTCTAGTGTTTGATGGAAAGCCTGTTCTTCATTTTGTAACTGATCTTTAAAAGAATTGGTTAAAGAACTTGCTTCGCCTTGTACCATTTTCTTTAATGAATCTGAGTAGGTTAATAATTCTTTGGCGCTTTTGTCTCCCATTTCAGAAATTAACTGATCATATGTTGAAGTACCATTCGCAACCGATTTGTTAATAGCATCTGCAACTGATTTTTTCATATCAGAGCTAAAAAGTTGGGTGCTTGCAATAATTTCTTGAGCTTTCTTTTGCGCTTCGTCAAGCGCGTGCTTCGCTTGGGTTTCATGATCCTTTTTGTATAGAGTAAACTCTGTACTCATCGATAAAAACGCCCTATTTACGCGAATATAAAGAATAGTAACCGCGACAATTAGAAGCACTAAACAAATAGATACTATCGCGATACCCGTCAAAAAGAATGGTTCTATATACATGTGTTTCTGTTATTTTTTAATTACAAAAAGGTTCTTCCCTGTCATACTTTCTGGCACTGGCACTTTCATGAGTGCTAATATCGTGGGTGCTACATCACTTAATGCTCCTTTTTGCATTTCGACTGACTGACCTGCTCCAACGAATGCCTTATTCATAATAACAAATGGTACAGGGTTATTCGAATGCTCTGTATTCATCGAACCAGTCTCTGATGTAAAAAAGAAGCCTGATTGATTATATGTTAAAAGCTCCTCTGCATTTCCATGATCAGCTGTAATACACATAGTGCCATCCTTTGACATTACTAGGTCGTGCATAATGCCAATCGCCTTATCAACTTCTTCGACGGCCTGTACCGTGGCCTTCAAGTTTCCAGTATGCGCAACCATATCAGGATTAGCAATATTTAAGACGATAAAGTCGTATGCATCACTCAGAATAGCGCTTTTAAACTTGGCTGTAATCTCTCTCACGGCCATTTCAGGCTTCTTGTCGTAGGTAGGTACCCGTGGTGAGCGTACTATTGTCACTTCTTCACCGGTAAAACGCTCGGTTCTGAGCCCATCAAAGTAATATGTGACCATTCGCTCTTTCTCACTTTCAGCGAGGTGAAGTTGGGAATAACTGAGCTTGGAGAGAACTTCAGATAGCGAGTCGTTTACGATATGGTTTGGAAATGCTACAGCAGAAACCGGTAACTGACGTTGGTATTCCGTCATACTTACAAAGAATAAATTTTGTACAATCTTCTCTCTTTTAAATGTTGGTCCTTTGGAAGTTTTCGATTTAGTATTTCCTTGATCTAAGTCAAACCCCCATTCGTAGCCTTTGAGATATTCAAAATCTGGCAACACAAAACTCATCGATATCTGTCTAGGTCTATCTATTCGATAGTTGAACAAAATGATACTATCATTATCTTTCACTATACTTGGTGGAGATCCTTCTGATGTAATGATACTTGGCGTTACAAACTCATCAGTAATAGCTTGCGCATAGTAAGACGTCATTGCAGCGGAGGCACTTGCAAACTGAGGACCTTTCCCCAACGTCATGGCATCGTACACTTGTTTTGTTCTCTCCCAACGGGCATCACGATCCATAGCATAGTAACGACCTGCAATTGAGGCTATTTTTATAGAAGGGACAGCTGATATTGCTTCTTCTATTTGTTTAATAACATTAATACCATCCATAGGTGCCGCATCTCGCCCATCAGTAAACAAGTGCAGCCTCACCTGAGGCAACTTCTGACGTTTTGCAAAATCAATAAGTGCATATAAATGTTTAATAGAAGAGTGCACATTACCACTACTCACCATTCCGCCGATATGAAACGTACCTCCCGTTTCTCTAACATGCTGTGCAGCTTTTAATAAAGCATCATTCTCAAAGAAGTCGCCATTTTCAATGCTGCGATTTATCCGCACCAAACTTTCATCAATGACTCGACCCACTCCCAAGGTCAAATGTCCAACTTCTGAATTCCCGACAACATTCGCAGGAAGCCCTACTGATTCGCCAGATGCGATTAAAGATGTGTTTGGATACTTAGATAGAAACATAGTCATGTTTGGAGTTTTGGCCTGCGAAATCGCATTACCTCCAGACGGTGGTGCAATCCCCCAACCATCTATTACGACCAATACCATCGGAGCAGTAGTCTTTCGAGGCACGAGAGGCTTCTTACGGAAAAGTGAGGATAAAAATTCGAAGGCCATACGTTACAGAACTAATATTAGGTAAGCAAGTGCAAATCCAATACTGAAGATAATAAACATAAAGATCAAGTTCAATACGATGTTAAATTGAATAGTTCTTGAGGCTAATGGATTTCTACCCACAGCCTCCACGCTTGTTCTGGCCATCTTCCCAAAGTAGATAAAGCCAAGAATAAATGCTGTAACTAAGACAAACGCTGATAGGATATATCGCAAGAAGGCTAATGGAGTTAATATCGGTGCTGCCAACCCCTGCCTCAAAAGCTCCAAAAGGTTTGATCTAACGTCTGAGAATGCAGTCGTCTGCTGAATATGGACTGCAACGAGAATGGTACCTTCCTCGCTATTATTAAACCCTTCGAGCGCTCGTCCGATGATAAACCCATTACGAGATGCTCTCTGACCAACACCTGGAGTCGCTGAGCTTGTTATCAAATCACCTGCACGGATTTCTCCACCACTATTTGTCACTCTTAAGACAGTATTCCCGCTTTTAACAACCATAGAAGAATTCTGTTGAGGTTCAATCTCTGCAAAGACCCCTGTTGGAGTTTCCGTCGTTACCCCAAACATTGCTGGGTCATATGCAAAACTACATACTCCTAAAGAAGTCTCTGTTAGACAAATAATACTTCCTGGCGGTACCTCCTGTGTTAACTGATACGTTGTTGCAATATCACTAGAAGTAACTTGAGCAGCTATATCTAATGGATTCACCAGTGCAATAAATACGAGTAATAAAACCCACATAAATCATGTTAATGCGAAACTGGTAAGGGTGCAACCGAGTTTAACCGCACAAAGATCTTTCGTGCCTAGTGTCCAATATTTTTGTCCAATATTTTAATACCGCAAAAAGACTGTATCTAAATACTAGTAAAAATAAGACAAATACATATACATCAATCGATACAGGATGAAGCCAGTAGTATCAATTGTAGAGTTATATCAATCCCACCATCAACAGTACTACCCGTTATAACACGTTATTAAACCACACTATATATAGTACGTTTATTGTTCAGGCAAAAAACCAAATGCGTTCATGTTATAAGACTTTGTGAAGATAGGTTGCGGCGTTAGCGACGGTATCAAATTTCTGAAAAATATACGGAGATCTATTTTATGAGAAATGCGTTTAAGAAGTGACGCTTTTTGCATACAAAACTATTCTGAGGCTGAGAACTTTAGATTCCCAACACCACGCGTCGAAATAATTAGCGAATTAGAAATTGCGGTTATTGAGCTTATTGACAAAACATAGACAAAAAGTCTTAATAAATCTAGACACTCAAGTAACAAGTGTCTAATTTAAGAAAACATAGACATGTCAAACACACCTGTCCTAGATAAAGTTCTCTCCATTCATGAGGCTGCTTCACTGTTGAAAGTATCAACTAAAACTCTCCGACGTTGGGAAGAACGAGGATTGTTAATTCCTCAAAGAACACAAGGAAAACACCGTAGGTACTCATACGATCAAATTGTTGAACACAAGAAATCAAAGATGCATCACAAGGTGACTGTTGTTAAGCCGACTGTGGCTGCACCAACTCAAGTCGCAACACCGGTAGAGATACCAAGACAGGTTTCCACCCCAATCACACAACAGATTGTTCCTGCAACAGCAGCTTATGTAGAAACACCTCAATCAATTGTTAATGCATCACAGGATGAAATTATTCCAACGACAGATGATCGAGTAATTAGCCCTGAAGATTACTTCAAAGATTTATTTACCGAAGATCATACCAGAAACGCAAATTTCGAGTCTAATGCAGAAAAAACTGCGGTAAACAAAAAGAGAATTGCTTCTACCGCATTACTTCTCTCAGGATTATTTTTAATCGCAGTAACTGTGGTTGCGGGTAAAATTGACTCGAGTCGAATCACTCGTTTATTTACGGATAACACACGAGTTGCGGAAAAAACGAGCTCGGAAAAGCAGGTTCTTGCGGATACTTCATCCTTGCAAGATCTACAGTTTATCGTTAACGTTCCAACCAATATTAAGAATGATGTTTTAATTGAAGGTGATGCAAGCATCAGTGCTTCACTTCAGGTAAATGAAAACCTTACGGTCGACAACAACTTAGCAGTGGGAGGACTTACTAATCAGATCGCAGGAACCCTTACCCTCTCTGGAAATATACTCAGTGCAACTGGAGATCTAACAATTAACCCACTCGGTGGCGGTACTCGTATTGGAACAACAGGTACTCCGACAATCGATATGGCTGGAGGAGATTTATTTATTGCAGGTGCGTTAGAGGTATCTGAATCACTGACACTAAACGCAGATACTGTAACAGATCTTACGGGTACAGGTATCGTATTAACAAACGGAGCACTCACTACAGCACTTGGTACCAGTATTACTGGAAGTGAAATCGAAGACAATACAATCCAAGAAGTAGATCTTAATGTCTCAAACGATGCATCAGGAGGTCAAATACTTTCATACAATTCCTCCACTGGTGGGTTCACTTGGATTTCAAGCTCCGCATCACTCTTTACAGACGGGGCGGGAGTTACATACCTTACTGACACAACAGATGACTTTACAATCGGAAGTACGCTTGATTTAGCTAAAATTGCAGCAGATGGTGATACAGATGAGGTGCAATTACTCGCTCAGGGCCATAGTACGCAAACGAGTAATATCTTTGTAGTAGAAAATTCCTCAGGCACGGATATCTTCAGCGTTGGAAATACTGGTGAGACAACATTGACTAACTCAGGGAGTGGAAACATTACAGTGAATCTTGCAGGAACAGGTGACTTTGTAATTCAAGATAATGGTTCAACATTCGTAACTTTTACCGATAGCGGCACAATTTTGGCAAATGATCTCACCCTTAGTAGCGGAAACATCTCGAGTTCAGGTAACCTCACCCTCACTCCAGGATCAAACTTTATTGTCTCTACGCTTGACTGTTCAAGTAATACAAACGGCGGAGCGCTTACTGCAAACGCAAGCGGAGTTATCTCATGTAGTAATGATGACGGAGGTGGTGGCGCATCTGACTGGACAAGCGGCGGAAATGTTGTATACCTTCAAACCGCTACAAATAGCGTGAATATTGGTGGAAGCGCAGATGCAGGAAAGCTTGCAGTTGAAGGAGATGCAGATCAAGTCCAACTCTTTGTACAGGGCCACAGCACTCAAACAAATTTCCTCGCCTTGTTTGAGCAGGAAAATGGATCTGACGTATTCACTATCTCAAATAACGGAAGCTTAGTAACGACTGGTGACCTCGCAGTAAATGGTGGAAATGTGACAAGCACCGCAAGTACTGTAAATCTCTTTGATGGAACAACAACCACAATCAATTTTGGAGGGGCTGCCACTAACATAAACATGGGTGTGTCAGGTGGTGCAATAACAATCGATAGCTCAGTAACCATCAATGGAACACTCACAACCGCTGCAAGTAATTTCGCTGCAGATGGAGCAACAATATTTAGCCCATCTGATGCAAATGATGTCACAATGAATCTTGATTCAAATTCAACACTCATACTAAATGGGGTTCAATCAGGAACAGCTTCAAATGCGCTCTGTATTGATGGGTCAAACAATGTAATCACCTGTCAGCCTGCAATTACTATTTCACTTAAGGACGCCTACGATAACGATGCAAATGGATCTAATGCGTCAATCGCATTAACAGCAAATGATGATTCAATCGTATTTCAAAACCCATCTGCTGCTGGAACGGATAGTGGCTATATTCTCCTCCTCGACCAACAAAATGTTGGAAGTGTTGACGGTTTGCAAATTGCACAAGCAGGAACAGGAGATTCAATTGATATTACAAACGCCTCAACTGGCGCATTCTTAAATCTTACTGCATCAGGAAATGGTACAACGACGAACGGAATTTTGATCAATAACAGTTCAACTGGTGTAATCACCGATGCACTTGATGCTTCAGATGCCGAAATTGTGAATGCTGTAAATGTTGGGGCAAACACGATTCTGGGTACCACAGCTGTTATAGACTTCACAAGCTTTGATGTCGATGGATCCGGGAACATAATAGCTTCTGGAACGCTCACCTCTGCGACAGATGAAACGATTAACGGAATCGATATCACAACTGGAACGGTTAGTGACGTTGTTAACCTGACAATTAACTCAGGTGGAGACTTAACAATTGGAACCATTGGATTAAACGACGTAGGAACTTCAAACACAGATTCTGGAGCATCACTCATTGGAGTCTTCGATGAATTTGCAAACTCAAACAGCACAACAGTGCAAGATGTGCTTGATGATCTTGATTCAGCAATTGGAGCTGGGGCTTCAAAGTGGACTGATGGTGGAACAATTACATACCTTACCGATACAGCAGAAGATGTTGCAATTGGCGCTTCAAACACCCTTGTTGCTCCGTTTTCAGTTGATGTTTCAGCAAATCTCGTTCGCATTGGGACAGGAGCCACTGCAAATGCACAGGTTGATTTGTACGGTTCAGATGGAGACACTGGAAGCTTAACATACAACACAAGCGATCAATTTAGCTTCACTGGTGGAGATGTTGCAATTGGACAAGCACTCAGTGTTACCGGTGTTATCTCGCAAGCTTATACCCCAGCTGGGACACTGAGCCCTGCAAATGGAATCGCCCTCACCCCTGTCTTAGGAGTAGATGCAACAGACCAAGTATTTAGTGCTATTAACATTGCAGCTAACACCAATAGCAATTCAGATTCAGGTGATGTGTACTTTGGGGTTAACGTCGATAACATTACAGCGACAGGATCACTGCAATATGCATTCAGAGTTGGAGGCGGATATGATGGGATTGCAGAACTCGAAGGTGCAACCGCAAACGCTTCTGAAACATTTTTGACAGTTGACGACCCAACTACTGATAACACTATTGCATTCCCGAACGCATCTGGAACAATCATTCTCTCAGGCCACACTTTTACCGGTGATGTGACTGCGACTTTAGGCGCCAGCGGAACAACAGCGCTCACAATTGCCTCCAATTCAGTTGCACTCGGAACAGACACTACTGGAAACTATGTTGCCGATATAACCGGAAGCAACGGAATTACAATCACCGGTACCCCTGGTGAAGGTTGGACCGCAAATGCTGAAATTGCATCCTCTGCTGCCGGAGCTGGATTGACATTCTCCAGTGGAGTATTTGCAGTTGGAGCTGGAAACGGTATTTCAGTTGCGGCGGATTCAGTTGCAGTAGGCTTAACAAGCTCAGGAACCACTGGTTCAACCAGCAGCAGCTCAGGATTGGAGTTTTCATCAGGGCTCTTAACGTTACTTAAAGGATGTTCTGATAACGAATTATTAACCTGGGATAACACATTAGACGTGTGGAGGTGTAACTCAGTTTCTGGAGTTGGCGCTGGAGGAGATATCACAGCTGTTGGAGACATCACATCTGGCGCAGCATTTACAGAAACTGCAAGCAATGATGGTAATACACTGTATTTCGAAGGTTCAACTGTAGACAGCAATGAAATTGCCCTCACCGCAGCTGATCCAGGAGCGGATATCGTTGTAACTCTTCCAAACATTGCAGGCACACTCGCCTCTTTAGCTGGAACACAATCATTCACAGGGGCAAAGACATTTTCAACAACAACAACCTTTGACGGAGCTATTGCAGCAAACACTGACAGCGATTTCACACTCGCAGGAACGGAGAACGTAACGCTTTCAAATACGACCGCATCAACTGATCAACTTTCACTTTCAGTGTCTGGTGTCACAACAACTGGAGTCGACGCATTAGCGCTCGCCTTCACTCAAGCCGATGATGGCGATGCAACAGATACAAATGCAGCAATAAGCCTCGCACTAACCTCGTCTTCTGGGGATGCAGACACACTATACGGATTGCAATTTGCAGATTTCACTGGAGGCACTGCAACTGAAACAGCAATTCGATTTGGAACTGGATTCAACAACATATTTGAGCTTGAAGGAAACACTGCAGACGGAAATGATACGCTCATTTCAATTGCGGAACCAACAGGTTCGCGCTCGATTATTATCCCTGATGATTCTGGAACCATTTGTTTAAGCTCAGGAAACTGTGCTGGTGGTGCTGGAGGAAGCAAATGGACTGATGCAGGAACCGTCACATACTTAACTGCAACCTCTGACGATGTTGCAGTTGGTGGCACAACACTTGCTTCTTCATTCTCAGTTGATGTTTCAGCAAATCTCGTTCGCATTGGGACAGGAGCTACCGCAAACGCACAAATTGATCTCTATGCATCAGATGCTGATACGGGAAGCCTGACATACAACACGAGCGATCAATTTAGCTTCACTGGTGGAGATGTGGTTATTAACCAAGCAGCAACAGTGAATGGAAGCTTCACATTAGGTGACAACGGAGATACTGGCGCAATTGATACCAGCGACTGGGATATCTCAACAACAGGTGCATTAACTGGAATCAGTGGGATTACAACAGACGGTGCGTACACTCAAAGCGGCTCAAGTGCAAACCTCCTTACTGGAGCAACAACAATCTCAGGTGCTGCATCCCTCACTGGTGGCACTACCCTTTCTCGAACATTGGGAGCTGACTCAGGAGGAACTCAAAATGTTGCATCTCTCACCTTTACCACACCAGTTGATACAACAGGAACAAATGTTAACCAAGGGCTAAACATTACACCAACAATTGGAAATGCGACGGCAGGAACAAATACGGCAAATGTCATTAACGTTGGCGCAGTAGCTGGTGATGCACAAGTCACGCTCAATGCACTCAACATTGGTGCACTAACGGGAACTGCAGCTGCTGAAACCGCATTAAACATTGGTTCAGGCTGGGATACTGTATTGTCTGTAAATGGTACTGCTGTAATTAATGGCTCAGGGGAAATTATTGCGGATCAAATAAACGGTACGCTCTTCTCCACAAGTAGCGATTCAGGAACAAGCACCGTTGAGCAAGGAGATACCGTTGCGATTAATGGTGGAACGAACGGAATTGACACAACACTCTCCGGCGACAGCTACACGATTAATCTTGATACAACAGAAATTGGAACAACGACCTTTGGTTCAGGCTCAGGGATTGTATGGACATTCGATGCATCAGCTGGCACTGATACGTCAATCACTTTTGGTAACAACAGTCAGACCCTAACAACTGGGACACTGACTCTTTCTGGAACAACAACACTCACCGCTTCTTCACTCACAACACTCGATTGTAGCGATTGTATAAACTTTGACGACATTTCAGACAGCTTAACGCTTGATGCCGCAACAACTATTACTCGAACGTCAAATGCAACGAACGAGGATTCATTGAGTTTTAGTTTAGTAAATACTGGTGGCACGGCAGGAACGGATCAAGCATTGGTTATCTCAAATGGTGTGTCAACAAATACAACCGGTGATGTCACAACCGAGTCTTTGATCACACTCGACCAAGCAGATACTACAGCAAGCGGAACAACGGCAGTAACGAGTGGACTCTTAATCACCAACTCCGGTGGATCAACATTCACAAATGCAATAACTGTCGGAAGCGGATCACAAGCAATCGGAACAGCACTTAATATCGCATCAACGGGTGTAACAACAGATCTTTCCCTTCAAAACGGAGAAACCATTGATAACAACACAGATGGCACAATTACACTTACTGCAGTAAATACTGCGCTCTCTGGCGATCTTGCAATTAACGGCGGAAACATTACCACTGCAGTCACTGCAGACTCAACACTGACCGTGACAGGAACGACAACAACAAATGGAACTCTCACAGCAAATGGTCTCTTTACCCTCGGTGATAACGGTGATACCGGTGCTGTAAACACGAGTGACTGGGATATTTCAACAACAGGTGACTTAACAGGAATCGGTGCAATCACCGCTGACAGCTCAATCTCCTTCACTCCAGGCGCAAGCTCAGCAAATGATATTACCTTCACATTAGATAGCGATAGCACGCTTATCTTAGTTGGCGTTCAATCAGGAACAGCTTCAAATGGACTTTGTCTTGATGGAACAAATAACGTGATTACCTGTTCAACTGCAGGAAGCACTACATTGCAATCTGCTTATGATAACGATGCTGACGGTTCAGACACACTCATTACATTAACCGATGAAGACGACTCACTAGTATTTAACAATCCTGCTGCAAACGGAACAGATAGCGGATATATATTAACGCTTGATCAAGATGCTTCTGGTGCAGTCGGAGGACTACAAATTACTCAAGCTGGAACCGGAGCTGGTGCTACTATGACATTCACCAATGCTGGAACAACAGCAGACGCACTTATCATTAACAACAGCGCGGGAACGGTGACTGATGCAATTGATGTATCTGACGCGACAGGATTTACCAATGCATTAAACGTAGGTGCAAATACGATTGTTGGAACAACAGCTAATATTGACCTCACTAATTTTGATGTCGTTGGCGGAACCGGAAACATTACAACAGCGGGTGACATTGCAATTAACGGCGACGACATTAATAGCGATGGCAACTTAACAATCGCGGCAACTGGATATGTTCGCATTGGAGATACAGGCACTCCTGGCGCAGCTACAGGTGACGACGACCTATATGTAGAAGGTGACTTTGAGGTGGATGCCACAGCAACGTTTGATAGCTCAGTGACAGTTGCAGGAACTGCGACCTTAAACGGTGCCCTTGATGCAAACGGACAAGTTGACCTTGGAGATGGTGGAGACACACTAACAGCTTCAGCAACTACACTCGCCTTCACCTCAAACGGCGCTGGAAATGATATTACCTTTACAACAGCTGATGACTTAATTCTAAATCCTGGAGATGATATCACTTCAACATTTGTCGCTGGCTCACAATTTGTGATTGACGCATCAACAACTGCAAACACAACAACCGGTGGTGTTATTGACCTCAATGTCAATGCTGGAAACGCAGCAGTTATCGCATCAAACATTGACCTTGCACAGAATAACGGAGCAACAGCAGCGGTAGACGCAATAGCGGAGTCAATTAACTTAACGGCAAACGATGCAGACGGAGATATGTTTGGGACAATTATTACAGCAAACGCAACGGCAAATGCGGCTGCAGGTTCATATGAAGCATTGATCAGGTTGGTAAACGCTGAAAACACAATCGGTGCTGTGACTGACGCAATTATAATTGACTCAACCTCTGGTACTACAGATGATATTACGGATGCCATCGACGTAGCCGACGCAAACATTACAAATGCCATCAATGTGGGTCAAAACTTTGTGCTCGGTGATGGAATTAGACAGTTTTCTTCATCCTCCACCGTATGGACTTTTGAAGACACATCAGGAAACGATTTATTAACAATCACAGATAACGGAAGTGATGGAAATGTAAACGTAACTGGAGACTTAGCAATTACTGGTGGAAATATTACAACCGCACTTACAGCCGACTCAACACTTACAGTAACCGGAAATTCTACGTTTAACGGGAACACAACGATTGGGAATGCAAACACAGATACCTTGACCATTAATGCGGGAACTTCAGGAACTGGCATTACCTTTGCAGATGGCACCTTTGCAAACTGTATTTTGACTACTGTTGCAAACGTGGTCACGTGTGGAGCAGCAGGCTCAGGCATGACGAGCTTTACTGCAGCTGGAGACTCAGGAGGCGGTCAAACCATTGGAGATGGGAACACGTTGAGTATATTAGGTGGAACAAATGGTATTGATACCGTGGACTCCGCTACAGACACGATTACATTAAACCTCGATACTACAGAAATCGGAACAACGACCTTTGGTTCAGGCTCAGGGATTGTATGGACATTCGATGCATCAGCTGGCACTGATACGTCAATCACTTTTGGAAACAACATTCAAACCTTAACAACCGGAACATTGACTCTCAGTGGAACAACAGCACTAACTGGCACCTCACTCACCGCTTTCACTGGAGGCGCAACGGCCATTGATTTCAGTGAATTTGATGTATCAGCCACCACTGGATCGATCACCATTAATGACGGTGGTGATGCAGGATCTATTAGCGTCGAAGGCACAAATTTAGATATAAACGACTTAACATTTGTTGGAGCTGGAACCATTGGAACAGGTGCGGCCACAGCACTTACTCTTGATTCAGGAACAACAGGAACCATCGCAATTGGAACAGATGCCTCTGCAGAAACAATTAATGTAGGTACAGGTGCTGCTGCAAAAACCGTTGTATTAGGTTCAACAAACACGACATCGGGAACAACTGTTCAATCAGGAACCGGAGACATTACTCTTTCCTCAGGAGACGATATTATCTTTAATTTGCTTGACAACAACACTGATGCACTCGATATTCAAGAAGGATCAAATAATTACATCAACATAAATACGACCAATAGTTCGGAGAATATTACATTCTCAACAGCCAGAGCAACAGGTGGAGACGCAATTACTCTTCAAGGAAATTCCATCACAACAGGTGCAGCTGTTGGGCTTGAAGCAAATGCCTTAACATCAGGTACGGCACTTGATTTAACATCAACATCAGCCGTTATCACCGCAGGAAGTTCAATTGCAAATGGTGGTACAACACTCGGTAGTTTACTAAACGTTTCATTAACCGGTAACTCAGCATTTACTGGAAACATTGGAACACTTGATTGGTCTCCTACCTCAGCAACGACAGCCTCAGGAGATCTCTTCCAAATTAACATCGGAACAAATGGAACAACTTCCGGGTATCTCTTTAACATTAGCGATGCAGGTTCAAGCTTGTTTAATGTCAGTGAGACACAAATCACCTCGGCCCTCCCTCACCAGTTCACAGCAGCCGGTGACGTTGCAATTGCATACGATATTCAGTTTACAAATCAAACAAGCAGCTCTATTAAAAGCAATGCACCGCTTACGATTGATACAGGAGAGAGCTTTGAAAGCAACAACTTAACACTTAAAACATATAACTCTGGCAATATCATCATGGACTTAGGGGCAACAGCTGGAAAAATGAGTGTTGGCGCAAACATCACTCCAGTCAGCATGTTTACGGTTGACAACAGTAGTACTGGCACAATGGGTAAAGCACTCGCAATGTTTAACCAAGATGAAAGCCAAGCAGTTATCACGGCTAGCGCATCCGGAACTACCATCATGACATTAACAGGAGGTTCAACAGGAGATTTGATCGTTGGATCTGATGGTGTAAACACCGCAGCAAACATTGGAGGAAACGGAATCCTCGCATACGGCGCAATTTGTGCTGATGATACTCTTGATACTGCTGATGATTGTATTGACGCTGCACGCTCGGCCGGAACAGTCCAAGGTATCAGCTCAAGCTTTGCCATTGACGATATTGGGGAAAATTTCCCAACCGCAGATGAATCAATTGAAGCTGCTGATATTGTGAGTCTAGACTTTAGAGAGATTCCAGAAGGTGCAAACCCTGAAGAATATGAAACTGAATTTGTAAAGAAAGCTCCTCAAAGTGAAGCTAACAATGTACTTGGTATTATCTCAGCAAAGCCAGGTGTCCTTCTAGGAGGATGGAAGCAAAATAGAGATCCTCGATCAGTGAAAGAAGTTGCAGTTGCACTCTCTGGACGTGTTCCAACTAAGGTCAACACACAAAACGGAAACATTGCTCCTGGTGACTTGATTACGGTAAGTAGCGTTCCAGGTGTAGGTATGAAGTCCACAAACCCAACTGATCACATTCTTGGTAAAGCATTAGATAAATATGAAAATGCTGACGCCGGTGTAACTGGTTCTGTACTCGTATTTATAAATACTCAATGGAGTAGCCCAGCGGTAGCCCTCGCCCAAGAACAAGCAGAAAACAATGCAAGCGAGTCAGCACAAATTAATGAACTTGATTCACGACTGACTGAGTTAGAAAATGAGTTTGATTTGAAAATTAACTCATCTCTCACTGCAAGCGACAGCGGAATACTCGCAAACTTTGCATCCGTTAACACAACAGATCTTTCAGTCCTCGGAGATACCGTTCTTGGTGACACTGTTATCAATGGCACACTAAACATTGGAACAATGACATTTGATAACGTTGATCAAAGCATTAATGCAGTTGGAACATTAAAGATTCAATCATTAGCTCTTGGAAACATTGAACTACAAGGGGGACTCGTAACAATTGATACACTCGGAAATGTAGTGGTGAATACAATAACTGCTCAGAAGTATCAAGTGGCTGGCGCTTCTGCAGGAACAGGAACTTTGGCTCAAGATACCACCGAAATTATTATCACTACGGATGCTGTGACTGCTAATTCACTCATCTTTGTAACACCAAAACAAGCCGTTTCCGCTCCATTGGCAGTTACAGCCAAGGAAGAAGGTGTTGGATTTACAGTAACGATTAATGAGGCACCACTCACCGATTTGGAGTTTGATTGGTGGATAGTTGATAAGCAATAATGGAAGTCCGATGAAGAAAAGAATAGCTCGTCGAATAAAGTTACGAACATGGGTTTCCTTGGGACTTATTATTATATTGGCTCCAATTGTGATCGCAGGATTTCTTCGTGTGATGTTTGCTATTGGTGCTCCCCCAGTGGCATCAGCCAATTGGCGACTAGATGAAGGCACTGGCTCAACTGCGAGTGATGCAACCAATAATTCAAATAATGGCACCGTTTCCGGAGCACAATGGCGAACAAGCGATTATTGTGTGAATAGCAACTGTTTGGTTTTTGATGGTGACAGCGACACGGTTTCTATTGCGGATGATGCTGATTTTGACTATGCAGCCGCTGATAGTTTTACTTTTTCATTATGGGTGAGGTATGGCTCAAGTGGAAACAGTAGAATTATCCTTGATAAAAATGGTGCTGCTGGCGGAATTTATCGGATAAGCATCGAGCCTGATGGAGACATCACCTGTGGGATTGACGATGATACGACATATGGACCGGAAGATTCAGTTACTTCAACTGCTGCAACATATGACGACAACCAGTGGCACCATGTGGCCTGTGTAAAAAATGCAACAACAAGTTTAACTTTGTACATTGACGGAGTATCTGTTGGAACACCAGATATCTCGTTTACGGCAACGGGGACGCTTGCAAATAATGGTGGCTTCACACTCGGAGGTAATATCTTGGCGCTAGGCGGGGGCGCAGATTTCCTTGGGTTTATGGATGAATTTAGAATGTATCGCGTTGCCCTTACTGCGGATGAAATCAAAGCTGAGTATAATCTAAAGTCACAGACGCGAGTCTCTCCATTTCAATCTGATGCATTAAGCGATGGATTAGTTGGATATTGGAACCTCAATGAAACATCAGGAAACGCGACTGACACCTCTGGAACTGGAACTACCCTCACGAATAATAGCACTACCCCCTATACAGGTGCTAAATTTGGAAATGGTGGCGAATTCGATGGCTCGACGGATTACTTTGAAGCGGCTGATAATGCAACGCTCTCATTAACAGGAGATCTCACGCTGTCCGCATGGATACAACCAGATGACACTTCGGGTTCACAAAATATTGTTGGTAAATGGGATGGAACAAATAATAGTTATCTCCTCGCAATGGAAGGAGATGAGCTGAGAATGTATATCGATTCTGCCTCTAGCTACCAAACAACAACCGCCTCTAACCTGGTTGCAAATACGTTTACCCATGTAGCTGGTACATATAGCGCTGACACACAGACTGTGAAGCTCTATGTAAACGGTGTAGAACAGACAAGCACCACAACCGGTACTATCCCCAATTCAATTGGAGATGATGCAGGTGAAGTCGTTGTCGGAGCAGATGACTCTGCAACAAACTATTTTGATGGTCATATTGACGATGTCCGGATATACAGTAGAGCAAAAACAGGTGAGCAAATCAGAAAAATTGCACAGTGGGCTGCAGGACCAGTTGCTCATTGGAAAATGGATGAACTTACGGGTCAAGTGGTCTACGACAGTAGTGGAAATGGCTTTAATGGGGTATTGGGAGAAGATGTGACAGTAGAATCAAACGATCCTGCTTGGGAAACAGGAAAGACTGGTGGAAATCTTAAATTTAATGGTAACGGAACGTATGTCAGCACCGTTGATAACGACCTTCTTGATATGTATTCAACAGGAAGTATCACCATTGCAGCATGGGTGAAACGCACTGGAGATGCGAACTTCTCCAACCCAATGATGATTATAGACAAACAAAATTCAGGAACTTCAGCTGGTTATTGGTTTGCATTGGCAGGGACCACTGGAGAATGTACTCCAAGTACTACGACAGGGACCCTTCCCTGCTTTGTTATGGTTGATGGAACAGATACTTACACAATCACGGCACTAACCCCGATCACAGCTACTTCAACGTGGCATCATATTGCCGTAACAGTAGATCGTCAAAACGCCGCAAATTCAAGGATGTATATCGATGGCGTCTCTGTCCAAACATCCACAGACGGAACATTTTCGAGTATTGGAGATATATCAAACAGCGTTAGTATTTGTATTGGATCAGCAGCAGCCAATGACTGTACTGTAGGTACTGCAAATTCATTTAACGGAAATATTGACGACGTTAGGATTTACAATTACGCACGGACGGCTGGAGAAATCCTTGAGGACATGAACTCAAGTCATCCGCTTGGTGGCAGTGGGACTTTAACCGGATACTGGAAATTTGATGATCAAATGGGCACGACCGCTCAAGATAGTGGGAAGAATAATTTAGATTTAACCCTTGGTGGTTCTCCTTCGTGGACGAGTTCAGGAAAAATTAACGGTGCAATAGATCTTGAATCAGGTAGTTCGCAATATGGCACAATAACAGATAACTTTGCACTTTCGTTAACTGATTATGTCACAGTTGAAGCGCGGATCAGACCCGAATCAGTAACAGCAGCAACAGTATTTCCTATCGCAGGAAAAGGAGATGATTATTTACTCGCGCAGTACGGTGATGAAATCAGGATGTATATTGGAAGCTCAAATTATGAAACAACCAATGCTGCCAATCTTGAGACCAGTACTTGGTATCATATCGTTGGTGTCTATAACAGAATAACTCAAACTGTAAGAATCTATGTCAACGGTCAGTTGCAAACTTCAACTACTACGGGAACAATCCCCACCGCCATTCCAGATAGCGCAGCAGCATTTAACGTCGGTCGTTACCTTGATGGAACGGATTCAACATATCAAATATCGGCAACGGCAGATGATGGTATTGAGGTTGCAAACACGACATGGGTTGACAATAACGCGTACGTCGCGTTCGGCCGATATGATGCAGGTGGTGGTGAGCTTGATGCCGGCCTGCGATTTAATAACGTGGCTATTGCACAAGGCTCAACTATTTCCTCTGCCTTCCTTCAGGTCTATGGGAACACTGCAAACAGTCTTGGTAGTGCCACTTTGGGAAGGATTTACGCGGACGATGTGGATGATGCAGCAGCATGGGGTAGCTCAAGCCGTCCGAGTCAAATCACCACTACTACGGCGAGCATTGATTGGGATCCTACCGTTTGGGGTGATACATGGATGACTTCCCCCGATATTGCAAGTGTCATTCAAGAGATAGTGAGTCGCGGTGGTTGGGCCTCAGGGAATGATCTTCGCCTTGCGATTTGGAGTGATGGCAGTGCAAACAATAATGTTATTTCTTTCGTAGATTACACAACAAGCAGCACCAATTCCCCTATCTTATATGTAACAGTCGGCTCAACCGCCTACTACTACGACGGGATTATTGACGAAGTGAAAGTGTATGCTGGAGCTCTTACTCCAGATGAAGTACTGGTAGCAAACAATGCAGGCTCCTCTATCAACTTAGGTGTTGGACAGACGGCAGGAGCGGAGTTGACCGATGGCGCAGGAAACCCTCCTGTTGGATGGTGGAAACTTGATGAAAACACGGGAACCTCTGCATTCGACTCAACCGGTGGCGGAAGTACGGGAACACTTAATCACGCAACATTAACATGGGCTACCGGTAAAATTAGTAGTGGTGTTAACTTTACAAATACAGGTGGAAATGGAAACGCGAGATATATAACAATGGGTGATGTTCTTGATGTTGGGAGCAACAACTTTTCTATATCAGCGTGGGTCAAACGTACTGGAAATCTTCCATACACAGGAAGTGGTGAGATGTATACATTTCTCGATAAGTGGAGTACTAACGGCCAAGAAAGTTGGTCGTTTTTACAGTACGGAAGTGGTGAGTTCGCACTTTCACTTAGGGACGGTGGAGCTGACGGCCATGATGTATATACGAGCAACCCATTTACCAATAACCAGTGGTACCATATTGCAGCAACAGTAGACCGTGCAGGCACTGCGCGTCTTTTTGTAAACGGCGTACCTCAGTTAACTTCTGCATTCGGAACAATGGCCTCAATAACAGGCAGTTTGAGTAACACCACTGCACTTACTATTGGCCGAATCAGTGACTTTTCATCAGGGGTGGGAACGCCTGGTACCTACATGCCATTTATTATTGATGAGGTGAAACTCTATAACTATGTACGCACACCTGCACAGGTTGCGTATGAGTACAGTAGAGGTGGCCCACTTGCCTGGTATAAAATGGAGAACTGTACAGGAACCACAGTGAATGACTTGTCAGCGAGTGCTTCAGACGGTGTTGCAAACAATGGAACCTGGTCAGGTGCGTCCGGTGGAAACACTTCAGCAGGGACGTGTACTGCAGTGGACGCTGCAACAGCATGGTACAACGGACGGAACGGTAAATATAATAGTTCGCTTGATTTCGACGGTACTGATGACATTGTGACCGTTACGAATTCTGCTCGGGTTGACTTAAATGAAGGGTTAAGCACTGGTTTTACCTATGCAGCATGGATTTATCCCCATTCCGACGGAGAGACAGACGTTGGCCAAATATTTAACAAAGGAACGAACACCTATTGTCGTACTGACAGTGAATCATCAGGACGTGTTGATATTGAATGTCGTGTTGATTTAACCACAGATGCAGCGTTTAACGTCGCCTCTGCAATTCCGATAAATCAATGGAGTCACGTCGCGTTTAGTTGGACAAATGATGCTGATGATGAGGTGACGATTTGGATTAACGGTGTTGCAAATACCTCAACTGCAACATTCGCGGGTGACACAGCGGCTGATGCGAATAATTTAATCATTGGAGGTACTCCAAACTTTGATGGTCAAATAGACGACTTCAGAATCTACAGCTACGAACTATCTGCTGCACAAATTAAAACTGCTATGAACGAAGCTTCAGTAGCCCGCTTCGGACCTACTACCGGAACTCCGTAACCGACGCTTAATGAGCGTAATTAAATGTTTCATTTGCTCTACTGTTTTTGTTTGGAATATACTGTTTCAAGCCCAATTAAAATGAGTAATAAAACAGGTTTATACGCTTTTGCCCTATCTTTCGCACTTCTACTATTTCTCCCCTTTTCTGTGCGTGCTGAGGGCACATATCAGGGTATTGGAACTGGTGATGGAACAGATGGAAGTAATGATGCCATTAACTTCAGCCAAGGACGTGTCTGGACCATTGATCAGTATGGGAAATATATCTGGCTTACCCAAACCCGTGTGAGCACCACGACACACTGGGCATTGGTCAAACGATCTTGGGGAGAACTGGGAACAGGGCGCTGAGAGCTATACATTCCTCACGCGCGGTTCTGTTGCGTATGATTCGATTAACGACAAACTACATGTAATCTGGACGGCAACGGATTCAAACGATGGAATTATCTATCGTCGTTATGGAATAACACGAGATGGTTCAAACAACATTACAGCCATTTCAAGAGAAGATTCCGGAAACATTAATTTGCAACTTGATACCAGTTCATCTCGAACCCTTGAACAGGCTGTTGCATATTGGGTAAATGATGGAAGCGCTGATGGAATTTTAATTGCAGCATGGACAAAACACGGTTCGTCACTGAACGAGGCACGAGCAAGTATGCGAAAGTTAACCCTCACCGCGGCCGATGGCGTTGCCGGTAATTGGGTTGCACTCGATGGATCAGCAGATACCTTTGCAACAGACGCTCCTGCGGTAGAAGCCGACAAAATATATAGCGATGATGGCGGCTCAAGTGCCCTTTCATTAATTCGTCGCGGTGGAAACGGTTCACATAAAGATGATTTATATGTGTTTGTAGGAGAAGAAGAAGACAACAGTGGTGATACTGTGAATGCCTATAGAGCAAGTTGGAATAGTTTGAATGGAGATTAGAGCAACGGATGGACATCACTGGGATCGATGGGAAATATGGATACTACAAGCGGCTATAGCTTAAAGTATCAATTGATAACAAAACCGGTCACCGACACGGTAAACGATCGGATCTACATAGGATGGGCTCGATGGAAAGATGGAACGAACGGAGATACTGTCAGCATATCTTATTTGAATAGTAGTGACACAGTCTCCTCTACCATTGACGTTTATAGTGCATTGGCAACTCATCCATACGCGCCAACCTTAGACATTGCGTACGATGCGACTCAGGACTTAGTGTATGTGGCATATTTGGAAGGTACCACAAACGGTACAAATGGATCAATCGACTACAAAACATATAATGGTGTGTCACTTTCTGATGCAACACGATTCTATACGTCTCCTGGTGGTTCAGCCGGTGAAGACGGGAGTGCTGATATCCCAATCCTTTACGAAAGTCGGACGTCTAATGATCGAATTTTGTTTGGATTTAGAGTAAATGGAGCGCTCCCTCCAACAGCACTAAACAAGCACACAATTAATTGGGGATATATTACAGCGCCAACCCCAACACCAACTCCAAACTCTGGGTCACGAGCCTTGACAGCCGCGGGAGCACCACAATGTTTCGATACTATTCCCTCAGTCATACCATATATTACTTCTGCCAAAGCACTCTCTGAAACATCAATTGAACTTAAATTCGGATATGGTGGAACACCTCATACACTGGAATACGGTTTCCTACCTGGGATTTACAATTATGCTGTCGCAGGAATTGACGGTGGCAGCTTTGTGGTGGGTGAACTCCTTCCAAACATGAAATACTACTTCCGTGTAGCGGTGAAAAATGGATGCACAATTGGAGCATGGTCTAATGTAGCTGAAGCAACAACAAAGGCAATAGCTATAAGTGCTTTTGTGGTAAACAATGATACTGAGACTGTTGAAGCAAGCGTACAGGGATATAGTGTTACTCCGAAACCATCATCCATTCCAGCTCAAATAGAAAAACCCGTTGAGGCTAAATCAACCGCACAGGTTGATTATATGAAGGGAATATTTGTTATCTCAGGCGTAACAACACTCGGATTAGTTTTAACAGGCACCTTAAAACGCATTATACGAAGAGGTTGGAAGTAAAAAGTGAAGCAAAATTACTCTTCCCTTGTGATCTTCTTACGTGTGTCTTCCCAGTCCTTGTCATACAGGATCTTTTCAATCGCAAGTTCATAATCAATTATTTCGTCTTCGGAGAACCACAGCTTAATTTCCCTCTCTGCCTCAACTACACTCCCAGACGCATGAACTAAGTTGCGCACTGCCCGCTCATCTGGATCAGACAAGAAATACGAATCGATTGCTAAGTCTGCTGTAATTGAGCCTATATCAGCGGTCAACGGGTTTGTTCCACCTCGAATTTTGCGAACATGAGCAACTGCATGCGCACCCTCAATTACCATTGCCACAACTGGACCAGCGGTGAGATATGTCTCGAGTCGTTTTTGAATATCTTCAGCGATTTGAATAGGAGTTTTATTTATTTTCTCGCCATGTTCTTCGTATGCAGAAATGGATTTCTCGCCCATCGCAATTTTGTCAGATTCAGGCATGTCGTAATGACTTTGTGCTAATTTCCTGGTTGGTAGAACCATTTTCATAGCAATAATTTTGAGTCCTTTTTTCTCGAATCGTGTGATTATTTCACCTACTATTCCGCGCTGAACAGTATCAGGCTTACAAAGAATTAATGTGCGTTCATGAAGTTTAGTTCTCATTTATGTTGTTCCCTATTGTAGTCGTCTCACACACAATTGTAAATTACTCGTTTAATAAACTTTCGAATTGCGCCGTTTCCAAGAATGGGCCTATTATTGCCAGGTGTGCATTTGGTGTAGAAAAGAGATCTGCAGCGAGAGTGTGGATATCATCGATTGTGACTAGATCAATGTTTTTAAACTCCTCTTCTGGGGTTGTTGTTTTTCCTATCATAATTTCTTCGTAACCAAAAAAAGTATTAATTGCTTTGGTACTTTCCAATGATAACGCAAGATGTCCTTTTAAGTACTCTTTAGCCTTTGCTAATTCTGCTTCTGTAATTGGTTCTATTCGGTGTGCGATTTTCTTGTGTTCATCAATAATCACTTTCAGCGCATCTACTGCCTGGTCTGGATTAACACCGGCAAAGGTTCCAATACTTCCCGTGTCTGCAAAGTAATCTACACCGGTTCGAACAGTATAAGCCAATCCTCTTTTTTCGCGGACTTCTGTAAACAAACGACTACTCATGCCATCACCCAACACTGTAGCGAGTACATCCAACGTATGTCTTCTTGGATCACTGTATGGAATACTCTTAAAACCAAATACTAAATTTGCTTGCTCACTTTTCTTATTCGAAACAAGCAGTCTTTCCCGTTTATCTGACGTTATTGTATCGACTTCGACTGTTAATCTCTTATGTAAACTGCTAATGAAATAGCGTTCTGTAAGTGCTTTAATACCCTCTTCGGTAATACCACCGGCAACTGTGATCAGAATTTTAGAAGGATCATAGTGATGTTCTTTGAACGCAATAAAGTCAGCTCGTTTCATATCATTTATCGTCTTTTTTGAGCCTATGATGTCAAGTCCAAGCGGTGTCCCCGAGAAGAGAACTTGCTCAAATAAATCACTTATTCTATACATTGGAGTATCCTCATACATCTTCATTTCTTCTAATATCACACCTCGCTCACGATTAATGTCGTCTTCAGAGAGTTTCGGTGTAATTAGCATGTCCGATAAAATATCAAAGGCATTAGAAATTGTCTCCACTCTTGATCTGATGTAAAAACTTGTCCATTCTTTTGAGGTCTCAGCATTAAAGTCGGCACCAAGTGAATCCAGTGCACGACTAATGTCCTCAGCAGACTGGTATCTTTCTCCACCTTTAAAAACCATATGCTCAAGAAAGTGACTAATTCCACTGACCGCAGCTTCTTCATGCCGAGAGCCAACTTTTACCCAGACGGTTACCGTCGCAGATTTAAGTTCAGGAATTTCAGTGACGAGCAGCGTTAATCCGTTATTGAAGACTGTTTTCTTGCACTCCATTGCTCACTATACTACTACATTTTAGTAGGGATTGAGATCCCCAATAGAGAAAGACCTTGTTGGAGCGTATTTCGTACTGATACCGAAAGCGTAATGAGACTTTCTTCCCGTTCGTGACCAATAAAGTGAGTCGTGTCGTATAGTGTATTAAAGTCCTGTGCCAATTCAAATAAATATTCACACAGGGTAGAAGTTTGGAAGTGATGTGCCGCATTTATCACATATTCAGAAAATTTAGTAACCTTTCGAGCGAGAATGTGCTCACTACCAACAAAATCCATGGCTTGATAGTCTTTGTATTCAGACGTTTCAATCAAGCTGCCAAGCCGAGCGACAGTATACTGCATATATGGACCAGAGTTACCCTTCATGTTTAAAACTTCGTCCCAATCAAAGACAACATCTCCAATCGGGTCTCTCATAAGCTCGTTCCATTTCAACGCTCCAACTGCAATTTTTTTAATCGACTCTGGATCTTGAGCTGTATCACCTTTAGAGATAGCAACTGCCTTTTCGTGAGCCTGTGACAACACGTCCTCGAGCCAAATTACATTCCCTTTGCGGGTAGACATTTTCTTATCTGCGAAGCGGAATAAGCCGTGTTTTAAATGGACCCGTTGTCCTTCAGTAACCCACCCAAGCATTTTTTCCAGCTCAAACAATTGACTAAAGTATAATGACTGCTCTGAACCAACTTCATTAACAATACGCGTGTCACGACCATACTGAGCTAGTCTCCACTTATCTGCTGCAAGGTCACGCGTTGAATAAAGTGTTGCACCGTCTTTCTTTAGGATCATAAGAGGAGGATATTTATTATCCTCAAATTCGACGATCATTGCCCCTTCTTCGCCATTTTTGAGAAATCCATTTTCTTTTAACTCATCTACGACTACCTGCATTTTATCTTCAAAAAAGCTCTCACCGTATCCTCTTCCATTGTTTTCAGTAAATACAACATTTAAGTCAGAATAAATCTTTGAAAATTCCACCCATGACCAGTCGATGCATTTTTTCCATAATTCGCGCGCTTCACTGTCGCCATCTTCAAGTTTTTTAAACCATTCGCGTGCCCGCTCTTCAAGTGTCGGATCTTTCTCAGCTTCTTCGTGAAATTTTACATACAAAGATACGAGTTCTTTAACCGGATTGGCACTTATTTCAATCTCTTGAACATTACCCCAGGTCTTGATCGCATATATTTGCTTCCCAAATTGAGTTCCCCAATCTCCCAGGTGATTATCTCTGTACACCGTTAAGCCTGTCGCCGTAAGCAAGTTAGCAATCGCATCACCGATAATAGTTGATCGCAAATGACCGATTGTAAAAGGCTTGGCAATATTTGGTGAGCTGTACTCAACAATCACTTTTTTACCCTTATTCTCGTCCTCAATGTTGAATGTAAATTGATTAGAAATCGACTGTTTTAAGAGGTCTTTTACCTGTTCTTCGGACTGGAAGAAGTTAATGAATCCTGGCCCTGCAATTTCAATTCGGTCAATCTCAGTTTTCAAGGTAGTGTCCGCGTTAAGTCTTGCGACCAACTCCTCTGCTACTTCTCTTGGGTTTCGCTTTGTTGCTCCTGCAAGTTGCATAGCAAGATTGGTTGAATAGTCACCGTGGGTGTTGTCCTTGGGTATTGAAAGAGTGAAGGAGGAACCGTCTGATAAAGATTGAAGCGCCCTTCTCAAGTTATTGGCTACCATATGGGATTATTGTAACAGAAAGCTACTGACTTACCCATATTCTACGGCCATCTGTTGCAATCTCACTTTCACCATGCATATCAGTCCTCAAAATAGTGCTATTTTGTTGTTCAAGAAGGTTCAGTATCTCCTGATGAGGATGACCATACCTGTTTTTTTCTCCAGCAGAAATTCCTGATACAACGGGTGAAACAGCAGACAAAAAAGGTTGCAAGAGATTATTGCGTGATCCATGGTGTGGAACCTTTAGAAAATATGCACTAGGAACCAGGTTATCTTGAAGCATTGCTCGTTCAGCAAATTCAGTTGTGTCTCCCGTAAAGAGCGCTGAGAACTGACCATGCGTAACTGACAATACAACTGAAAAGTCATTGCGATCTTTTTTTGTAGTCCGGGTCCCGATCTGTGATGTTGTATTCACTGATTCGCTGTATGCTTCAATAAAGTTGTGAGTTGGGAAAAGGACCTTAAACTTCACCTCACCGATGCTCATTTCTTGTCCTAGATGCGCATCATATACCCGTGCGTTTGATTCGAGAATTGCTTTTTTAACATCTTGATACACCTCCGTTGGGCTGTCTATTTGCGTTATAAATACCCGCTCAACAGTGAAACGCTCAAACACTTTGGGAAATCCAAAGACGTGATCGCTATCGGCGTGGGTGACAACAACAGCCTCAATAGTCCTGTCCCAAAATGGAAGATGGGTACTTAAGCACGTCTGCACGCTATTGTTAGGTCCTGCATCTATCAATACTTGAGAAGTTTTATAAGTAATAAGTATTGCATCCCCTTGACCGACATCGCACATATAAATGTGGAGTTTCCCATCAGGCAATTGAGTAATAAAAGCAAAAAGCAGTAAAACGGACAGCAGAGCAAATAAGGTAAATTTCATGCGAGACGTAAGATCTGCATAAAGTACCACGCAAATGGATACGCTGCAAAAAGAACTAATGTACCAGCGAAAGAATTTAATAAGCTTACAACCCCTGCAATCAGGCCAAAGACCTGAATATATGGAACAGTCCACCCCACGAGAACATTCCAGAGAACAGAGAGTGGTATGAATTGTTTAAACACAATAATACTAATAGGAAGCGTGCCAATTTGAGCGGCAACCGTTGTTGAAATTGCAGATGAGAGAACGGATAGTCGTTTTATGCGACTTCCAATCGGTGCTTGAAACACGATAATACCCAACGTTGCGCTTGCGGAAAGAAGAAATCCAATATCATAGATCCACAACGGTTTTAAAAGCAGCATGAATAGAATCGTCACGACTAATGCCCGTAATGGAGATACTAAACGTCCAGCTAACTGAGCACTCGCGGTAACAATCCACATAATATACGCCCGCACAATGGGTGCCCCAAATCCAACAAACACTGAATAAATCAGTAAAACTATTGCAATGAAGGGAAGGAACTGATGTCTTTTAAAAAACCGTGCCAACATAAGTTCAAGAAATGTCCCTAAAATAACAAGATTCCCTCCAGATGCCACGAGTAAGTGGCTCGTTCCGGTATTGCGCAGCACTTCACGTACTGATTTGTTTCCAGTATTTTTGCCAAATGCGATACCTGCAATCAATGCCCCTTCGGAGTCTGGCACAGTCCTTTCAATAAAGTGCATAATTTGTTGCCGGGTACGGACAAAAAACGAGGTGTTTCTGTGCTTTTCAATAATACGAGGACTTTTTATCAGGCCATTTACATATTCACCAGTGATAACTAAATAGTCACCATATTCGATTTTTTCGGACAACGGAAAAATTGTTGTGTGATCCCCGATTCGAATAAGCTGCCCTGAAGATAACTCTTGTGGATCTGTCCTGATGACCCCAGAAACGGTAACTGTTTTTCCTTCAAATGAAGTGGCAGAAGCGAATGCTACTCGAACCAGAACAAACAGAGTAAGTAGTACAAAAAATGCACGCACAGTTAGAGTCCAAGTTGAGTTTTTATTTGGTCAAATACTTTTTGAGTTATTATTTTCTTTTCAACGAGTTCAGAGATATCACTAAATGGTCGACCAGCGATGATCTTTTTCGCAGTAGCAGGACCAACACCCGCAAGTGACTCGAGTTCAGTTTGTGATGCTCCATTAATGGAGATTATTCCATTTTGGTTTGTTTGACTGCCGAGTACCGGAACCGTGACAGAAGGAGCTTCCCCAACTGTTGGAATGTAAATCTTCTGACCATCAACTAGCTTTGCAGCTCTATTAATAGCCTTCTCCACATAATCAGCGTCTGCGTTTCCTGATAAACCACCTGCCTTTGTTAAAGCATCTTGTACCCTCCCTGTCCCTTCAAACTCATATACGCCGGGCAGTTTTACTGCCCCTGCAACCTCAACAGTAATCGTTTTTGAGAGAACTTGAGGAGTGGCAGTTAGTGGAGCGCCAGCATCCACCACTTCAATGTGTGCTGGCGTCAAGATGCCTGACTGATAAATAAAGAACCCTGCAATCCCGAGAAGAATAACTCCAGTTAACACAAATAGAGTAGGCTTTAAAAAGGGCTTATATGCCTCGATATCCATAGTTGTGGTATTTCCCGTTCATTGTAGTATAATTTCGATATGAAAAGATTATTTATTGTTGCGGCAGTTGTATTAGGAGGACTATTCATGAGCGCTTCAAACGCTCAGGCTATTGATGGTGAAGTTAATTTAACAAACAGAACTGGAGACAATTCTCGATGCTGGGCTGCAACAGTTCTTATGCAAGACCAAACGTATAAAATTCTCTTCTCATGTCGAGATATTACATACCCTGGTGGGAATGAAGTTTTTTATTACGTTGTATGGGCTAACCCCACAAACGGTGGAGCAGCACAGCGACTCGGAAGTTTAGGTCTCGGAAAAGTGCAGTTTTCAACAAAAACAGAATTCTCTTCTCTCTTTATTACAAAGGAAAAGAGTCCAAACGCACGAACTCCCGAAGGACCAACTGTTATGCAAGGGACGCTTAGAACAGTTCCAATTTTAACTGAATCAGGAAGAAGCACTACATTAACAGGTAACGCAACGAATGCCCCATCTCAAACGACAGAACCAACAGTTACAGGAGAGCCTGCACCAACCGCGACTCCACAACCAAGAACCGGAATTGCAAAATTCTTAACGAGCGGAATATTAGCGTTTCTGGCTTTATTTGGCATAATTTTCGTCGTATTTGTCATTACGAAGAGATAAATAAAACGCGCGATTCTTCAGGTGGTTTAACTTTCTTTCCTCTGTTATATAACGAAGTTTACTAATTTATTTGGAACAAAGATTGTCTTTTTTGGATCATGCGTCACCCACTTCTGCGTTGCTTCATCGGCACGCGCCTTTTCGACTACGAACGATTCATTTAATCCTTCTGCACTTGGAATCACAATTTGGCTTCTCAACTTGCCGTTCACTTGAATCGCGATCGTTACCGTATCATTCACAATCAATGACTCATCAAAAAGTGGCCAGGTAGTTGTATGCACAGTGTGATCATTCCGAAGCAGAGTATGCCACACTTCGTCTGATAAATGTGGTGCAAACGGTGCAAGTAACAGGGTCAACGTTTTCAGTGCATCATTCCATGCATCCGTACTGTCTCCTGGGCGCACCTCTTTTAATGTATTTACGTATTCCATGATAGAAGCAATCGCGGTGTTGTAATGAAATACATGCATGCCCTCTGTTACTTTCTTCACAGTCTGATGCATCTTAGAAATAACTTTCGTCACGTCTTCAGGATGCACACCCCGATCATATGTCTGCATTAAATCCCATACCCGATTGGTAAATCTCTCCATCCCTTCAATGCCGGTATCACGGAAGTCCGGACTTCCATCCATTGGCCCCATGAACATTAAGTACAATCGCATTGTGTCAGCTCCAAATTTATCAATATAGGTATCAGGGTTAACCACATTTCCTCGAGATTTGCTCATCTTGGCACCATCCTTAATCATTAATCCGTGTGCATAAAAGTGAGGAAACGGCTCTTCGAATGGAACATGCTTGAGGTCGAAAAGAACTTGGGTTACAAACCGCGCATACATTAAATGTAAAACAGAATGCTCTGCACCTCCGAAATAGAGATTAACAGGGAGCCATTCTTTAGTTACCTTTGCATCAAATGGTTCAGTCTTATTTGTTACAGAATCAGTAGAAGGGTATCTCAAAAAATACCAGGATGAGTCTAAGAATGTGTCACACACATCTGTTTCTCGAGTGGCAGCTCCTCCACAAGCAGGACAGGTTGTTTCATAAAAGTCCTTGTGGCTCGCAAGTGGCCCTCGGCCATCCCCTTTGGGTTTATAATCTTCAACGTCTGGTAATAAGACCGGTAAATCATCTTCAGAAACAGGGTACCAGCCGGCAGCACCCCAATCGTCATGGTTTTTATGAAGTAAAGATTCGTTTTCAGTAAGCCATCCCTTTTCATTCTTCGCACAGGTTTCGCAATAAATCATAGGAATTGGCGCTCCCCAATATCTCTGCCTGCTGATTAACCAATCCCTCAAGTGATAGTGTGTAGTGACTTCTGAAAGCCCTTGTTTAATAAGCCAGGCTCTCATTTGATCTTTTCCTTCTTGTGCTGAATCAAGGCCATTAAATTCACCTGAGTTCATTAAGGTTCCTGGTTGTTCACTTGCACGATTTCCACTTTTAACTGCTTCATTTATTTCAGGATCTGGATATGAAATTACTTGCACGAGTGCTAATCCGTATTTTTTAGCAAAATCAAAGTCTCGCGTGTCATGAGATGGGACACCCATTACAGCACCTGTACCTACTCCTTCAATAACGTAATCCGCAACCCAAACAGGTATTACTTCTTGTGTCACCGGGTTTGTTGCACGAATCCCAGTATCCTCTCCTGTTTTTTCTTTTGATGTCCTTCGTTCGTCTGCAGTCTTTTCTAATGCATGCTGTGCATATCTGAGTGACTCGGCAGATGCAACACTCGAGAAGTGTTCAATTAGGTACTCCGGTGAAACTACCAAAAACGTTGCCCCAAAGATTGTTTCCCAATATCGAGTCCACACTGAAATTGGGGTGCTGTTTTGAACCGCGAAATGAATCGATAACCCTTCTGCTCGACCAATCCACTGCTTTTGAGCTTGTTTCACTTTTTCAGTCCATTCAATACCATCTAAATTATCAAGCAATCGATCTGCATAGTCAGTAATTCTAAAAAACCATTGAGCCAAACTCTTTTTTTCAACGACAGTTCCGCATCTCTCACACTTTCCGTCAATTACTTGTTCATCAGCGAGCACTGTTTTACATGATGGACACCAGTTGACACTCGCTTCCCGTCTATAAGCTAAGCCAGATTTAAAGAGTTGCACAAATAACCATTGGGTCCATACATAGTAATCAGGATGAGAGGTTGTGACTGTCCGTGTCCAATCATATCCATGACCTAAACTCCTCAACTGGCGCTCATAGTTTACAGTTGTTCTTTGAAGCATGACGGATGGGGCCTCTCCAACTTTAATCGCATAATTCTCAGAATGAATTCCAAAGGAGTCATATCCAATTGGCTGGAAGACATCATGTCCATGCATTCGCATAAACCGTCCAAAGACATCACTACCAGTGCTCGCAAATGCGTGACCCGCGTGCAACCCTTCAGCAGATGGGTATGGAAACATCCACAAGTTATAAAACGGATTTTTAGCAGCAGAAATATCAGGAGTATAGATTCTGTCTTTGTCCCAGCGCGCCTGCCACTTTGCCTCAATTTCTTTATGATTATATTTGTGTTTCATAGATCAATCTCTTGCTTCCAGATGCCTTAGATTGTATAAGAAGTGAGTACGATACGCAATGAAATATACTCCACAACGACTTAAAAAAGATTTTACTCAATTTCTTGTCCGACAGAAGCTTTCTAAATCCACCATTACCTACTATGTTTCAGATGTCCGAGTTTTTCTGCGCTTTGTATACCAAACAAGTGGTGACTATGAATTAACCCCTGAAGCATTTGAGTCATATGAGCAATTTTTGAAACAAGGGGCTCTTCCCACAAAAACCATTAATAGAAAACTAAGTTCACTCCGCACATTTACAAATCATCTATTGAGTGAAGGGTATCTTAAAAACAATGTGATGAAGAAAGTGAAGAACAATAAACGCGAGGCAAGACCTCGAACACTCTATCCCAATGCACAGACGGTTATTATTTTGGCGCTTTTTCTTATCATCATCTTAGGAGGTGGCTTTTTACTCTCAACAAACAGTACACGAACCCAAAATCAATTTATTCAAGTGACAGATGAAGTCAATATTCCGCCCTCGCTGAGCACTAATTCAACGGACATCCCTGAGCGACTGAATACTCAAAACGCCAGGGAAATTACCATAGAAGACAGTCCGATTGATGGATTAACTAATTCAGGACTCATTTATGGAAGGCATGTTATCGAAGCAGGCAAAACACAAAAGAGCGTATATGTTTCTGATATGAATCCAACCACACTGGTCTTTGTAACCCCTACAAGCAAAATTGATACTACCTACCATGTGAAGGAAGATAGTGGATTTTTCACTGTATTTCTTTCCAAACCTCTCGAGACAAACGCGACTTTTAATTGGGTCATTATTCTAAACCAATTACCTATTGACAGAGTTCCGTAACAAAAGTTACGCTGACTGTGTTAGATTATATTGAATTATATGATGCAAAATCGATTGAAGCAGATTGAAAATACCGTTACGTTTGGACTCCTCGCATTGTTTCCCGTGTTTTTGCTTCCAGGTCTTTCAAATCCGTTTGTAACAGCAAAACTATTTTTACTTATTGCAGGTCTTGTTACTATCTTTACATTAAAAGCAGTTCGGAATCTTACCTCTAAAACAAAAGGATTGGTGTTCAACACCTCCTCTCTTGATTTACCAGTTCTTCTCTTAACTGGTGCGTATTTGGTTAGCGGATACATGAGAACACCAAATCGGATGGAAGCATTTTGGTTGCCAGGAACAAGTTCATTCGTTATTGGGGGAGCACTCCTTTACTTTGTGTTGCATCAATTGACTGAGCGGAATAAATCAATTGCACGACTATCATTGATTGCAGGAGGCGCGCTCATCTCAGTTATTTCAATGCTCGTCGCAAGCGGAGTGTTAAAAGGAATGGATTCACTCCCAGCATATGCGAGAACAGACGTCTTTAATCCAGCAGGAAGTGTGTTAGTTGTCGCACTTCTCTTAGTGGCACTTATTCCATGGGCATTTGAAGGCTTAATGAAATCAGAGAATATAACGGTAAAAGCAGTTTCAGGTGTTACATTAGGTCTTTTTGCGCTCGCTTTGGTCACTTCTACTATTGCTGCTGTGAAAAACTGGAATCAGCTTCAGCTGCCAAGTCTTACCACTTCTTGGGTTGTTGCCACTGAAAGCTTAAAAAACAGTCCGTTTATGGGTTCAGGTCCTGGAAACTACTTGAGCGCGTATTCACGCTTCATTCCACTCTCAAATAATGCAAGTTCTCTGTGGGGTGTTCGATTTGGAAATGCAAATAACTATTATTTAACAGCCATTACTGAAACTGGATTGTTCGGACTCGCGGCTCTTGTTGTATTACTCCTCGCTTTCTATCGTCGCTTTAGATCAGCGGCAAAAGATAACAATGTCATGTCAATTATTCCAGCAACTGCAATGGTGGTTATTCTCGCCATTTTCCCCGGTACTGCGGTCGTACTATTCTTCTTCTTTGCGCTTCTTGCATTGTCTGGCCGAACACACGTTGTTCATATGTTCACCCCGGCACATGAATCAAGTGAAGCTACGACCGAAGGTAAAGTAGCAGCTGTAATTGTGGCGTTCCCGGTTTTAGCACTCGCAGTATTTGTCTCATTCCTGACCCTACAAGCATTTAGAGGTGAAGTTGTGTACCAAAAAGCATTAGTTGCCGTTGGTGCACAGGATGGAAAGACTGGTTATGAAACCTTAAAGAAGGCTATTAACATTTCTCCGTTTAATGACCGTTTCCACTTAACCTACGCACAATTAAACTTAGCGCTTGCGAATGCAATTTCTCAAAAGAAGGATTTAACCGATACTGAAAAGAATACTATTTCACAGCTTATTCAGCAGTCGATTCGAGAAGGTCGTGCAGCTGTTCTCTTAAATAAAGAACGTGCAACGAATTGGGAAAACTTAGCAAGCACATATAAAGCAGTTATTCCTCTTGCCAAAGGTGCCGACCAATACGCAGTGCAAACATACGCACAAGCAGTCGCGCTAGATCCAACAAACCCAAATACTCGACTTGGACTCGGTGGTATTTACTACGGATTAAAGCGATACGAGGAAGCAATTGATGTCTTTAAGCTCGCAGTTGCAACAAAGCCTGACCTTCCAAACGCTCACTATAACTTAGCAATTGCATACCGCGACAACGGTCAATATGACAAAGCACTTGCCGAATTATCTGGAATTCTCACCTTGGTACAACAAGGTACCAAAGACTATGATGTTGTGAAGAAAGAGATTGAAAATGTTCAAAGCAAAGCGCCAAAGAAAGAGCAAACAGCTCAACAAACAGAGACATTGACTCCTCCAACACCAATTGAGGAAAATCCTGATGCTCAAATCGAGCTCCCTCAGGATGCTACTCCTCCAGCGACACCAACAACAGAAAGTTCTAATCAGTAAAAAACATACTTCAAATCGCAGGTCTTGAACATATCAGAAATGACACTTATCCCTTGACAACAAGTAAATAAGCTGAGATAATAGGTTTATGAATGAAAAGTTTACTATTTCTCAGTTTCTAAAGCGTTTCCCGAATGATGAGGCTTGCCTCGAAGAATTGAAGAAGCTCCGTTATCCTGACGGGGTATTTTGCTCCAAATGCCAACTGGTTACTAACCACTATAAAGTAACAGGTCGAACTGCTTACGCCTGTGCAAATTGCGGCAATCACATTTACCCTCTCGCTGGTACTATTCTCGATAAGACCACTACACCGCTTAGATTGTGGTACTACGCTATTTACTTGATGGCTCAGACACGCGCAGGTATCTCTGCAAAGCAATTGGAACGTGAACTTGGCGTAACCTACAAAACCGCTTGGAGAATGTTCAAACAAATCCGAATGCTTATGAATGACGGCGGAACTCCACTAACAGGAACAGTTGAAATTGACGAAACTTTCATTGGAGGTAAGGCGAAGAATAGAAAAAGAAAGTGGGCACAAGGAGTTGAAGGAGAACATAAAGAAGTAGTAATGGGTATGCTTCAAAGAAACGGAAAAGCTTACCTTCGTCATGTTAAAGGTACTGGAAAATGGACCCTCCTTGAACAGATTAAGGAAAATGTGAGTAATGACGCACGAGTTATCACTGATGAGTGGGGTGGTTACATTCATCTACCGCTTCATGGATACAAACATGATTACGTTAACCATAAAAACACCTTTGTTCGCGGTGATATTCATACGCAAAACATTGAATGTATGTGGGGGAACTTGAAGCGAGGTGTAACTGGCGTTTACAGGGTTGTTTCTAAAAAGTACTTACAAGCGTACGCGGATGAGTATGCATTTCGTTACAACAATCGACTCTCAAAACGAAGCATGTTTGACCTTATCCTTGCACGCGTGCCTTCCGTTGCGATGGTGAAGGTTTAGAGGCTCTTTTAAGAATCTCATTAAAGTCTGATACTGCGTTAGTCCTGCCGCCTTTTTTAATGATTTGCCTTAAAACACGATCTCCAACATTCTTACCGAGAAATTTTTTAGCCTCGGGTGAAAGCTTCATATCTCAACGTCAGCCAAAAGCTTCTTAAGGCCCGTTGGTACAGGACCCTCTACAATCTCTTTGTAGATAGCTTTCTTATCAACCTCGTCCAGTTCTACATTCAGCTTATCGACTAGTCTTGTAAATGCTTCTTTTCCGGTGAGCCCAGTATGTGCACATCTATTCTCAAACTCTTTTGTACTAAGCTTGACATAAGAATACACAAGAGAGGTTGTTTTTCGCGGACCGTTCGCTGCCCGGTCTAATTTAGCACTTTGGTCAACATCAAGGATTTTTGCGGCGTACCTAACGTCCTCTGTTTCAGCGAGATAAACGTAGTCATTTCCTTGGTATCTGAAGATATCTCCAAAAAGCAGCGAATCTAGCATGGGCCTATTTTATCACGAAACGATGCTGAGCCCTAGCTCTATTTCTTCCTTCGTGGATTGACAGTCTGGATCTTCGGTTGCAAGTGTGTATGGTATTTCCTCCAAGAAATTCGTTTTACTCCAAGGAGCTTCCCTATGAGAGGCATCCTCTAAAAACTGAGTATTTTTATTTCCAAATCGTGCACAAACTTTTTCAAGAATATCTAATTCTGATTGTGAAAAATAATCTTTATCTGTCTCTGTAAACTCTCTTTTTGGTAAAAATCTAAACATTCTTGTTCCAGCTGGGCGCTCAAATACAATAGTGTCTGCAAGATTCGAGCTGTCTATGTCGTCAGCGGCACTATCTACTAAGTTTTTTATAAATGATGGGATTGGTCCATGTTCTAGATTAATATAAGTGTCGAAAGTAACTGGAGAACCATACTCTTTAACGTGCATAAAGTCTAAGAAATATATTAATTTCATTAACTTAACCTTACCCAAATACGTTACATCTGTATTGTTCGTAAAGTAGAGTAAAATAGCTTTTATTTTTGCAATAGGTATATTCATAAGTGTTATTTATTTGATAACACTAAGATAATCAACCTTCATTAATTACCTCAGTGTGTAATGTT
>DJCV01000006.1 GCA_002430735.1 Candidatus Woesebacteria bacterium UBA5941 | reverse complement strand
GGAGTGTTACTATCTCCATCATAAACATCTAGTTCATCTAAAATAAAAACTAACTTTCTGTTTTGCTTAATCTTCTGAGGAATAAACCATACCAATTTTATTTCCCTGTGAAGTAGTTTTAAGGTAAGTGTTCTGGATTTTGTGATTTCTGAGGTAAAAATACCTCTTTTTTCCAAAATCTTAATTACGTAAGAGAAACGATCGACTACATCTTCAATCGTAAGGCCTGTCTTTTCCCACATTGTACTATTCACTTCTACAAATGAAGCCTCTGTGTCGATACCTGACTCTAATTTACCTCCAATACCGAGCCATTGGAACGGTTGGGTAACGATACTCAAAGTCGTTTTTAATTTTGATTTGAAAGAAACTTTAGCATTGGATCCTGAGGAATTAGAAGATTGAAGTTTAGTAGCTTCACAGTCATGAATTAATTGTCTCAGTTCTGAAGGGATTATGCTCTTTTTTTCAACTTCCTTAGCGAGAGACCTAATTAGTAAGCGAAGGATTCGTAACATTTTGAAAGAATCTTCTACGCTACCATCCTCATAAGCCTCTAAGTGAACAGTATTAAGGTAGACTGGAAATATGGCTCCGTCTTTTACACATGATCTAATGGCATTGATAAGGGTAGTAGTTTTACCAGCTCCACGATCACCACTAACAATCAACGAACCAGAATCATTTCGTATTAAAAAGTTTCTTACGTGACTGAAAGCTTCGAGTTCTAACGGTGAAACAGTAGTTGGAGGACTTTTGTACCAACTAACTTTCTCATCCCAGTTTGATTTAATCTCGACTCTACCCAATATCTTCTTCATATATTCGGGGCAGAATTTAAATCTATTTTAACAGGTATTATCAGAATCTGATACGATCTATCGATTCATTTCATAGGGCATTAGGTCCGACTCTCATCACCAGTATCAAAAACTTCCAGGCTAAAAGAATTTTGTTGAAAAATTGGGCTCGAACTCGAGGGAAAATTGATTTTAAGGGGAGATTTTTAACCACAGCGAAAACATTCTCATATGGAGCGGGTAGAGGGAATCGAACCCTCGCTGAAAGATTGGAAATCTCTCGTTCTACCATTAAACTATACCCGCGAGCATTTACGAGGGTAATTTTATCATATGCGCGGCAATTTTTACAAAATGTAGTGAAGCCACTTCGTAAGGATCCAAATAGTGAGAATAAGAAAGGCGTAGTTCAGCGCGTCTAAAAACAGAAGTTCTGTAAGGCCTATTCACACTAAATGCTTTAATGAAGTTCGCCTAACAGATAGTTATCCATTACATAAGAGGCGTCGATTGTTCCCTGCTTCGTCTTTGGAATAGTAAGTATGATGGTGTAAAACGTATCTGTATCATCGTTTGAAATGCTATCGATATATTGAGTTGTTGTGCCGTCGTGAGCATCTGTCACAATTACATGAAAGGTTGAAAATGCGCCATCTTTAAATACAGTTTCAGGAAGGTCTGTCATTCCACCATACTTTTTTGTGTCGTTTAATGCTGCTTCACGGCTACTAATTCCGAGTTTACTGGTGGCATTTTGTGTCGCAAAGACAAGGATTGAAATATTGTTTTTTGATGCCTGCCCTTCTCGGATATCGTTACTGAAGATACAAACTTGCTCTCCACGGCTATTCTGTTCTTCATAGGAGACAAAATTAGCAGGAACACTAAACGATGCCCTCATTTGGTCACAGTTAAGGGTTTTATAGTCAGTAGGAGCATATGAAGTGTTTGTGCTGTCAGGTCTAGTGAGTCCATATTCATCCGTATCAAATGAACGCTTTTCAGTAGGAGTGGTATCGACTGAACTAGCCATTCGAAGGGCAAAAAAACCACCGGCGCCAAGTATTAATACAAGAACAATAACAATGAGTGGAGAAAATCCCTTTTGACACTCAGAATTTGGCATTACAAAAGTGTAGCACTTACTAAAGCTCTACAAATAGATGCAAAGTAGGGGATGGAGAATGCTTCTGCTTACGAACTAAAAACTATTGGTCGGGGAGCCCAGATTCGAACTGGGGACCTTCCGCTCCCAAAGCGGACGCTCTACCAACTGAGCCACACCCCGAAATGTCTACTATTATATATGTTTTGTGCCGAAGGTGGGACTCGAACCCACACGGGATTGCTCCCACACGCTCTTAAGGCGTGCGTGTCTACCATTCCACCACATCGGCGCTTTGTGTATTATACCTCGTTAAGTTGCTACAATAAAATATGTCCGTGTTTAGTGAACTTTCCGTACTCGATGAAGGTGCAGTATACGCTAAACTGTCCACCTCGAAAAGTGGTCTTTCAGAGGATGATGTGAACGCTCGACTGAGGCACTATGGCGCGAATACCATTAAGACGCAGAAAGTCTCCGGAATAAAAATACTACTCAGACAATTCACCTCACCCTTTATATATCTGCTATTTGGTGCCGCGATGATTTCGTTGGTACTCGGTGAAGTTCGCGATGCGCTGTTTGTTCTACTGTTTATTTCAGTGAATGCAGCGCTTGGCTTTTACCAGGAATTTAAATCAGAGTCAGCTGCGCAACTTCTTTCAAAGTATATCGAAGCGACAGTCCACGTTTTTCGTGAAGGAAAGCACCAAACGATAAAAAGTTCAGAACTCGTTCCTGGAGATATTATTGAGTTATCACCAGGAGACATTGTGCAGGCTGATGTCAGACTTCTCGAGACTGAAGACTTTTCAGTCGATGAATCAATATTAACAGGGGAGAGTGAATCACAATCTAAAACCGAAGCAGTGTTAGCGCATCAACCACAAGAAATTTATGAAGCGCGAAATATTGTTTTCTCAGGAACAACGGTAGTTACTGGAAACGCACAAGGAGTTGTCTTTGCAACTGCTAATAACAAAATGATCAGTAAAATCGTGAAACTTGCAACTGATTCTGTTCGCGTTAGTTCATTTGAAAAAGGATTAGCCCGGTTCAGTGGATTTATCCTAAAAACAATCGCACTTACATTAGTCATGATGGTCCTTGCGAATATTGCGGTTAAAGGAACAAGTATTGATGTGCCCGAGCTACTGCTTTTCTCAGTTGCGCTTGCAGTTTCAGTGATTCCTGAAGCACTCCCTGTGGTTACGACATTCTCACTTTCTCAAGGTGCGGTTAAGTTAGCAAATAAAAAAGTTGTAGTGAAGCGGCTCTCTGCAATTGAAGACTTGGGAAGCATTTCCATACTCTGTACAGATAAAACGGGAACGATTACAGAGAATAATTTAACGCAGGTGAAGTCATTAACGTACAAGGGAAGTGACATTCATTACTATGCGTCTCTGTCTTGCGACTTTTTAGCTCGTGAGACTCTGCATATTGACGCGTTTGATAAAGCAATTCTCGCAAATAATAACGGTGACACTGGGGGATTTGAAGTCATCGCAAAAGTGCCGTTTGATCCTATTCGAAAAAGAAGCACTCAATTACTGAAACGCGGAAAGGAATACTTACTTATTACGCGTGGCGCGCCTGAAACAGTCCTCCCATTAACAGGCAAACTGTCACATGGAGATGAAATTTCAAAGTGGGTTGAGAATGAAGGGTATGATGGGCATCGAGTCCTGGCTGTGGCTTTTAAGAAGATCACAAAGAAACCTATTGGTGAGATTATTGATATGGAAAAAGACTTCACCCTTTCTGGATTCGTCTCGTTTGATGATCCTCTGAAACCAACAACCCTTGAGGCCATGAAAAAAGCTAAGCATCTGGGTGTTCAGATTAAAATGGTCACAGGTGATCGAGCTGAAGTTGCAGGAGCAGTCGGTGTCGCGATTGGTCTTATTGAATCAATGGAACAGGTGATGCCAGGGGATACATACCGCGCACTTACTGAAGCTGAAAAAGATAATGCAGTTATGAACTATCATGTGTTCCCTCGGTCAACCCCTGAAGTGAAGTACGACATTATTAAGCGGCTTCAGAAATATTATGAAGTTGGTTTCTTAGGGGAAGGGATAAATGATGCGCCAGCGCTTAAGATTGCAAACGTTGGTATCGTTGTTGAATCAGCATCTGACATTTCTCGAGATGCTGCAGATATTATTTTATTAAATAAGAGTTTGCTCACAATTATTGAAGGTATTGGAGAAGGGAGGCGGGTATTTACAAACACCATTAAGTATATTCGCGCAACACTAACCAGTAATTTTGGGAATTTCTATGCGGTTGCAGTTTCCTCGCTTCTCATCCCGTTTTTACCACTCCTTCCCATTCAAATCTTGCTCGTTAATCTGCTTTCAGATTTCCCGATGATTAGTATTGCAACAGACAGTGTAGATCCTGAAGAATTGCATTCGCCGCGCAACTACAATATTAAGGACGTGGCAACCACGTCACTCGTGTTAGGAGCGGTGAGTACTTTTTTTGATTTCTTTGTATTCGGACTCTTTTTTAGAAGTGGAGAAAAAATACTACAAACCAATTGGTTTATCGCAAGCATCTTAACAGAGCTTGTACTTATTTATTCCATTCGCACACACCGACCATTTTGGAAGTCAAAATTCCCTTCAAAGACGATTACTGTGTTAACTGGGCTTGCTGCTGTTACGACAATCACGCTTCCACAAACTGAATTTGGGAGAGCGTTCTTTAATTTTGAATCACCTTCTCTGCAGACAATGGTTGGTATTTTGTCCATAGTGCTTGTCTACTTTATTGCAACAGAGAGTGCAAAACTTGCTCTATATAAATTTAAGGCGCATAAACTTTCTGTTATATCCTAAGAAGCACATGGTAAGATAACAGGATGAAATCTCGACCATTTGTTGGACTGACGCTACTTATTCTGGGTGTTATTTTGGGCATTAGTATTCAAGGATTTAGAGCTTCTGTTGCGACGCCACTTGAGAATGCAATGCATGTTATGCCTTCTGAAAAAATGACAACCTTAATGAGTGCAATGCCATCACTCACAGGGGATCGTACAAAGCGGTATACCGTTGGTTTTAATAATCCAAAAAACGTCACCCCGAACGTTGACACGATGTTGTCATTTCAGGTAAATGATGCATCAAATGGGAATCCAACTGTGATGTATCAGCGCGTATACACAAAGCTGATGCACTTAGTGATAGTAGATGAGGAACTAGAGTACTTCACACACATTCACCCAGAACAAACAGAAAATACTTTTACCATCGCGACGAAGTTTCCTCATGCAGGGCGATATCATTTGTACTTAAATTTCCAGCCATTCGGATCTATAGAACAGCAGTTTGCCTTTACGCTTGACGTTGGAAATACAAAAGAAGCGAATGCAAATACAGCCGATCAATCCAAGAAAAAGACATTTGGCGCAGTGACTGTTGAACTGTCAACACCTGAGCTTGTTGCACAAAAAATGGAACAAGGAGAGCAAACGTTCACTTTTACACTGAGCGATGCAACGAAAAATACACCAATTACAACATTAAAACCGTATCTTGATTCCTTCGGGCACCTGGTCATGATAAATACTGACACCTACGAGTATTTACATGTGCATCCAACCAACGCAGTTGTTCCAAAACCAGGAGATATGAGCGGACCAACGGTGGAATTTTTACCTATGAGTATTCATGATCCAATTCGGCGTGGTACATACCGGTTATTTGCACAATTTAATCCAAATGGAAAACTTATTGTCACCAACTTCACAGTGGTCGTGAAATAACTGTATGAAAATACGAATATTTTTTATCAGTCTTTTATTCTTCTTGTCAGCCACTCCGGTTAGCGCACATTTTTTAATTTCAGATGGGGAAGTTGCTGGGCTTATCCATATAACACCCGATGATAATCCTCCCCCAGGATCGGATGCTCCAATCCATGTTGATATGCGAAACAAAGATGGCGCATTTAAAATTGCAAACTGTGCATGTACGTTGGAAATTAGAAAAAGTGAAGTACTCCTTGCTTCCTTTGAAATGATGGCGCATGAAAAAGAGTCAAGCGAATTTATGACAAATTATACGTTTCAAACACCCGGGGTGTACGAACTGCGAATACACGGAACGGATACGGTGAGCGATACGTCATTTGATATGAAGTACGATTTAAGAGTCGAAGGAAGAACGCAGAATGCTTTTCAGGAGCCATCAGATAATACTCAACCATTATTGTTTACAGGTATTCTTTTTGGTATCATAATTTCGTTCTGGTTTTTTGTTAAAAAATGAAGAAATCTGTTTTTATTCTCCTACTCGCATTCGGTATTCTTTTTGCCAATCCTCATTCTGTCTTTGCTCATGTTGTTGTAAAGCCATCACAGGTTTCAGTTGCAGCATTTCAAACGTTTACTGTAGGTGTCCCAAATGAAAAGGACACTGCAACAACTGGACTGAGACTTGTTATTCCTGAGGGGCTTTTATATGTAACTCCAAATGTGAAACCAGGATGGAAAATTAACGTGGTGAAATCAGGAGCAGGCGAAAGTGTACGCGTGACTGAAATTTCATGGACCGGTGGTTCTGTCCCTGTTGGGCAGAGGGACGAATTCGTATTTAGTGCAAAAGTCCCGTCTAACCAAACAACGATTTCTTGGAAAGCGTATCAAACATACCAAGATGGAACGGTTGTTTCATGGGACAAAGAATCAAACGACTCAACAGAAGGACAAAACCAAGGCCCGGCTTCTAAAACTGCAGTTGTAACTGACACCACTCCTGAAAATACAACAGCACCAATCCCCCAGGCAAAAGAGAGACAAGAGAACACAGCGCTTATTTTTAGTCTTGTGGCACTCGCCCTTTCAATTGTTGCAGTACGAAAGGCACATTCTTCTCGCGCAAAGTGATTTTTCCATTCAAACCAAAGTATCTCGTTAGTCTTTTCGCTTTACTCGCTTTGTGTGCACCACGGACAACTGTATTGGCGCATAACACCGGACACCCATCGTTTTTTGAAATTAATGGAAAGGTGACCGTTGGATATCCAGTACTTGCAACCACTCTTTCGCATTTTCCTCTGCCTCAGGATATGGCCCCAGACACCTATTTAGTAAATACTCCTATTTCATTTGCAATTAATCTAGCAGAGCTTGATGTTGCATCTAACATAAAAGCCAAAACGACCTTTCAGTGGCAGTTTGGAGATGGAGGCGAGTCTGTTGGGGTTACAACACGATACACCTATAAAAAACCAGGTTCGTATATTGTTTCAATTTATGCGAAGTATGAGAATGATTCACCCGTTCTGATCGAGTCAGCCCTGTTGCATGTACTTCCCACAACAGGCTATCGCTTGCCGAAAGCTGTTATCACGGTAAACGGGAAAAAGAGTGCTGATCCACTAAGCGATCCGCTTTCATTTGCGTTGTCTAGTCAACTGCTCTTTGATAGTAGTGCTTCAGAAAGTGGTGAGGAAAAAATTGTTTGGTATTGGTGGGATGCGGGTGATGGTAGTGAGAGTCGTGAATCGCGATTTGAGCATACATATACAGGTAACCAAAAGATGGTCTTTCCAATTCTTCGAGTGATTGATGAAAATGGGTTTATAAGCGATACCTATGTGGAAATTCAGAATGCGGCTGGCGAGAATATGGAGGTACAACCCAATCCAGCAGTGGTTCGTGACCATTGGGCGTGGGGTATTGGTATTCTGGGAGTAATAGGCGTTGTGTGGATTTTTCTTCATAGGAGCGAGAAAAAGAGATAATTGTATTCAAGTTGCACCAGTTGTTGTACCATAAAATATGGCTCGTCTCAGCTACACTGAATTAATCGAAAAGCACGTCAAGATTTTGCAAAAGCTCGAGTATGCTAGTGGACTCTTCTCTGCTTCAAAGAAGGAAGGAAATACGGGGTACGACAAAAGTTGGTTGCGTGATAATTTTTATGAAACGCTCGCATTTGAAGTGTTAGGAGATTGGAATACGGTTGAAAAAACATATCGAGCGATATTAAAAATATTTCTAAAACACGAAGACAAAATTGATGCCGCAATTGCGCAAAAGCCGAATGCTTCCTACCAGTACATCCATGCACGTTTTCACCCCGAGACATTTGATGAGTTTTGGGAAGAGTGGGGAAACAAACAAAATGATGCAATTGGGTGCATACTGTTTCGATTGGGAGAGCTTGAGACGCATCACAAGCGGTCGATCTTAACTGACGAAGCTCACATTCGAATTGTAAACAAACTGGTCAAATATTTAGCATCAATTGAGTATTGGCATGATCGCGACAGTGGTATGTGGGAAGAGGATGAGGAAGTGCACAGCTCTTCAGTAGGGGCGTGTGTTGCCGGGCTTATTGCAGTTTCTAAAATTCCGTCAGTAATTGTCCCTCCGGAACTCATTGAAAAAGGGAAAGAAACACTCCGCAGTTTGCTCCCGCGCGAATCGGAACGAAAATTTGTTGATCTATCACTCCTTTCACTTATCTGGCCATATAATGTCGTGACAGAGCAAGAACGTGCGCAGATTTTATCAAATGTGTCATATCATTTGCTCCGTGAACGTGGGATTATTCGCTATAAGGGGGACCGGTATTACAATAAAAATATTGATGGAGTAAGTGAGGAAGCAGAGTGGACATTTGGGTTAAGTTGGCTTGCAATTATTTATGAGAAATTGGGTGATATAGAGAAGGCGAAAGAAATATTAAAAGATGAAATTGCAATTGATACGAGAGAGGGAATACCAGAGTTATACTTTAGTCATTCTCCGGAGTATAACGATAATACGCCACTGGGATGGAGCGAGTCATTATTTATTGTTGCACTGTGGGAGATGAATGAGCGCTTGGAGCCGGTAGGTGAATAATCGTATGTGATTTCACATGCTTTTGCACAAACCGATACAATATTTTGTATGCATCCCAATCAAATTGTATTGTGTGAATCATATCTTCAATTCGGTCATGCTCGTTTCTCATAGTACCTAAATAACACCAGTTGTAGACTACGTGTACTTCTTCAACCCCATCAAACGATTCTTTTACCCCAATTGAACCCGGAAATGGCCACTGCGGAACTCGTTTTCCAGAAAATGCTTGTACAAATCGTACATTATATTTAAACGGTGGTTCTTCTTTTTCGCATGCACCATTGCAAGTGCCGATCTGTGTGCCGAAACACCGACCCTTTCCTTTCTCGATCCCTAAAAGCTTTTTGCAAAGCATATGTTCCTTTGACAGAAGTGAGAGCCATTCATCTATGTTTTTCTTGCTTCTGAAAACCGCAAGAATCTTGTGATGATCACTGTGATCAATTTCTTTGGGGTCCATCGTCTTTACTGTGTAGTAGCCATCTGGTGTTTCTGACTGTACGAGTACAAACGAACTTCGGTTTTGTCGTAAAAAGGTGTTGTAAATAGGGAGCCTCGTTTTAATAAGAGTTGATTCAAGTAGTGATGCTCCTACGTCACCTGCCGTTTTAATTGCTTCAACACGACGAACTTCGCGAGAAAGCTTGATGTCTTTTGCGCTTTCAAAGTCATTGTAAAAATGAGAAAGCACCCGTGCCTTTACGTCAACACTTTTCCCAATATACAAAAGCGTATCTTGATCTCCATACATGAGATACACCCCTGGTCCATCATGCAAAGCCTCGATATGCGTTTTATCAATTTGGGTTGGAAGTGAGGGAGCTTTGAGAAAGTTTGTGATGATAGGGTCGACCTCTTCATGCGGACGAGTTTTTTCGATGTGAACTAAAAAATCATGCAGTACTTTTGCGTCATCGTATGCACGGTGTCTATTTTCAACCGATATATTTAAAAATTGGATCACTGAATCTAAGTTGTGTCGAGCACGTTCTGGATAGAGCGCGCGAGAAAGTTTGACTGTACAGAGGGTTTTCGCTGAAAACGGGAGACCAAGTCGTCTAAATTCATGTTTCATAAAAGCATAATCAAATCGAGCATTATGTGCTACAAATACTGCGTCCTTTAGTAACTCAGTGATCTCATCTGATACATCACTAAAATAGGGCGCGGTTTCAATATCTTGTGAGGTAATGCCCGTTATAGTCGTTATATCGGCCGGAATATGCACCCCCGGGTCGAGTAATGTGTTCATTTGTCCCACAATTTGACCGTTCTCAACACGAATGATCCCCACCTCAATTACGCGGTCATGAGGTGCGCTGGCGCCTGTCGTTTCTACATCAACGAAGGCGAATGTCGAATGTTGTCCGAACTTCATAAATCTAATTAGTATATAATAGCAATGTGGAGCAAACGGTAATCACCGAATTGAGTAAATACGTAGACGAAAAGAAGCGTGACTTCTACCCAACATTTTTCAAAACCGGGGCAGGAGAATATGCGGAAGGAGATAAGTTTCTCGGAGTTACTGTCCCTCATGTGCGAAAAGTTGCTAAAAAATACGCAAATCTTCCTTTAACTGACGTTCACACCCTCATGATTTCAGGCTGGCACGAAGTGCGACTCGTTGCACTCTTTATTCTCGTGCACCAATACGAAAAAGGAACGCTTACCCAACGAGAAGAAATCTTTGACTTCTATATTGCACATACTCATTACATAAATAACTGGGATTTAGTAGATGCCTCTGCAACCAAAATTGTAGGAGCATATGCGTTAGTAAATGGAACGGCCATTCTCTTGAAGTACGCAAATTCAAAGGATATTTGGCAGAAGCGAATTGCAATGGTAGCGACGCTTGCCTTTATTAAGGAGAAAGAATTAAAGGTCCCTTACCAGATTGCAGAAATGCTCATGCATGATCAGCATGATTTGATTCATAAAGCAGTGGGATGGATGCTCCGTGAAGCCGGGAAAGTTGATGCAGAGAAATTAAAGAAATTCTTAAATAAACATGCAGGAAATATGCCCCGCACAGCGCTTCGCTACTCAATTGAACTATTTCCTGAAAAGGAGCGAAAAGCATATCTTCAAAAGTAACGGGTTGTTTTCTCACTGCGTTCTCTCGTACAATACGATTGTCCAATTAGATTAGGAGAAACAATTGACACAGCTTGTTGTAGTAATCCTCACCGCGGTCTCACTCTCACATCCCAATTTCGTTCAAATACACGATTGTCCTGTTGCTCGTACTGAGTATGATGCAATTGAACAATTGGAGAAAGGATATTGCGATCGGTATGGATATTACATACCAGCGTTGATCACGTACTCAACTTGGGAGCGAGTTGCTCCTACCCACTCGATAGGGAGGGCCATTCGCTATAACCCATTTCTCATGGAAGCGACAGCGGAACGAAATGGAATTGATTTAACACCGTTTCTCGATGGAGTAGCGCTCTTAAGTTGCGCTGATGTCGGGCAGACGGTTTGGATTAAAAGAAGCGGAGGAGACTGGGAAGGCCCCTTTGTTGTAGCCGATTGTATTAAACGCGAACACATGTTTGCAGCGATCTGTTACAAAGAGGAATTAGTGGAAGTTGGTTTTAGAACTGCCGAACGATGGGGCATGGCTCACATGGAAGGGGAAATTGTCGTGACTGACCGATATGTCGAATATGACGTCGAGGTATATAAGTCACCTGACCCTCCTGCTCCAACCAGTGAACCGGTTAACTATCGTTCATGGTGGCTAGAGAATGCGAGGTTTACCAATGGGAAATCGTTCTCAGAATTGGGTTTTCATTGTTAGCGCTCACTAATTGCTGACGCGGGGGGTATATTCGTATACCCCCTTTTTTACTTAAGAAGTGCTTTTAGGAAACTCACAAAGAGTGGGTGAGGGGTGAGCGGTCGTGAAATATACTCGGGGTGAAACTGTGTACCCACAAAGAACGGGTGCTTTTTAAGTTCAATTGCCTCAACCAGCTGTCCATCGGGAGAAGTTCCAGAAAATATAAAACCAGACTTTTCAAATTGCTCTTTGTACTCATTATTAAACTCATAACGATGGCGATGCCTTTCATACACCACGGATTGCTTTTTCTGAATAGAGGAATCGCTTACTGGATTTGGTTGATGCCATGGTGCATTTTTTACCTTCCCATGTTCAAGGTATGCTTTTTCAAGCGTTGACCCGGGCTTTACAATACAGGGCCACGCTCCTAATCGAATAGTTCCTCCATACTGTTTTTTCTCTAGATATTCTTTTTGGTGAGGCATTACATGGATTACCGGGTGAGGAGTATTGGGATCAGCTTCCGTTGTATTTGCCTTCTGTAAATGAAGAACGTTTCGTGCATATTCAATGGTTGCCATTTGCATCCCAAAACAGAGTCCTAAGTACGGAACTTTTTTCTCACGTGCATAGGTAATTGCTTGAATCTTTCCTTCTGTTCCGCGACTACCCCATCCTTGTGGCACGACAATTCCATCATGACCCTTGAGCACTTTTGTTCCTTCTTTTTCAATGCGTTCACTATCGATCCATGAAAACTCTACATTGACCCCTGTCTTCCATGCGGCATGCTTTACCGCTTCTATAACCGACACATACGAATCAAGGAGTTCATATTCACCAGTCACAAAGTATTTCCCAACCATCGCGATACGAACGGTCTTTGACCACACTTTTGTAGCGCGGACAGCAAGTTCTTTCCATGCCTTCATGTTTTTGTGTTTACCGTTTTTTAGTGAAAGCAGCTGTAAACAGGAGGAGGCTAAGTGATGGTTTTGTGCATGGAAAATTAATGGCACCTTATAAATCGTGTCAACATTTGGGTTCATGAAGATGTGCTCTGGGCGAATGTTACAAAAAAGAGCCAATCGCTCAAGGCGCTTTTTGTCTATCTTTTTCTCACTTCGTGCAATAATAATTTCAGGTTGAATACCCAATCCATTTAAAATTTTCACACTCGTCTGGGCAGGTTTGCTTTTCAGTTCTCCCAGGTGTTCAAGGTATGGGAGATACGTCACATGTACATGAATTAAATCCTTTGGGTGTTTGAGTCGTAAAATGCGAGTGGCCTCATAAAAAATCCCATTTTGATATTCACCCACAGTTCCACCCAACTCAACAATTACGATATCCGCTTTGTGTGTTGTTCCGGCTAATCGAATACGGCGTACTATTTCGTCAGTGATATGAGGGATTGCTTCCACGTCTTCCCCTTCATATTCAAAGGCTCGCTCTCGCCTAATTACTTCTTGGTAAATTTGTCCGGTGGTTATGTAGTTTTGTCGTCGCAAGTTCTCGTGAATGAAGCGTTCATAATGTCCCAAGTCCTCATCTGTCTCAATACCATCGTGAGTGACAAATACCTCGCCGTGTTCTTGAGGGCGGATAGTTCCCGCGTCGATATTTAAGTACATGTCGCATTTAACTAAGGTAACGACAAATCCTCGCGACTTAAGAAGAAAAGCAAGGGAAGCTGAGGTGATGCCTTTGCCAAGACCGCTCACCACTCCACCTGAGACAATTATGTATTTCACTAAACCAGATACACAATACACCAACGTAAAGGAGTGATGTCAAGAGTTGGTTTAATTAAATGAAGTAACGAATGTGTGTGCACCCGGCAAGAATCGAACTTGCAACCCCTTGTTCCGAAGACAAGTGCTCTATCCGTTGAGCTACGGGTGCGTGAAATCAGGATATTATACCCTGAAATTCACTCCTATTTTAATCTAGAGCGGAAACAATGTAAAATTACAGGTTATAATCCATACGTATGTCAACTCAAAACGAAGATCAAATTAAACTCCTCGAGGAGGAAATTAGAAAAACGCCGTATCACAAAGGGACAGAACGACACATCGGAGTCTTGCGTGCACGCATTGCTGCGCTCAAAGATAAGGTGCTTGAGTCTCAATCACGGAAAAGTGGTGGAGGAGGAGGCTATGCGGTTAAAAAACAGGGAGATGCGACTGTTGTCCTTGTTGGCCCACCATCTGCAGGTAAATCAACGCTCTTAAATGCCTTAACGAATGCTGAGAGTAAGGTTGCTCCATATGCATTTACCACCGTTTCCGTTATTCCCGGAATGATGAAATATAAAAACGCCTATATCCAAATACTAGATGTTCCCGGGCTTATTGAAGGGGCTGAGGAAGGAAAAGGACGTGGACGAGAAGTGCTCTCTGTTATTCGAAATACTGATCTGCTCATCATTATGAGCGATGTACGTCGTTCTGAAGCGCTTCCTCGAATAGAAGCGGCTCTTGAGCGTAATGGAATTAGAGTCAACAAAAGACCACAAAAAATCCGTATCGAGAAACGATTAAATGGAGGACTTACTATTCAAACAAATATTAGACAAGACTTGGATCGCGAAACGATTAAAGAAATCGTTATGCAAATGGGGGTGAAGAATGCTGATGTGTACCTTGAAGAAAACATCACAATGGAAGGACTAATTGATGCACTGGTCAAAAATCGAGTATATATTCCATCACTGTACGTCATTAATAAAATTGATACTGGAACGCCAACTAAGCTTCCTGAACCTATTGCCTCACAATACATTGGCTTAAGCGCTGACAAAGGAATTGGACTTCCTGAATTTCAAGAGTCGATCTGGAAAGCGTTAGGCCTTTCAACTATTTATTTAATTAAGCCTCTGGAGGAGCCTAATACCAATAACCCCATGGTTGTGAAAGACGGTATGACATTGAGAGACGTTATGAATTCGATCGGATCAGAGTTTGCAGAAGGAAAGCTGAAAGCAAAAATTTGGGGAAACGGATCCAAATTCCCTGGTCAAGAAGTATCTCTCGAAGCACGAGTAAAAGAGAACATGCAGATACGATATATATAAAAGAAGATTAGGTGAATTTATTACGTCTTCCACCTCCTGAAGGACTCCATGCACCTTTATCAGCTGATACACCACTCCCCTCGTTTTGTGTAGGACGAACTGTTGATTGATCTCTATCTCGAGCCGCAAGCGCAGCTTGTTGTCGCTCTTCAAATGCAGAAACTTCTTGCTGTGACCGTGCTCTCGTATCAGGTTGGTTTGCAAGATCTCGGTTGGAAAATCCAGAGTCTTTACCTGTATTTTCGTACGTTGCACCTTCCATCCAACTAGCATCATTCATTGGCTCGTCCAAAACACCAAATAATTTTTTAATTCGTTTGCTAAATCCAAAACTCATAAATCATCATGACATTAAATAAGATATAATGCAAGCGTTTTATGTAAGCCGGAGTGGCGGAACTGGCAGACGCGCACGCTTCAGGGGCGTGTTTCCTGTTTGGAAGTGCAGGTTCGATTCCTGTCTCCGGCACAAATAGGCGGAATTTGATATAATACTGAGCAATTAGCCGAGGTGTTGAAATTGGTAGACAAGCACGCTTGAGGTGCGTGTGGGTTAACCCCCGTGCAGGTTCAAGTCCTGTCCTCGGCACAAAACTATATATTGCAGTCGAGTAATTAAAATCTGATCCTAATAATGGAAGATGCTTCTGAAATATCAAAATCTCCAGAATTGTATTCTGACCAAACGGTACAAGATATTATCATTGCATCCTACGATATCTCCCAGCAAGATCCTGAAATGCAGCGAAATTTACTTCTTTGGATTGGACAACAGCATCCAGACTGGCGAATGTCCGATGAAACAAGAGATCGGTTAAACACTTCCGTTCTAGCTCAAGTAAAGCAAATGCTAGGAGGCTCTGAAGGCGAAAGCATTGCACATGCCGCAATCCCAGAGGGTCAAATCGTGAAAGATGTTCAAAGGCAAGTAAATAAACTGCAATGGATTCTTAATCAGAATCGCGATGAAGTTGATACTCAGTTTAATCAGAGTCAAGTTTTAAGCGGGCTAATTGATCGTGATTATCGATTCTTGCATCGGAAGGCAGGGCGTATATCAAGAGTGTCATCGTGATACCTCAGAAGTCACACCCATGACAGACCCCAATTTTAGCTACCTTTGTTATTACGTACTAGAGAAGAATCCGTATGTGTCTCCAACAGGCTCGCATATTTCTGAATATGACAACTTATTTAGAGAAATAAATCCAGGAGCCGAGATCCTAAGAATGCATATCGAGAGTGGTATTCATACCGAATCTAACGATAAGTTAGCTTTTGTTGTAGAAAAATATAAAGAAACTCACCCTTAGAATTCTTTGTCCTAGCTATAAAATATACCCACTTGGAAGTAACAACACTGGGACGGCTAAACTATAGATTTTTTTATGTTTATTTTTTGCACTTAACACTTGTCACATTTATGAAAAATAGTGCACAATGATTAGGTGAAAATCTTCGAAAAGTCACTCTTCAAAGCTGTATCTATGAAAACAGTTCTCGTGGTTATTTTTGCACTCGTATGTAGCCTCGGGGCAATTTACACAGGTCTTCTTTTGAACAATAAACTATCGATCGCTCATAAAGTGCAAATTGATTTGGAGGAGAAAAACAAACAATTAATGAGTGAAATTGAATCATTGAAAGCTCAAATCACATTACTTGAAAATGAGGACACCCGAAAAACGAATAAAGAAGTAACAGACAAAATTAAAGAGATGCAAAGCACCTATAAAACGGCTGTGAGTGTATACGAAGACTTAGTAGACTTGAAAGAGATTTCGAAAGATACAAAGAAATTAGATGAACTGTACGCGAGCTCTATCAGTATTCTTGCAAATGCCGATTATTCAGGTGCAACTGAAAAACTGGTCCAGTTAACCAAAGATATCGCCACTGAAAAATCCAAGATGAGTATTGCATTAGCGCCCGTTCCAGTGAATGCTCCAGTCAATAACACCCCACCAAGTGCAGGTTACAGTAGGCAATCTGTGAATAGTGATGCAGGAACATTTGTCGTGAGTATTGTGAGTGGGGATATGGGAAGCACTAAAGTAATTGTCGACACGGCAAGCGATGGTGATTGTGCAAACAATTGTCCTGTTTTACCACTTGCAACTTATGTGTCGAGAAATAACGCTTTTGCGGGTATTAATGGTTCATACTTTTGTCCAGCAAGTTATCCATCGTGTGCCGGGAAAACAAATTCCTTTGATCTGCTCGTCATGAATAAAAATAAAACGTACTTTAACTCAGCAAATAATGTGTACAGTAACAACCCTGCCGTCATTTTTAATGGAGGTTCAATGCGTTTTGTATCTGCGGCATCCCAATGGGGACGGGATACGGGAGTTGATGGAGTACTTTCAAATTACCCACTCTTAGTTGAAGGAAATAACGTGCGCTTTGGGGGAGATGATGATCCAAAAAAAGGCAGTAAGGGAAATAGAAGCTTTGTTGCAAACAAAGGAAGCACTGCTTATATTGGGGTCGTTCACAATGCAACTGTTGCTGAATCAGCTCGAGTATTAAAGGCAATGGGGATGGAAAATGCCCTAAACTTAGACAGTGGAGGTTCAACCGCTTTGTGGAGCGGCGGGTACAAGGCAGGTCCTGGCCGTGATATCCCAAATGCCATTCTGTTTGTACGAAAGTAAACTTCAATCGTATCTAGTTGAGAAACAACCGATAGTAGTGATACACTTCCGTATTCGTTCGCTCATTTAAGGAGGTCTTTATGACCGATACTACCTGGCTTTTTCCATTTTTTCGCGTGGCTTAAGCGTACCAAAGCATAGCTCAGATGCCGGACGAGCCGACTATTTTGCTCGTGATGGTTCCGTCTTCTCTGCAAAGTTATGAAGACGAAGAGCGTCGGTACATCGACAACAACATTTTTATCTCGATTGACGACAGGAAAACCTTTTACCAGGTGCGTCGTAAAAGTACTGGCGGGGTTATTTACCATATCTCCTTCAGGTACTCGATAGAGTGTATCGAAGAGCATACCCTCGGTAGTTTTCAGCTCTTGATTACGAACAACGTCGCAACAGTCATACCGAAACCTACAGGTGAGGCAGGAGACAACTTTCGGCACTTTGAAGGTAGTCAGTTTCTGAATACCAACCAGATGCTCGAAGAGATGACCTGCGTATTGATCCCAGTAGATCGCACAGTTGTGGCATTATGTTGCACCGCTGACAATGTGTTTTTCTATGTTGATCAGCCTGCAACAGCGAAGCCTTATGAAGACCTTCGCTTTTTCATGGGACGGATTGGAAACGTTCAGCCTGTGGCTGTTATTGAAGCCGGTGGCTATGGTGGTGACAAAGGGTCTTCGTTTATTGAGACCTCACGCGGTACTCTTTTCCTCCCGTCATCATTGCATGTGAACGGCTTGAAACTAAAGCCACTGTGGCTAGCCCAATCAGTCAACTACGCACAGGTGTTGCAAGGGATAGATGTACCGAGCGCTGTACCCGTACAGCGGCTTGATGCACCAACCCAAAGTGCATTAATTGAAACACTGCACATTCCTGAGTAAGGAGCACGAGTGTCAGGGCAAGCAAACCAGCTTGCCCTTTTTCTTTTCTAAAAAATGAGAAAATTGATAGTTCATGGTAGAATACGTAACACGGACGCTTAGCTCAGTTGGCTAGAGCACTTCATTTACACTGAAGGGGTCAGGGGTTCAAGTCCCTTAGCGTCCACACAACACTCTTATTTGTTTGGTAAAGACTGTTTTATTGCTGAAGCAACTTCTGAAACTGAAACGAGCGTCTCTTCGCCGCTTTGAAGATCTCTAATTTTTACTTCACTTTTTGCCAACTCATCAGGTCCAACTATTATGACAAACGGGATTCTTTTGTCGCTCGCAATTGCCAGCTGTTTTCCAAGTTTCATCGGGTCACCTGAATAAATCTCAGTTGAAATACCTGCCTTTCGTAGTTCAGCCGCTACTTTGAAGTTAGTCAGTACAATTTCTTCGTTTTGTGCGTCAAAGACAGTTACAAAAACATGTGTTTTTGGTTTTATTTCTTTCTTTAACCCAAGTTCTTCCATTACAACCAAAAGCCGCTCAAGTCCAAAAGAACTCCCCGAGGCAGGAATATCCGGTCCGCCCATTGCTTCAATTAAATTATCAAACCTTCCACCACCTGTTATAGAACCAATTCCGCCCTCTGTAATAATGGTTTCGAAGATTGGTCCTGTGTAATAGGAAAGCCCTCGTGCGAGTAGCGGATTAATTCGGTACGACTGTTTTGGAATTTCCATAGAATCAATCATCTGCAAAAGATTTTTAAGATCAGAAATAGCATCCTTCGCGTCTGCAGATGTAAAACGATTAGATAACGCCTGTAGTACTTCATCGGTGTTTTTCCCTTGCAATGAGAAGAGGAATTCAGTGGTTTCTATGTATTTTTCTCGTAATTCCTCAAGGGTCAGTCCTAACCGCTCAATCTGCCGTGATAAATATGCATCAAAAACTTCTTGAGGACTTACTTTATCCAGTTTGTCCCATGCAGTCATGATAATTGAAGCTTGTTCAGGAGTGGTAAAGCCCATCTCACGAACCATGGCATTTAATAGTTTCCTATCGTTTATTTGAATAACAAATTGATTGGTAAAACCAAGCGCCGTTAGTACTGCGTAATTTATTGCGACGATTTCTGCATCAACTCCAGGGTTGCGGGAGCCGACCGTATCAAAGTCACACTGGATAAACTGTCGCTCTCGTCCTCTCTGCGTATTGTCACCTCTAAACACCGGTCCAATCGCATATCGTCTATACGGCATTTTTATCTTTCCTTGGTTATTTGCAACAAACCGGGCAAGTGGAACAGTATGGTCGTATCGGAGTCCCACTTCATAATCAGGTGCCCAAAAAATCAGGTTCTGTGCCTCATCCCCGTATTTTCCTTTCAATGTTGATTCACGCTCAATAACAGGAGTTTCAAGCGCTTCAAATCCAAATGACTCATAGACTGATCTAATGGTTGAAATAACATGTTCACGAAACCTGAGTTCAGAACCCCAGATATCATGGGTTCCTTTTGGGGGAAGTGATGCATTATTCATATTTAATACTCTTTTGATATTGTAACCGATATTATTACAATTCACACGAAGATCTGCAGGAATAAGAGGTATTGTATCTTTTCTTTCTTAATTCCATGGGATACAAAGAAGAGTATGAATATAAAAACAATCCATGCACGACAAATTCTCGACAGCCGCGGGAATCCAACTGTTGAATGCGATGTTCGCCTCGAGGACAATAGCGTTGGGCGAGCTTCTGTTCCCTCTGGAGCGTCAACTGGCATACACGAAGCAGTTGAGCTGAGGGACAATAATCCTCAGGTGTTTCATGGTAAGGGGGTTACAAATGCCGTTCGGAATGTTCAAACTGAAATTGCAGAAGCACTTATCGGAGCAAACGCCTTGGACCAAGAGGCAATTGATCAGCGCATGATCGAGCTCGATGGCACAGAAAATAAAGGAAGGCTTGGGGCAAATGCCATTTTAGCCGTTTCTCTTGCAACACTTCGTGCTGCAGCTAACTCTGAACGAAAACCCCTGTATGAATACGTTGGTGAGATATCAGGAAAAACAGATGAACAATTCCTTATGCCTGTTCCCATGATGAATATTATTAATGGAGGGAAACACGGAGGATGGGGAGCTGACATTCAAGAATTCATGATTATTCCCAAAGGAGCTCAGTCGTTTCATCATGCAGTACAGATGGGGTCAGAAATCTTTCATTCATTAGCAACCGTGCTTGAAGAACGTGGGTACGGTACGACAGTCGGAGATGAAGGTGGATATGCCCCAGTGTTAAAGCATGGAAATAGTGAAGCGTTTGAACTGATTACAAATGCGGTGACCGCTGCAGGGTATTCACCCGGACCAGATGTTGGGTTCGGTATTGATGCCGCATCGTCAGAGTTCTTTAAAGACGGGGTTTATCACTTAAAAAGTGAGCAAAAAGAACTTTCGACAGATCAACTGTGTGAATACTGGAAATCCTTAAAGAGTACGTTTCCTCTTTATTCAATGGAGGATCCGTTTGATCAAGAAGATTGGCGCGGATGGCAACAACTTACTGCAGAGCTTGGAAACCAGATGCAAATTGTCGGTGATGATTTACTAGTAACAAACACGACGTTTCTCAAAAAAGGGATTGAAACTAAGGCCGCAAACGCAATTTTAGTGAAGGTCAATCAAATAGGAACAGTCACAGAAACGATTAACGCGGTGAAAATGGCTAAGGCAGCCGGTTGGAACGCTATCATCTCCCATAGGTCTGGTGAAACCGAAGACACTACAATTGCACATTTAGTTGTAGGGCTTGGCACCGGGCAAATTAAAACAGGGTCACTCTCACGTACCGATCGCGTTGCAAAATACAATGAACTCATGCGTATTGCAGAACAGCTGGGGAATAATGCCATCTACAAGGGTTCTGAAACATTTACATAACGAAAATTGTCTTTATGAATATTTTTTCGAAACTTCATGCAAGCTTTCTTCATGATTATTACTTCCTCAGAACAAAAAAATTATCTTTTTCTGGAAAAATCCAGTTTTTGCTTCAAAAATATGTGCGATTTGTTATAAAAAAACAAACAATTTTCTATTTTGGCAACATTCTTTCGTACGACAACCCTCACACTCC
>DJCV01000002.1 GCA_002430735.1 Candidatus Woesebacteria bacterium UBA5941 | reverse complement strand
TGTGAGATCCACTGCTCTCTGATGAATCTCATTGCCTGAATATTCCACAAAACAAAGATGATACCAATAGGTATGGCTATCATACACATTAAAATATTTTTATGTTTAAAAAAATGTTTCCATCCTGATACTAAAATCACAAGAATTATAGTGAGTAATAGCCCTCGGTACATTAAAGTCGAATTATTTACGTCATTTCTAGTAATAAATCCCCAATAAAAACTGGAGCTTAACGGTAATGTGAAAAATATCAAGCCTTTAAGCAGTTGTGGTTTTCTAATTAAGTCATCAACAAAAATTGCAGAAGCGAGGACTAGAAATGGGATAAAGGGCAAGGAGTACCATGGATAATTGAGCCCTGCAAAGAACAAGTATGTCACTAACGTTGCAACAAAGCCGCTCAATAACTCTAATCGTTTCTCCTTATCACTATGTAGAACGAAGACACTTATAAATCCAAAAAGCCAGTAACCATCTAGCGGGAAATTATTAAAACGCATCTGAGTCATTGAATATAAAAAGTTTAGCGGGCCAAAAAAGCCTCTCCCAGTCTGATTCCCAAAAATATTCCATGCTAAGCCGGGCGATAAAATGAAGAAATAGCAATATATTACGCCTCCAATTGCCAATGATGGAAAGACAAACAATGCAAGCATTTTCTTTGATATACGATATTGAACCAGTATCGCGATACTCATAATTAGAACTGCAATTCCAGATTCTTTAGTAGCAATTGAAAGGCCAGTAGTTACAGCCGCCAAGGCTAAAGACATATATGAAAGGTTAATCTTTACTGTTGTGTATCTTTTAAACAACAATAGAAACAGTAACGTCAATAAACTTAGGGGAATGAGTGTGTTTTCAAGCATTGCAAGCCGTGAGGACAAGACAAACGATGGTGCAGTTGTGTATATGAAAAATGCCGCAAAACCTGCCAAGAGATGTTTCGTTAGAATAAAAGCAATCATAAACAATAGAATGGCGTTCAACAAAAAAAAGACTTGTGTTGGAATGAAACGATATTCTGCAGGTATTAGCGTTTCGATAGAAGATTTGTCGGTAACTGACTGCATATATAGCGATTTCTCAAATGCTTCACTTTCCTAATTTTCTCTCGGATAGCCATTTTTTTATAAGAATACTAACTTGAAGATTGTGAGCGGTGGACCGGATTTGAACCGGCGACCTTCTCCTTGGGAAGGAGACATTCTACCACTGAACTACCACCGCAATGAAACAATTATATCGCTATTGTGAGCTAAATTATAGTGAAGGAGGGAAGATTACTGAGATACGTTTCCGCAAGAAACGTATTGGTTAAGTTGAGAAGCTGATTTGTGAACGTTTAGAGCAAGTGCTCCCTGTTCCATTAATTCTTTCATTGAAACGTTTATAACGGTTTCAGATACTCCATTTACGACATTACTGAGTGGGTATTTAATTGCACCGATTGCGATACAACTTCCTACATGGATATGTGCAGGTTGAGAAACACCACGAGGAGTATTCTTCACTTCTACTCGCACCATCGTTTTTCCATCTTTTTCGCTTAACACTGCATTACCATACTCTCCGGAATTATTTTGCTCAACTAATTGGACAACAAGATCATCTGAATGCATCATTGAAGGAGTTGAAGTAGCTACTGGCATTTTCTTTTTTGTCATTGACCCACCCATCGTATTGGTGAATAGCCAATATGAGGAGATTAATGCAACACAGGCTAACGCTAAGAACATCAATGAATTGTTTTGCTTTGCGGCATGAGCTTTGTGATCGAAAGAAGCAGAAGACTTTTGTGTCTTTGTGACTTTTGCTTTAGAAGATTTTGTTTTCTTTCGAGCGGGCATATATTAATATCGCTTTTTTTCAACACATCTGTCAATAGGGCAAACCTGGCGCAGGTGTAATCTAAACACATGGAGCGGGCTATTAAAAATAGGCACAAGAAAGGCGCGAACAATGTCGCGCCCTCAAACTTATGCGTATGGATATTCCCGATACTGTTTTTTCAAAAACAGTCTGTCTGTGACCCAGTTAAACTGGTAGTCAGCAACGGGTTGCCAAACATCATCTTCGTAAACCCAAACGGTACCAAATAGAGGTGTCCACCTTTCGGCTTTCTCTTCAGAGATAGTGCCAGTCATTTCGTCTTCTCTAAGCATTCTCTGAATCTCAATTTGAACTTTTACCTTTTGGTTACGAATGTATCCTACAAAGTAGGTGACATCCATAAGGATTGGCTTGTGGTACGGAGCAGGTGGATCTGCAGTTACTTGTATTTCCGACTTTTTGTACTCCTCTAGCCACAAATTGGCCTCTGAACTATCGGAAAACTTATGTAGCATGGCCAAAATCCGTGCAGATCCGTACAATGCACAACCCTCAGACTGTGAAACCTTAGTCATTTTAAATTCCCTTCTGCACCAGGCAGAACAAACCCACCAGGGGTATAGGATGATGGCTACATTATAACCTAATACACCACAAAAATCAAGCTATAGGTTATAATTTTGTGATGTCTTAATGTGAAGCGTCAGGCGTGTTACATCTTACCTGAAATGCTGTTCCACAGTCGATCTAACCCTTTCTCGATCATGGTCAACACTGACCCTTGTCGACGTTTGCGGTACAACCAAAGCAAAGCTAATCCACCAAACACGCTTATGATGAGATATCCAATTTTTTCTAAACTGTCAAACCCGCTGCCGAGTGACTCTAATGTTCCAAGACTGATATATCCAAGATACAAATAAATTAAGTTTCTCACTAAGAGCCCGAGGAATGTACTAATTAAATATGTTTTTAAGTTAATTTTAATAAGCCCAGCAATAATTGAAACTGGTGCTGTTGGCATGATTGGAATTGCGCGCAAAAAGAAAATTGCAATGTCATCGCGCCTTCCTTTACTAAAAAACCGTCCTAACCCTTCCGTATCTGAATGTGAAACACCCAGGAATCGACCAAACTTATCAATAACCAAGTCTTCAGCTCGGTCGGAAATAACATAGAGGATTAAACTTCCCAATGTCTTACTAAATGCCCCAATCAAAGAAAGGACGAATAAAAAGACGACAGAGCTTCCCTGACTTGCCGCAATTGAGCCAGCGAGCATCATGACGAGCGGAGATGGGATTGGAGCGACGATTTCTTCAACGAGTGCTCCTACAAATACAAACCAGGTAACAGGAATATTACTTGAGAGCGCTTCGAGCCACGTTATAAGTGCTTGCATACAGATAAGTATATCTTCTTTGAGTAAATAGTGTAGCAACAAACCAACCGACGTACTACTTCTTATCTTATTGTTACAAAACCCTTGCACAAAATAGTCGGGCTACACCTACACTTATGTATATGGCAAATTGGAGCAGACTGGGCAGTCGCGGGAATGTGGAAGATAGACGAGGTCTCGCGCCAACAAGCATTGGAGGAATCGGGATTCCTGGTGTAGCGATCGTTCTTCTCGTAAGCGTATTAACAGGCACTGATCCAACGGCTCTCCTTAGTCAACTTGAATCCATTCCACTCCAAACCCAGACAGAAGTTGTTGACCCTGCATACCGGGGACAAGACGAATACGAGGTATTTGCTTCAACCGTTTTGGGGTCAAATAACGCAGTGTGGGAAGAAGCATTCCAAAAACAAAATAAAACATACGAGGCACCACGACTTGTATTGTTTCGAACCGCGACTTCATCAGCGTGTGGAACTGCAACATCAGCGATTGGTCCACACTACTGTCTACTTGATTCAACCATTTACCTTGATGAAACGTTTTTTTAATGAACTAACCACGAGATTCAGTGCAAAAGGTGGAGATGTTGCTGAAGCATATGTAGTTGCTCATGAAGTAGGGCACCATGTTCAAAACCAATTAGGGGTACTCGGATCTGATTCATCAGAAACCCAACAGGGGGCAATTAACGTCAAACTGCAAGCCGACTGTTTCGTTGGTATTTGGGCAAATTCAATTAAAAATATGGGAGTACTCGAAATAAATGAAATAGTAGAAGCAGTTGATGCTGCAGCATCTGTCGGAGACGATCGCATTCAGGAGAGAGTGAGAGGTTCTATTGATCCTGAAACGTGGACACATGGATCGAGTGCTCAACGTGTTGCCGCTTTTACCAAGGGATTTGATACGGGAGATATCCAGACATGTGATTTGACTTCATTTGATTAAGGGACATTGCATATCGCTGAATTCAAACTTTGGTATACTATGCGTATTACGCCGGCGTAGCTCAGGGGTAGAGCGATGCTTTCGTAAAGCAAAGGTCGGTGGTTCAATTCCACCCGTCGGCTCACAACTATGGCAGCAACCCAATCACGACTCGCACAATACGAACGGAAACGAGCCATAAAAACCGCAATATGGTACCTCCTTTTGACGGGTGTTGTCCTTTTTGCACTCTCCCGTTTTGGACCTGATGCCGTGGCGACAGTTTCAAGTATTTTTATACACTCGAGTGCAGACACCACAACGACTGACTCAGCATTAATCGCTCCCCCATCTATTGATGCACTGCCAGAAATTACGAATCAAGAAAATATAATTGTAAAAGGTCGCGCAGAAGCAGGAACGACTGTGCGTATTACTTTTAACGGTGAAAAACGAGATACTATTACAAACAGCCAAGGGGTGTGGAGTTCAGATTTCAAACTCCACGACAAAGAGAATACAATTCGTGCACGCGTGGTTGATGCATTTGGAAACACGAGTCGCGAAGTATCAGTAGCGGTGAGTCTTGATACTGTTGCACCAAAGCTTGAAATACAAAACCCACAAAATGAAGCAGCATTTAGTGGAAAAAAGCAACAAACGCTTACTGTTAACGGTGTGACAGAGGCAGACAGTGCAGTAACCATAAACGATCGTGTTGCAATTGTGAATGCAAATGGTGAATTTTCATTGCTCTTTACTTTAAATGATGGAGAAAATGAATTTAAAATAGTCTCCGTTGACCGTGCAGGCAACAAAACTGAAGAGGTTCGGAAAGTTATGTTCGCTTCTTAAAAAACACCGACCCTACAACTCCAATCCACAGTAATACCCACGGATAAAAAAGGGTGTTTGTAAATTGAGTGTGTACGAGGACTGCAGATAAAAGCGCTATCATTTCAGGTGATTGCCCTTTTATACCGAGCACCCCACCCCACAGCAGAATAAGTCCCCCCACAACCCCGGTTGTCGCTAAAATCAATATAAAGCTATTGTCAGCTCCACTACATGAATGAGAGTACCGGGTTGTTTGTGTAGCTATACCCGATGAAATAACCGTACAGAGGTTGTTGTACCCAACACCAAAAAGCGGATATTTCATAAAGATCTCGCTCACCTCACGGGCATTTTTAGCTTTTAGAATAATAGAAAAGGTTCGTTCAAGTTTTACTCCCTCACTTCCATTCGGTCGAGGAACGACAAATATTGACCCAATAAATAACGCCGCAAACAAAAACAACCACAACTGGATTTTCTGACGCATAAGCCCGTATATTGCGAGTGCGGCGACTAGCGAGAGGTAGCTCGCGCGAGAATAAGTTAAAAGGAGCGCTCCAAGAATAAAAAGGAGAACAATCACTTTGAGAGAAACACTTCTTGATTTCCAGAAAAAGAATACGGAAAGTACTGATAAGACTAACACAATACCAGTAAATGCAGGATCAAGAAACGGTGCCGTGAGTCGAAAATAATGATCATCCCAACCCAGAATCTTCAATGCCCTCATGTCTGCAAATAAGAAGTACTGGATAACCCCAATCGTTGCCACACAAACCCCAGTTACCAGGATAAAAGATACTACTTCCTTTTTATTTAAGATTTTCTCGTACCACAGGAGGTACCCAAAACTGAGGTAACTAATGAATCGCACGAGGTATAATGCGTTTTCAGCCTCAAAAACTCCGAGCATTACACTCCCCAGAATCAATGTAAACGATAAGACCACTGCTACTTTTCCGATAAAACTGCTCATTATCACTGAAAGTACCCGTTTATCAGAAAAAATCGTGATTAAAAGATACAGGCCAACGAGTAAATCGACTATGCGGATAGGCATTTGAGTTTGGAATGCGAGGTGAAAGATGAGCGAGGGGAGTTGTCCAAACACAAAAGTCACGATAAGCCCAAATAGTATTCCCTTTTTAATGCTTTTTATCATAGTGAAGAATTACAGTGCTCCACGCGAGAAAAGAATGGAAGCTCATCATTACTGCTGCAACAAAACCTCGGGTACCATCTTGAAACCCGCGGAGATACAAAAAATTAAATAAGAATTTACCTGCTGGGTATAATAATACTCGCAATAGAGATATATCCCCGACTTCATGGTGTCTTTGTTTTGCGTGAAGCTCTGCGTGAAAACTTGTTTGGGTAATAAACTGACTCAAAGAATCGTGGGAGTAGTGAAACAGCGGTTCTTTTAGCGATAAAGTTGGTCCCATTATCTCCCATTTTTCGTGTACCGGCCTCACCCATTTACCTTCTTGCCGCTTCCCTAATCGAAGCAGTTGAGTCTTTCCAAATTCACCATGATTCAGTTGCTTGCCCAGAAACACATCCTTACGCGGTATGTAATATCCAACGATCGTGTCTGAAGTAACCGCGTATTGTATTTCTTTCCTCAGGTTGGTATTCACAATTTCATCAGCATCCACAAAAAGAACCCATGCGTTCTTTGCTTTGGTAAGTGCAAAATTGCGCTGAGCTGCGAAGTTATTGCCTAAATGTCGTTTATATACGGTAGCACCAAATGTTCGTGCAACTAATCTGGTGGTATCTGTTGAATAGTCATCAATTACCAGAATTTCTGAGCAAAATTGAAGTTTTTTTAAGCAGCGACCTAAAACACTACTCTCATTTTTGGTCAAAACGACGGCACTAATATCCATTGGTGAGCGCATATGCTTTGGTCACAATAATACCACCTTTCGAGTAAATAACTGTTTCATGAGCTAACGGCTCTCTCCCTTCATAAATAGCATACGTTAAATACGCATTTGGTCTTGGTTCATTCCCCGCCTTCCACAACAAATATCGATAGTTTTGACTGTAATTCTCTTCAAATTGATCAAACGGCCCAACACGCTTGAGGGAGAAAGACGTTCCTTGTGCATCTTCGACGATCGCATGTGACGCATCAGTCTGCAGAACATAGGGAACTGTTGCAGTAGTGGTAAAGTACTCGTTTTGTTTATAAAACCATTGGTCCGAAAAGTAATATCGAATATTAACGACTGTAATTATCAGGAGAAGGATGAACAGTACAACTCGCATTCGAGCGAAGACATGAAGCGCTGCTACTGCAATAGAAATAAGAAGCACTGGATATAAAGGTAAATAATAATGTGATGGCGGGTTCCCATGTATGAATACTGCAAGATAGCCAGTTATAAGCATTGTTATTAAAAGCCAGAAGGAGTTGTTCTTCTTATGCACTCGTCTGTAGGCAATTAATATAAGGAGAAGTCCAAGACAGAGAGCAGAAAGTAATAGCGGTGTTTGTGACTTCAATGGCAATATCGCCCCATAGACAAAGTCGAGCGCACTGGTAACATTTGTAATCGCGATATCAGGTGAGAACTGGTTCTTTGGAACCAGCCCAAAAAAGCCGCCGATGCGGTATGGAATCCAAAGGAGCATATTCCCCACCATTTGAAATCCATGGAGAGCGTTATAGAGAATAAACGGAAGCGAACTTACCGTTACCCCCAATAAGAGCGATGCCAGTGATCTCACAAATGTATTTCTGCGCTTGAGAAGAAACAGCGCCACGGCTGGAATATAGATGATCGGTGTTAAGTGAAAATTTAGAAGTACCCCGAACCAAACGCCGGCCATGAAATAACGTGCCGTAACCAATGAATAATAAAACGGATAAAAGAGCAGTAACGTTACACTAAAAAATCTCGATTCACGAGTAAAATCAAGGTAAGCAGGGGAGATTGCGATCAAGAAAGCGCTCAGAAGCGCTGCTTTTTTACTAAACATCCGCGAGACAAACAGATAATGCACTAGTATCGTAACACCTCCAATTCCAGCAAATACGAGCGCCATTCCTAATGGCTCATACTTACTGAGAAGCAGTAGCGGTGCAAAGAACCAGTAGAACAGCGGACCAAATGAGAGCCATGTATGTGAAGTTGGCGGACCGAGTAAGGGTATATTTCCGGTTTCGAAGATATTCTTCATTGCGAGATAATTGTCGCCTAATTCTCCGTGGAAAATGATATTTGATGGAAGGTTATAGAATCGCAAGAAAAGACCTAACAGAAAGACTATTAGAAGCATTGCTTCGTGTTTTCCGAATCGTGCAAAAGCCTCAACAAGAGAAGCACTTACAATTCCAAAGTGTTTTTTAAAATAATAGAATCGACTACGATTGAAAATTCCCCTGAGTTTTTCTTGACGCACAGCGTTCGTACTCTTTCCCCATCCGTGAATCACACGAGCTTTTGGTTCAATCCACAGCTCCCATTTCTTTTTCAGTAATCGCCTTCCCACATCATGTTCCTCAAAGTACAGAAAGAGCTGTTCATCAAATCCACCAACGGCAGCCAGTGCAGACTTTCGAAAGAGTGCAGCTGAGCCTGGAAGGGCTGCTACTCTCGTTGGTTTTTTCTCGTGAATTGGAACGTAATATGACTGAGATATTTTATTTTTAGGGAAGAGTTTGTTTAGAAACGATAATGCAACTATTCCTTTTAAGGGTGTCAGTTCTGACGCTCCCAGTTGTGTGTAGGGTTTTCCTGTTTCTTCAAGCAGTAAACCACTCACACCAGCGGCCTTTGGATGCGTTTTTAGAAATCGTAATAAATAAGATAAAGCCAAATCACTTTCAAACTTCGTGTCCGGGTTCATAATAAATACAAACTCTCCCTTTGCAATTTCTATTGCGCGGTTATTCCCTGCTCCATATCCCCCGTTCGTAAGTGGCCGAACATAGATAACGGTAGGGAACGCTGAAAGTACGCGCTGAACCATTTTTTCGTTTTCATTGTGATCAACAACAATCACTTCAAGTGTGCCAACTTTTTTTTGCTTATAAATTGACTGCAGGCACTCATTCAACTCTTTGGGAGCCTTGTAGGCAACAATGCAGATTGAGACGTCTACTTTTTGCATATCGCAATAAGATACTCGGACTGATTAATATTTCGCTTCGAAAAAATGAAGTCTTTCTCAGTTACTTTTTCCTGTGCGTTTCTTCCAAACAGTCCACCAACCCGCTTCCATACTCGTTCTTTTACTTCTTGAGGGATTCGCTTTCTAATTGAAAAAATATCAATATCAACAAAAAACTGTCGCGCTCCTTGAGACTTCATAAATTGATCAACTGATTCCCCCGCTCGATCGTTTTTTGATTGCCCCACAATTTCAACACTTTTAAAAAATGGCCTTAAGAGCGTTTCTAATTCAGCTGGTGAAAATTCTTTTGTGTGATACGGGCTCATCACTTCGCCATCTTTTGATTGCGTTAGTCTATTCGGTGTTGAAACGAGGAAGTACCCATTTTTGGAAAGTAAGCGATCAACTTCTTTTAAGAACACTTTTGGTTTTTGTAAATGTTCAATCATTTCAAAACCAACAATTACACTAAACGCTTTGTCTTGAAAGAGCGTTTTATGTACATCCATTTTAATAAAACCGAGGTTTTCTTTGGGGAAGTTATTTTTTGCAAACAAGAGCGCTTCATCGCTAATATCAATACCCACCACAAGCGCTGCTTTTTCTGCAATGATATTACTTCCATACCCCGTTCCCGAAGCCATATCAAGAACAGTATCCGTACGGCCTATAAACTTTTTAATGTAGTGATATCGTGACTGAGCCTCCCGCATCAGAAAGTTTGCTGACACATTAGGGACTGCACGCTCGGTGAAATTTATCATATAGTTCGCTCTCGATAGAGATAATACCCCATTGGAAGCATGGAAAACAGTGCCCCGATGAGCGTTGCATAGGCCGCCCCAACTATTCCAAACGTACTAATCAATGGGACTATAGAAATAGCCATACAGAATAAGCCAACAAGTGAAATAAGTGTCAATAATTCCTGTCGTTCAATTGCTAAGAAAAATGCATACGATGAGAGCACTACTGATTTCACAAATGCAAAGAGCAGTAGTATCTGCAAGACGGGCACTATTGAGATCCATTTTTCACCAAGGATAAGTTGTACAAACTGTGGGCTTAACACAATAAGTGTTAAAGAAACCATTCCCACAACGGCTGCAATTGTTATAACTAGCTGTGCATATGCTTTTACTAACAGTCTTCTATCGTCACCCATTTTTACAAATACAGGAAATGCCACTTTGGACAAAATATTACTAATTTCAGTGACTGGTACTGTCGATATTTGATACGCCATTTGATATAACCCCAACGGTCCAGGACCTAAGAGGCGTCCTACTACAATATTGTCACCGTTTTGAATTAAGTAATCAAAAATGCCACTCATGGTCATCCATTTCCCACGGTGAACAACATATGAAAGGTTTTCTCGTTTGAATTCAAGCTTTGGCTTGGGATTTAAAAAGATATGTGACAAAAGCATTTCGAAAACCGCACCCATTAAAATACCCCAGACAAGACCCGCTGGGCTTTTTAAGAGGAGTGTTAATCCAATTGAGGTGAAGGCATCAACACTGAAGATAATCGTGCGAAAAACGAATTCTTTGCGAAATAGTAATTCTTTTTGAAAATTTACAACTGAAGGGTTTATAAATCCGCGAACAAATGGGATTGCGGCCGCAAGAGCGATGAGCGAAGCACTCTCGGGTATATGAAAAAAGACTCCAACAAATTGACTACCAAGTACCATACCAATGGCAATTACGACACCTCTCACAATGGACACCACCCACGCGCTATTTATATATTCAGTCGCATTTTTCTTTAACTGAATAAGCACAGTGTTCACACCTGTTTCAGTAAATACTTCAAGCAGTGAGAGGGTGAGTGCGACAACACCAAAGACTCCAAATTGCTCAGGGGATAAAATTCTAGCAAGAAGAATAGTCTTCCCAAAGCTAATTGCGCGAGTGAGTATCCGAAATAACCCAATCCAAGCAACTCCGCGCGCGGTATCTTTGAGGTAGCTCATTGCCTATTATACGGCTTTTTGAGACTTTTGAAGTAGTCCTGACAAGAATCCTGCCATTATGGAAATGTCAGACACAAGTTGTACAACAGGAAGCATTAAGAGCGCAGGAAGCCCAGTCACTTCATCTTTAAGCTTCCACATTGACCAAAAGAGATACGTCACAAATAACCAGTTTAAAAGGAAAAACGAAAAAGGAGCCACAGGACTTACAAGAAACAAGAAGGCGAATACTGCGTACCGCATGTATATCGTCAAAATTTTTACATTATGTGTTGCAAACCGTTTTGAAGGGTGCCACCAAATTCCAGTCTGTGCATCGCCTTTCGCGTATGAGAAAAATTTCTTTGCTGATGACAAGAGGTCATCCGTCACATTCCATACAACAAGCGCGTCAGGACGTCGAATAATAGGAATATCGTAACGAAGTACTTGGTAATTAAAGAGCGTATCCTCCCCTGCTCTATTGAGTCTCTCGTCAAATCCTCCAACCTTTTCCCATACAGATTTATGAAAGGCAATAGAGCGTGCAGATGGAAGAAAGCACCGCAAATCAAGCTTCCGAAGTGATGTTCCATAAAAAGCAGATACCGCCTTTTGCCAAGCAGTCACAGTCTTCATCGTGTAAAAACCAGCGACAACGATGTGTTTATTGTCTGTGAATGGCTCGGTGATTTTCTTAAGCCAGTCCTTTTTTGCAGTGCACCCACCATCAATCATGACAATAACCGGTCCTGCTGCATTTTTTACTCCAGTATTTCTACCATGAGAGATATTTCCATGTTCTTGAATAACACGGATATTAAGTTTTTTGTGTTTATTTGCATATTCATCAATCAAAGACACAGTTTGATCAATTGAACCGCCGTCTACGATAATAATTTCATCCGCGCGTTTTGCTTGCTTTTTTAGGGAGCGAAGTAAGGAAGTGATACTTGATGATTCGTTTAGTACTGTGATTACTAAAGAAACTCGCATTGTTGAGTTGATTATATCGCAAGTTTAAGGTGCATACAATTTATCTTTGTTGACAAGTCTCAAAAATAGGATTTATCTATATTTATGGGTAAATATCTTTTTAGATATTCCTTCGTAATTTTCCTTTTTGGTCTGTTTTTTTATCCCCAAAATAGTGCAAGGGCTCTTCAGTACACAGATTGGATTCCAAACCAAAAACTGCCGTATCAATCGGCAAGTCACCAAAGCATTTTTAGAAATAACGAAGTGTATTTTTTTGGCGGTGGGGACAGCAATGTTTATCATAACGATATAAAAAGCTCACAAGTTAAAGAGGATAAGTCTTTGGGGCCTTGGATTAATAGAGGAACACTTCCTCAAAATTCAACATGGTTTTCAATTACAGCAAATAGCGATAACATTTATCTCCTCGGTGGCGCAGTGCCTTCTCCCGCAATCCCAACAGTTGTCTCCACAGATCAAGTGTATAAGTCTACAATTGATACGGAGGGAAATTTATTAGGCTGGAGTAGTCAACAACCGTTGCCGCAACCATTATCGAGAGGCGGAAGCTTCGTTATAAACAATAGAATTTACTATACTGGGGGACTATTTCATGCTGCGAACTCGTTGGAGACACACTCAAAAAAGACGTTCTTTGCGCAAATCGACAATATTGGCAATATAACAAATTGGGATGAAACAACAGACTTACCAATTCCACTAGCTGAGTTTGCAATATTTCAAAAAGAGAACTACATCTATTTAGTTGCGGGACAGGAGCAAAACGGACAAGCTGCAAACAGAATTATACGAGGTGAAGTCAATCTATCTGATGGGCATATTAACTGGCAAATTACAGGTACCATTCCGGTTGGACTGAGACGTCCAGCTTATTCGCAAAGCGATGACGACCTTTATATCATTGGTGGCTACGATGGTACTTCATTTACCAGAAAAACGTACCACTCTAGGATAAAAACCGATAAATCAACCGATACCTGGGAAATGATAAGTAGTGAACTAATTTCGCCCACCTGTTGCAATTCAGCGATATCAGCAAACGGTTCTATCTATTTGTTGGGTGGACATGATGGTTCTTCATATGACGATAACGTGTACCGTCTAGATACCGTTCCGCAAGAACTAATACCATCATTAAAACAGTACGACCCCTTGTGGAGAGATGAGACATACGACTCCGCTAACATATGGTCTCCAGGTAAATCTTCTATTGAAAGATGGGGTTGTGCACTTACAAGCGCGACAATGATATTAAACTCCTATGGATATAACATTAATCCCAAACAGCTAAACGATTATTTAGTCACAAATAATGGGTACACGCGTGCCGGAGGAGTGGTTTGGGGGAAAATCTCTACATATACAAAAACTCACGAAACAAATAATAAACCTGTGCTTGAATTTACAAAAACAAAATTTACCATTTCAAAGCTTGATCAATATCTCACTAGTCATTTATTCCCGATAATTGGGCTAGTAAAACCCGTTACGCTTAACAGCCACTTTATCGTTGCAACTGGAAAAACTGGCCAAGAATATAAAATTAACGATCCAGCCACTAATGAAACCGAATTGTCATTCTATGAACCGCATTCCTACTCAACATTAAATACATTCATACCTTCACACACCAACCTATCAGCCATATATCTTTATATTGATGACCACGTTACTTTCAAAGTATTTGACCCTCAAAACGTTGAACTTGAACAGGGTTACGAAAAGGAATATGCGCTTCGTGATCAAGTAGAAGGTATGTCTGCAAACACAGAGGCTTTAAAGTCTTTTTATCTAGGCAAACCACAGCCGGGAGTGTATCGCGTCGAAATTACAGCCAGCAAAAGTTATCAATTGGACTCTTATGTTTTCAACAGCAACGGTCAAACGACGGAAAGGACTTTCAGCAAGAAAATCGACAAGCCGGATAAAAGTATTATTGTAATAAACACTGTGAACAACACAGTTGAGCCTATTAACTTTTCGTTCCTGTTAGGTCGAATCGAAGACGCTTATACAAGCAAGCAAATAAAGACAGCTGGAGTTTACAAATCACTTAAAAACTTAGTGCAACTTTCAGAGAAATTTTATTTTAAAAAGCAAAAGAGTTCTGCAAAGTTAATGTTAAATATTGTTTATGCAGAACTAAGATATTTACCAACAAAAAGCATCTCTCAGCAAAGCAAGACTGAATTGCAACAAATAACAAAGTTACTCCTGGAAACGATATGAAGATATTAGCTTTTTCCTACAATGCCCTTGAAGACATCTTTTACCAAGGTAAAGATCGCTTTTGTAGCAATCTCAAGAAGTCGAATAATTGTTCGTAAAACTTTAGTCACTTGATACTCAGAAGTCTTCAAGTAACGATTGTCCCCAATCCCACCAGGAGTGTTTGCTGCGTTCTGCATAAATGTTTCCATAATTTTAATTAAATAAGTGGTCGTATCTGGATTCGAACCAGAGACCTTTCGAATGTGAATCGAACGCTCTAACCAACTGAGCTATACGACCCTATTGTACCAGATTATACCACTTGTCTAGTAGCCTAAAATACCGATACAATGGCGTATTATGCAAAGGCTCGGTTCCTGTCTCTTATACACATCT
>DJCV01000009.1 GCA_002430735.1 Candidatus Woesebacteria bacterium UBA5941 | reverse complement strand
CAGGAACAGTGCTATATACGTTATTATCGGAATTAAAATACACCTTGTTTTTATTCATTAAAAGTGTGTCAAAAGAATTTTTCTTGTCTGCACAACTCGGGTAATCAGCGGGACAGAAATACGACCCATTAATTCCAGCAAACGCGCCATTTCGCGATACATACTCTGCAAGGGATAACGCAGGACAATCACTCGTACAGGTATTTTCTGATGCAGTATCTACGATAACCTTCGTTGAACCCATATCAGCAGCCACAATGTCCACTAAATACGTACCAATCTCCGCTTTCACCGACTGGCGGCTAAACCCAGTACCTGGAGCAACATTACTTTCGGGGACGTTTGCCGGTATTACGAAACTTGCAGCAAGTTTTTGTCTCACTGAGATTATGTCTTTTGAGAGAGTCGTAAGCATCGCTGCTGCAGTAGACCAATTTCTTTTTGATAATTCATGTAAACTATCTGCTAAACTTTCCTCTAACTTTACTGTATCTCGGGTAACTGATCGCAAATCAATAAGCTCCTCATACGTTATGACAGCTTGTTCATACACTTTTTCGATATTTTTTATTTCTGCTTCTAACGTATCGTTTCGAACGAGTTGATCTTCGCTTCGTATTTTTTGTAACTCGGCCATCAACCTATTAATTTCCACTTCAGTTTGCATCCGCTGGGCGTCAAGCATTTTATTCTTTCCCAAAAAAATTGAAAGAGAAAAGAATGAAAGCCCAATGATTGTAGCTACGGTAAATATATATATTCCTAAAGATACCTTGGGAAATTTATACTGAGGAATGACGTTGGTTCTTTTCGGCAGCTGAACCTTCATACTGCAACAAGTGTAATACAAAATACGAAGACGATACAATACGTACTGAAAAATATAAGAGGCTACCTATACGCAAACAGGCATTAACCACGCTCAAGGTACGTACCTGTTTCAGGATCGATACCGATCTTATCGCCCTCTTTAATGAAAAGAGGCACAGTAATCACCGCGCCTGTTTCAACAACGACAGTTTTTGTTGCTCCTGAAGCGGTGTTTCCCTTCACTCCTTCGTCAGCTTCGGTAACCGTAAGCCACACTTTTTTCGGAAATCGTACTCCAACAGCGTCTTCACCGTACACTAATACCTGATAGGTGTCATTTGGTCGAAGATACTTAATAAACCCTTCAAGTAATCCCGCTGAAATATTAAACTGCTCATAACTAAAATTATCCATAAATACATACGCGTCACCCTCTTTATAGAGATACTGCATCTCTCGAGTAAGGATGGGAAGTTCTTCAACTGATTCGCCTGACTTGTAGGTAAACTCAATAACCTTGCCTGTCTTAAGACTCTTTAATTTTGCCCGGACAAACGCACTCCCCTTACCCGGGTTAACAAACTGAAAATCCACAATCTGATTGGGTTCGTTGCGGAACTCTATAAAATTTCCTTTTTTAAAATTTGCAGTCGTTATTGTAGCCATAGTGTAAATAAAAAATCCCCTTCGGGATACCGGTATTATGCCACAAATACCTATACAAGATCAATTCGTGCACTTTTTCTTATATGCTCTCAAACAATTCATTTGCAGGAAACAATAATGTTTCCTGTATTGTTTTAACATCAGCAAACAACATAACAAGCCGGTCAACCCCAATCGCTATACCACTACAATCAGGAAGGCCGATTTTTAGTGCTTCGATAAAATCATGGTCATAATCATACATAGTTTTCCCTAATCGCTTCAACTCATGTAATTCATTCTCAAATCGAGATTGTTGTTCTTGCCAGTCAGTCAATTCACTATAACAATCTCCCAGCTCTAATCCTTCTATATAAAATTCAAACCGCTCTGCAAATCTGGGGTCTGTAGATTTTCTTCTCGCGAGTGCTGCCATACTTCCAGGGAACTCATAAAGGATTGTTGGCTTTCCTCGCCCAAGATGGGGCTCAACTTCATTCAAAAATATTTGGTTATACAATGCCTCCCATGATGTAGAGGCATCTACGCTATATCCTTTGTTCCTCGCAATTTCTCTTGCTTTCTCCATTTCTAAAAATTGCATAAAGTCGACTCCAGCCCATTTTGCAAACGCCTCAACCATCGTCAATCGTTCCCAGGGTTCTGATAAATCCACCACTTTTCCCTGATACGTTAACTTGTGTAAATTGCCTTGAGGTGCTTTCAATTTTTTTCCAATATATTTCTTAATATGCAGAAGCAACAATTCGCAATCCTTCATAATTTCCTTGTAATCAACCCCTATCCGATACCACTCCAATATGGTGAACTCGGGGTTGTGAGAGGTACTTTGCGTCTCCATGTTGCGAAAACTTTTGGTCAACGCGTAACAATTCCCAAGACCCGCAACCATTAGTTTTTTTAACGGCACTTCAGGTGATGTTGACAGGTACGCGCGCGCCTCATTTCTATTCCTATCAAGCAACGTTGTTTCAAAAACATCAAGATAACTCTCTGCAGGCGGTTTCGCTATTAAAAGCGGAGTTTCTACTTCGTGAAAGTTCTGGCGATCAAAAAACTCTCTAATTGCTCGAAGAACATATTCACGAATAATGTATCGCTGCCACAATCGTGGGTCTTTGTGTAGTTGTTGCCATGTTTTCATAATCGCATTATTTCTCTCCTCATTATATGCGAGCATCCAATAAATATTGAATGACTGAATTACTTACTGCGGCGAGAGGGTTTTTTGGAAGAAGTAGTAAAAGCTTTAACAACAAACATAAGGTAAAAAAATTCTACTATTCCAGCTGTATGAACAAGTAAAAAGAAAATAAACCATCCCTTATCTTGCCTTCGGGCTGCATGCCAAAGTGAGAAACCTGTCCAGAGAAGTGACCACAACGCGAGAATACCTATGCCAGCACCACTCCACCAGTGTTCAAAATTAACTCGTCCATTTCCTAAGTACCACGGCATCATAATTAGAGGAATTTGACAACATTCGATTTCTGACGAAGTTCCAAAAACCACTCCTGTAACTTTTCACTCACTGCATTTCCAATAATTGCCTTCTTTGCTTCTTCCCGAAGAGCTGCGGGTTCAGTGGCAGTAAGCAGCGAGCTACTTGTCGCAATATAATTATCAATGTCAGCATCAGTTACTACCAAATCTTTCGATAACAATTTTTCAACAGTAAGCTGAACTCTTAATTGCTGATTAAAATCAGCTTCTGTTAATCCTTGAAATTGCAAAAAATCAGTAAGACTCACTTCAGTGCCTAGGCTCGACAATATCTCTTTCTGTTTAGATAGTATTTCTTCGTTGCTTATAGCGACTCCTGATTTCTTTGCTTCTTTCTCGATAAGCACTTCACCAATCATTCCTTCAAGTGTCTGCTGTCCGTATCGAGTACGAAGCGTATTGTTCAGTTGCCAACTAAATACTGGTTGTCCATCAACAACTGCTGCGAGTATTAAGCCTTTATTTGCTGATGCAAGCACCAGCAATAACACTACTAATCCAATAAGTACCCATCGCCACGAAAACCTTTTGTGGATGTTTGTCAAAGATACTGGAGCTTCATATACCGGAGGAACAGGAACAACTGCTTTTTTTGTAGATTCTTTTTTTGTCATACTTGGGAGAATATCATAGAAAATACCCTCATTCAAGGAGAAAACAAAAACAAGCGAACAACGACTCTCATACTCCCCACTCACCATCATTCCTTGATTGCGCATACGAAGAGTTTGTCATAGACTAATAGCCGTACCTACGAATACGGATATGAATAAACGAGACACATCACTGAGCAATAAGACAACCAGTCCACGCCAGAGAGTTTATTTACCGCAGTTTACCCGATTATTCTCCGCACTCTCCCCAAAACGTGTTTTTTTCATTGCTATCAAAAGCATTGCTTGGATATTACTCCTATTTCTCATAGGCACGAACATTGCGCTTAGCCACCACGAGGTAGCGTTATATTTTGAAAATACGATACGGAAAATACTATCCAAAAATACTACACAAACAAATGTGCTTGGAACAACGAATGAAGCCTCTCGTGCTATCCCGACAATTGAGGAACTCAAACAGCAATACGCTCACTGGGAAAAAATAGTCAATGAACTTCCTGATTATCGTGACGGGCATTTTACCCTTGCGACACTTGCCTATCAACTTGGAGATATAAATGCGTCACTCGAACACCTTATGAAGGTGAAGCAAATGGATCCTAATTTTCCGGGGCTTATACAGTTAGAAAAACTCCTCGAGCAATAGTAAATGTTATTTTTCCTCTGATTTCTTTTCTTCAGAAGCAGCCTGCTTCTCTGAAGCTTCGGCCGGCTTTTCTGCATCACCAGTAGAAGTTTCTCCTTCAGCAGGCGCAGCCGCCTCTTCCGCTGCTGCAACTTCTGCAGCTGCTTGCTCTTCGGCTTCTTTACTCACCAGCTCTCCGACTTTCACGACACTTATCGTGGCATCTGAAAGTACTGTAACTCCCGATGGAACATGAAGATCTGAAACTTTCAGCTCCTGACCTACTTCAGCAAGCGCAGCAACATCTACTTCAATTTTTTCAGGTAAATCTGTCGGTAATGCTTCAACTTCAATTTCAGAAAGTAAACTTAGCAAAACTCCAACCTTCTGTGTTACAGCAAGTGCTTCTCCAACTAACGAAAGCGGTACATTTGCATGAACTTTTTCTTTAAGGTCAACTTGATGAAACTCAACATGAAGAATTGTGTTTCTTACTGGATCACGCTGTACATGATGGACGAGTACTGGCTTCACATCACTTCCAACAGAAAGCTCGATAAGCCCTGTTTCGCCTGTTTCCGAGTAGGTCTTTGCAAAATCAGTAGCGGAAACCGCAAGGTTTTCACTTCCAATTTTCTTGCCATATACAGTCGCCGGCAATAATCCTTCACCTCGAAGCTTTTTTACTTTTCTACCGATAATGCTTCTGCTGTCACCTTTTAATGAATGTTTTTTCATAAATTTTTCTGAAAGACAATACTATACGTTTCGTCTTTGGTCAGAGTTGTATTGTACTCAACAGAAGAGGCATTTGCAATACCGCCCTCCACAGATGAGCTCCATGTGGGCGGATATCTGACAATAATATTCCAGGGTGTTGCCGCTACACCCGATTGCTTACGCAGCGTCAATTTATATGTGGCAAGCGAGTTATCAAATACAAGCGCATTTGCCCTCACCCAAGAAAGTGAAACTTGCCTTGTTTGTTGTGGAGCGACAAACAGTGGAATATGTACCACCTGATAAGTCCCGCTGTCTTCAACAAACCAGTATGGTGGAGATGGGGGCACAACCTTTGTGATATCCCGTATAGGTACCATAACACCATCAAGGCTTACCTCGCGAACAGTAGCGCCCAATGGCATAAGAACTCGCATGTAGTTTTGGTATCCTCCAGTTCCGTCCTGTAATTGAGGCGCATCATTGGTCACTTTTACCGTAAACGCGTGCTCAACGCTCCCATCTGGCTCTATTGTGATTTGCGACAAGGCTTCGCGCATCACAAAAAAATTGGTTTTGTTTACGCCCAAGTTTGCTTCTACCAACCCAACACTATCCCCTTCCATATGTACCGCCCCACCCCAATCCCATTGATTTACTAACTCCTGAAGTTGTGTATCAGTAAAATAGAATTGTATATCGCGCGACTGGATTGCTTCCGTCATCACATGAAGCAAAGATCCTGCTGATAATGTCCTATCTGTCGTAATGCGAGTAAGCAATGCATTCGTAAGCGCTCCCAAAAAATCCTTCTTTTGAGTGCTTCCTGGAAAAAAATCAGTTTGTGTATAAAGCAACGATTTAGCAAAAAAATTACTTTCTGAAATACGTTCATTAAAATCCAATAACTCGATAGGCCCAGTGACCGCAAGTAACTTGGTAACCATAGGTAGACTAATAGCAATCACACCATCAACAGTTACTCCCATTTCTTTTTCATAAAACCATGCAGCATCCTTACCACTTATAGAAAAGTCTGGATTCCAATTGCTATCCCTGAGATACCAATGTTCCTGACCAAGTATTTCTCGTATTGGCAATGGTGGATCTATATGACCTTTTAGTTGTCCGTCAGCAGTGTACACATCCTGCACCTCCAATGTCTCAACCCTTCCATCAATAAATGAAACTAATAATAAACTTCCGATAAATCCACCGGTCGGTCGTAGCTCCATACTATTTTGCAACAATACTAAATATGTTTGCTTGCGCCGAAACCCTCCAATACGCGGGTACATGGTAAGAAGTTTTTCTGTATATCCAATAATCTCGCGAACACGAAAAAGTTCGCTTTCTGCTTTTTCTGAAAATTGCGAAACAATGTGAGTGTTAAATGGAAAGCGTTTTGCAGCGAACAACAAATCGAGCTGCGCAGAGATTAATGCGAGATGCTGTGATACGCGCGACACCTCTGTCGTCAATTTTGTTACATCAGCAAGTCCAGCAGCTTTCGTAGATTGTTCAGGAAAAAATATAGACCCTGCCACCTGCTTACTTGTATCAAATATGGTAAGCGCTCCAACTTCTGCTTTTGATACGTCCGAAAGAATTGAAATAAATCTATCTTGATCTTCAGCGATTCCACCTGCTCCTACAAATACTAATGCCGGAGACATAAAATGCAACACCATTCTCGCCGCCTGAAGATATGATGTACCATGCTGTATAAATACCTTCGTAAGTCTTGCGTCTTCTTTAAGCAACGTCTTCCCACTTAATCCAAGTAGTCCTGCACCAATACTCAAAGAACTCGTATACAAGAATAATGGAAGAAAAAATATGAGAAGACCTATACTCACCCAATGAACCCAACGTCCGCGCAAATGACGAGGTTTTGATACTGTTGTCCTTGATCGCGTATGAAATACCTGTCGCATTGTTTCCGCAATTCTTTGCTTATCACTGCTCTCCTGCATTGGCTCCACACGCACCTGCTCACGTCGCGGTTCAGGCGTGATTACACTCGCCCGTTTTACCGGGCTCGGGTCTTTTCGGCTATCGTAGCGTACTGCCCTTCCAGTAAAGAAAAAAGCAAAAATATCACGCACTTGAATTTCGTTTAATGGCTTAGGGTCGACAAAGTAATATTTAATAGCTTGTGATCGAAGATCCACTAGATCGTCAGGAAGGCCTTCATAAATTATCGCAAGCTTTTTTGAATGTTCCCAGCGCTCTCCTTCGTAAAAAGATTTCACGAAGTCAGTGTCACCAACACAAATGAGATAGTGTGGAACGCCTGACGAATGTCTATTTACCAACACTTGACACCCATGCGACTCTAGGTATTCCCGCAGTGGTTCAGCAAACAATGTGTTCTGCGCTTCAATGCGAGCCACGGGCATGGCGTTTTCTCCCGCATTATTTGTATCAAGGTGTGAAGAAGTCATAGGGGCAGTAATAGGTTGCTTTTGTATTATGGCAAAACACGCTACCGAAAACAACACAAATAGAAATTACACAATCTGTCACCGTGAAGTAATCGCACATGAGGAAGGCTACGCGTCCAAGGCCTTGTTTACAAAAAAATCAGCCCGGGTATTTTGTTCCCGAGGAATTGCAGCATAATGTATCTGTCCACCGACTTGTTCCTCCAAAACACGCACCTTCATGAAAAGCTCACGTAGATGCGGCTGCTTGATCTTATAGAGTCCATTCAACTGATTCACAACAAGGGTTGAATCAAGATAAAAAGAAATTGACTGTATACTTCCCCGCTCCCGCATATCAGGACGCAATAGATAACTCAACGCCTCAATAACCGCCTGATACTCTGCCGTATTATTTGTCGTCTCCCCTATTGTTTTTCCAAACTCTGCAACTACCTGTCCATCAACATCGTTTTCAATAACAACACCGATAGCCGCAGGTCCGGGGTTTCCTCGAGCTCCTCCATCGGTATGTATACTGTATTTCATAACTTACGCTTTCATTGACTGTTTATATTTAACTAATGCAATTATAGCGGTTGAAACCAAAACAAAAAACTCAGAAACTATAGTTATCCATGCTGCTGCACTCATACCGTAGCGAGGTATAAATATTGCGTTACCAACAATATTTCCTACCATGACAATTCCGTGAACTACCAAAAGCACTCTTTGCATTTTTCTAGCTATAAGAAACCACATAAATAACGCAGATACAAAAAAGATTGGCAGTCCGAGTATGAGAATTCTTAGTGGCGCAATACTGTCTGCGAAATCCGGTCGAACCAATGTCACGAGTGGCGCTGTCAACCATATACCAACAGCCAACACAATTGAACTAAAAAGTAAGAATTGTAACGAGCGCATGAAAATATTTCTATCCTGTACACCTTGTCGTTTACTATTTTTTAAAAGTAGGGGATACACTGCATTCATAAAAAAAATTGGCACTACCAATGGCAACTCAAATACTTTGTAGGCCAACCCATAAATTCCTACCTCACGTGTTGTTCGTGTGAGTGTTAATACAACGCTGTCTGAATGAAAATAGAGAAGATTAAAAATAAGAGCAAGCCCTAAAGGAGTTCCATCTCGCAAATAGGAAACAAAAGCAGAAGAAGAAATCTTTGGCAAGATACTCCCTAGATGTCCTCGCACTAATTTAAGTGCGAGCAGGGCAGTGACAACACTACCAGAAATAACGGAAATCACCCCCAGAAAAGATCCACTGATCGAAGTCCAATAAGAAAGAGAAACTGCAACCACTAACATCGCAAATGAACCTGCATTCTGTGCAACGGTAGAAAGATCATACCGAAGTATTTTCTGAAAAAAAGCATTAGTAGTCGTCGTCACCGCTTGAGCAAAAATAACAGGAATAAGTATTACAATACCGAGGCGAACAAGCGCTGTATAACCCTGACTTAACCCAGGTGGGAGAAGGGAAAGAATGATGAGGGCTACGAGGACCAACACAAAGCTCATAGCCAATCGAAGTCCCAACAGAAGCCGCCAGTGATTGCCAACACTCGGTGTCGATATTTTTTCATCATTCGCGGTTCGTTGAAGATACACCGCATTCAAACCAAAGTCTGCTATCAAATAAAAAAAGCTTACATAGGTAGTGATCTTAACAAAATCTCCATACCCTTCAGGACCATAACGCTTTGCGATGAGAAGGCTCACCACTACCACAGCGATCGAACTAATAATGCGCCCAATCAGCTGGCTAAGTGTATTGCCAGCCACAATTCGTCGTAGTGAACCTCGAGGAAGCCAATCGTGCAACATGGGGCAATTGTAGCATGTTTACGAATTTAATCTCTTCAAAATAAGTCCAAGAAGGACAACTGACCACAACTGTCCCTGCTGGAGGGTGATAGGGTAGTGATCAATAGAGCCAATCAGGAAAAAATATCCAAAAGCTGCAAATAGCAAATATCTATTCCTATATATTTTTGTTTTTCTTGCCACATACCAAAAGGAAATAGCAACGAGAAAAACGCCAACGATACCAATCTCAGATAAAGCCAAAAGGAAAATGTTGTGCACCGGTTGAATAAAATTGACATATCTACTCACATCACTTTCTGGCAGTGTCACCAAAAAATTACCCAACCCTTTGCCAACAATAGGGGAGTCATGCCACATGTCGACCGCTGCTCGGTTTAGTTCAGCTCTTCTTACAATACTTTCACTTGTAGCTGAAGGAAAAAACGTTATGCTTAACCAGGTTAAGCAAATGATTATTGGGATTATTACCATAATATTATTCTGAAACGCTCGTTTGCGCACATGAAAATATTTTCCTGACAAAAATATGACGGCTGTTACCACAAAACCAAATCCACCAACAATCCACGCGGATCTGCTAAACGTAAGGAGTAATGCCACTAAGCCCAACGCCAACACCGTCCAATAATAAATACGCCCAGTCACACGTTTTGTTGCACTAGTAAGAAGCATAGAAAAAATGATCGGCAAAGCCGTTGCTAAAAACCCTCCGAGAACATTTGGGTGCGAAAAAGTTCCATACGGCCGAAGCAATAGTGAACATGAGGCATGGGTGAATAAACAAAAATCAAACCGAGAAATTCCCGGAGTGTCCAACGAAAATGTTCGTTCACCCAAAATCCAAAAAATCCCACCAACTGAGTGTTGGAATACAAACTGAGTAATTGCCAATATCGATGAGTACAATACACCAAGCGATATATACCATACAACAGAGATGGTCTTCGGGTTTGTGCTAATGATATACCAACCCAATAATGCCATCTCTACAACTTTTAGCCACTTATATATCGCCACCGCCTGACTCTCCGCCACCAACACATTAACACCTATAAACACTGCGGCAACTAATATGTATCTGAGTGGAGTATATTTTTTACGAAGACTCCACTCTGCGCGATGCCGCACCCGGTCAATTAACCAAAAAACAAGCATGAGTAAAAAAACAATATCCGTAAGAAATAACGTAGGGGAGAGGTAATCAATTCTTCGGCCTAAAACAGAGGCCCACTCAGGCCACATATGTAATCCAAGTTGTGTCGGAATAAGTACAAGCAGCAAATTAAATAGCCGCTGATGGATAGTCATTAGCGCTATTATAACCCGGGGTGGTTATTTTGGCTTTACGAGGAGTATTCGATCATCACCTTCACCCATTGATTCTGTTTCTATACGATCGTCACCTGACAATGTGAGGTGGATAATGCGCCGCTCTGCAGGTGTCAATCGTGAAAGCTCTACTGGGCGACCCAATGCAAGCGCCCTATCAGCTGCTCGCTGTGCCATGTGCATCAGTGTTTCTTCACGCTTTTCTCGATAGTCTCCAACATTTACATACGCCTTTACCCATCTCCCAAGAGATTTAGAAACCATGATACCCAAAATAAGTTGAAGGCTTTCTAATGTTTTTCCATGATGTCCGATGAGTAACCCAGTTTCTTCTGTTTCAATTCCCACGCGAAATGCGCCGGTTTCATCTGTTGTCACGCTTACCGTCCCCGCAATTTCCAATTTACCTAATAATTCTTCGACAATCTGTTGTACTGTTTGTATGTCTTCCATAAGTATTAATTATTTCTCGCGGTTCACCGCAAGTTGTTGCATGATACCAAAAACTCCGAATACGTTCCAGTAGAGCGCGAGCCCCAGCGGAAATTGATAGGCAAACATACCGAACATAATAGGAGTAATCATTGCCATTTGTTTTTGCATTTCCATAGCGGTATCTTCTGGCTTTTTTTCTTCTTTACTTTTCACTGACAATTGTTTGCTATCTACGGCTGCCGTTTGGGGAAGCATCAATTTGCTCTGCCACCACTGCAGTGCTGCAGTGACCAAGGGGATAAATAATAACCACACACCATGTGTTTGCCACTCACTTGGTTTCACACCTAAATTAGATCCAAAAAATGACAAGTCCAAACCAGATAAATGCAGAGAAGATGAGTAGAGTACCTTATTAAGATCTTCGACTAACTTTGCCATATTGCCATTTTGAAGCACCTGATAAAACACGTTATATAAAGCAATCAATACCGGCAACTGAATAAGAAGGGGAAGACACCCCGCTGCAGGGTTCACCCCATGTGATTTATACAAATCAAGCTGTGCTTGTTGTAATGCTTTTTTATCATCTTTATGCTTTGCATTCAAAGCGTCAAGGTGAGGCTTGAGTTGTTGCATTTTTTTGGCAGATTTCATTTGCGCAGCCATGAGGGGATATAAAATAAGACGAATAACAATGGTAAGAGCGATAACCGCAAATCCCAATGGGCCGGGAATATGAAGCCATTCAAAAAATTTATAAAGGGCAACCAACAAATTAACGATTGGCCATACAAATAATTGATTCCACAATGTTGGATTTGTCATATATGAAATTTCTTTGGAACTGGATCAGTTCCTGCCGAGGCCCAGGGGTGACAACGGAGTATTCGCTTCAACCCTAACCATGATCCTCGCATTATACCATACGCTTCGATAGCCTGATACGTGTATTCACTGCAGGTAGGGTGATATCTGCATGCGCTATCTACTAACCACAATGCTTTTAATATGCCGGTGTCGGGAGAAAAATACTTTTGATAAAATCGAATACTAGATAAGATAAATCGCTTCATAGGTAAAAATAGTTACAAATAA
>DJCV01000015.1 GCA_002430735.1 Candidatus Woesebacteria bacterium UBA5941 | reverse complement strand
GATGTGAAGTTACGATCAACGGACTTAAAAGAAGATACCCTTCGAATTCCAAATCTTGATTGGGATGTAAACTTCAAAACTAAATAATTTTTAATTATTTAGTATCAGGAGTATTTCGTTTGTTTTCTGCCGCGTTTTTAATCTGAGAACCCTTTATTGCTGCGCGGAAATTAGGGTTTTGTACGAGGTCTTCTGCCGTTGGTGAATTTTTGACCGCATTCAGTGTTGCGTCTGCAATTGCTTCAGTACTTACTGGCATTGTGCTTACGCCAGCAATCATTGTTGTTCCACCTTCAACTGGGGAAATATTCGTTTCCTTGACTGGTGAAAAAAGAGTTGTGTCTTGAGGATCTTGTGCTTCAGGAACAGTAGAAGGGACAGCTGCTTCCGGTGCATTGGTTGGTCTCTTTCCTACATCAGATTCGTCCATAAGTGCACTGTACTATGAACAATTATCAACGACAAGGGGAAAAAGTTTTGTTACACTGCATACAATGCATGCAAAATCGATTGTAAAAGGGTTATATGCCCTGTGCTTTGGAGCCATTTTATATTTTTGGTTAAAAAGTTCACTCCCACTGCTCCTGAGCCCTGATATGTCTAGTATTTTACTTGCGATCGGGAGGATCGCAGGGCTTACATCGGTGTTTCTGGTTTTAACGCAGCTGCTTCTCATCGGTCGTATTAAATGGATTGAAACGCTTTGGGGGCATGACAAGCTTGCAAAACTGCATAGATCTACCGGCGAGCTCCTGCTCTACTCAATTATTATTCACTTTGTATGTATTCTTGTTTCCTATGCTGGAAGTGCAAAGACGGGTCTTATTACACAGCTTGTTACGTTCTTTGATTTTTATCAAGACGTTTTTGAAGCATTTATCGCGTTTGTGATGTTTGTTGCGATTGCCCTTTCGTCAATTTTTATAAAGCGATTACGGCTGAAATATGAAACCTGGTATTTCATACATTTATTTGTATACCTTGCAATATTCTTCTCGTACGGCCACCAGTTAAAAATTGGCGGCTCACTAAGCGACTCGCAATTTGCACTCTTTTGGATGGCGCTCTATGTCTTCGTAATTGCCAATTTTGTTGTTTTTCGCTTCTTAAGACCCACATACTTTTTTATGACTCATAAGTTTTTTGTAAGTCGTGTGGTGAAAGGAACCTCAGATGAAACAATGATTTATATTTCAGGGAAGAACATGCAGAATTTTAAGCGATTAGCCGGTCAATTTATGATATTCCGGTTTCTCGATAGAAAACGGTTTTGGCAGGCTCATCCATTTTCACTTTCATGGGATACCTCACACCACGATATCCGGATAACAGTCAAAGATTCAGGGGATTTTACCCATGAAATATCTGGTATTCAGGTAGGAACTCCAGTTTTTATTGATGGGCCTCACGGACGTTTTGTTATCCCTGAAGGGGATACTTCAAAGTTATTGTTTATTGCTGGAGGAATTGGAATTACTCCTATCATGAGCCTATTGTCTGAACATGCGAAAAATCATGATACGGTACTCTTGTATTCAAATAAAACCCAGTCAGCCATTCCGCTCAAGAATGAAATTACTGAAGTATCACAAAAGCATGGTGTTAAAACAATATATTTCTTCACTGAGGAAACCACTGTTAGAGCGCCGCATATCGCAGGTCGCATCGATAAAATGAATATTAATGCACAGGTAAAGGATGTAACAAAGAGAGTAGTGTACCTTTGTGGTCCTGTTGGTTTCATGGAAGCTGTGAAAAGCGCATTACTTGAACTAGGAGTTCCTGAAGAGAATATTCACTACGAGGTATTTAGCTTCCATTAAAGGCACAGGTACCATCCCAAATGCCCCTCTTTTCATATAAGGCGTCTCGTTCTGCTTTTTGAATTGATTGGTTGTGGGAGATGTCCGGTGTCACACTTCGAGCGAATGCAAATCCTTCGATAACAATGGTTGTGTTAACGAGCTCACCATTCAAGTAAATATAGCGAAGAAGATTCCCGGTAACATCTTCGTTTGTTACGTCTTCTTGTATCTCAACTGCCTGGTCGAGCAATAGTTCAGTGAGAAATTCCGTAGACTCTGCGCTGTAACAACCAGTATCTGGCGCATCAACACCGATCATTCGTACTGTTTTCCCGTTTTCTATTTGCACAGTATCTCCAGACACTACTTTAGTTACGCGAGCAACTTCTCGAGCTTTGGTACCGAGTACCGCAGTTTGTGGTTGTTCAACCGGTGTTGGGGAAGGTGCTTGCGCGGTTCTTTTAGGAAGCGTGGTATTACTTGTTGCGAAGAGCGAAAAGGTGACTGTTGCTATTGCAAAAAGGTATGCAAGCAAGCCACGCTTTGTTCGAGGGATCCTAATCATCGTGAATCAAGGATACCATGGCACAGCTCACCTGAAAATAACATCTCATGAATACAGGGAATCTGATAGGATAGGGTGTCTTTCGGTTATGAAAAAAACCATCAATCTGGTTCATAAAAACAAAGCACTGGCATTAGTTGCGTTTACTGTTTTTGTTGATATGTTGGGGTTCGGCATCCTGGTACCGCTTATTCCACTTCTTATTATCGATCCTCATTTCTCAGGGAGTGTCGTCGCGCAAGGGATGACAAGTGATATCCGATATATTATCTTTGGGCTGTTAATAGCCCTCTTTCCATTCACTCAACTCTTTGCAACTCCAATATTAGGTGATATTTCAGACACTGTTGGTCGAAAACGCGTGCTCGCGCTCTCATTAGGAGGGACATTTGTTGCATATCTGCTCCTGATCATTGGGGTTACTTATAAAAACTTACCAGTCCTTTTCTTAGCGCGGGCAATTGATGGACTTTCAGGAGGTAATTTATCAGTTGCACAGGCGTCGGTTGCAGACATTAGTACAAAAAAAACAAGAGCCCGCAATTTTGCGTTTTTATCAGCGGCCTTTGGGATGGGATTTGTCCTCGGGCCGCTTCTGGGGATTCATTTAACAGGAGTAGCATTTTCAGACATCTTTGGGTTAACGGCACCATTTTGGGCTGCGCTGCTTCTAACAGGAATAAATATCGCGTTACTGGTACTTTTTCTACCTGAAACTAAAAAGAAGGTATTCACGGCCTCTCATATTCAGTGGGCAAAGGCGATACTGCACATAAAGCAGGCATTACAAATGCGCGGGGTGAGATTGTATTTCGCTGTAAACTTCTTACTTCAAGGCGCGTTTGCAACAATGACAGCCTTTTTGTCTGTGTTCGTAATTAGTCGAATAGGGCTCTCAGAATCACAATTTGGATTTGTTTTATCGTACCTCGGTGTTTGGATGGCAATAGGGCAGATAACACTGACCCGATTCTTTATAGAGAAATTTGGAGAGAAGCGCGCGTTTTATCTGTGCTTGGTGGGGCTCTCTCTTACTATTTTATTGTTGTTTATTCCTCAAAGCTTTATCGGCTTTTTATTGTTCACTCCGTTTGTATCTTTATTCCTGGGGTTGTCACAGGCTTTTTTACTGAGTTTGATTAGCGGATCAGTGAGTGTGTCGAAGCAGGGAGAGGTGTTAGGTATTAATACGTCGATTACAGCACTTGCACATACAATTCCTCCAATTATGGGTGGGGTTGCCGCTGCTGCTTTTAATCCCAGCACGCCAATCGTATTTGCAGCCGCATGTACGTTTATCGCTTCACTACTCGTCAAAAGGCGAGTGAAAGCAGTACTATAATTGTGTATGATGAGTGTAATGAACATTCGCGCATTTCCAGATGAAGATATTGCTTTGTATGTGCGCAGTAAAGATAGTGAAACATTTCGAGAAATTATCTTTAGATATGAGAAGAAACTCATACGATACATGACGTTTTTGGTGAAGAATGACTTAACAGCGCATGGCCTTGTTCAAACAACATTCCTAACGGTATACAGAGATTTAAACCAATACTCACCACGCCTTAAGTTCTCCAGCTGGATGTATCGAAAAGCACACGAAGAATTTGCGCACTTTTATAAAGCACAAAGAAAGACAACTCAGGCTGTCGGAAGTTACCCGGGACTGTTTGAAGAACTGATTTCAGATGACGATTTCGAGAATGAGTTTTCTGATCCAAAGCTTGTAAAGCACATCGCTCAATACGCCTCGAACCTCAAAGTGATGTATCGAGAACCACTTGTTTTGCACTTCATTGAACAGCGAAGTTATGATGAAATTCGCGATATTTTGCAATTGCCAGTAACTATTATTGCGGGAAGAATAACAAAAGGTCGAAGATTAATAGAAAAAAAGTATGGTAAAGCATCATAAAGATCTAAATTTTGAGAAAAAGGAGCTTGCATATGAAAGCGGGATGAGCCGGCGTGTGATGCAGCGCATCGAAGTTGAAAACATACGGATGCGTCCATCAATCGTTTTTATTGCAAGAACTGTTTTCTTGAGCTTAATCGTTGCGGTGACAGCCGGAATAGGAGTGTTTTTTACGAGTGTGATTTTTTACAAGCTACTCGCAGTACGAGTATTTGGAGTGAGGTTTTTACTGCTACATATACCATGGTTTTCAGTTGGTCTCGCTATCAGCTGTTTCCTCTTGTGCTTTGCAGTAATTGAATATTACAAATTGGCATATAAGCTCACACTGTTCCGCCTTTTTATGCTTCTTGCGGTGGTTTTCGTTGGATTTGCCTTTCTGCTCTATAAAACTCCGCTTCATGAGAACCTTAGAAGAACAGCGCTCTCTTCAATTTATTCCGTAGATGGTCAACCATTGGTTTTGTATGCGGGTCGTGTCGTTGAATCAAGAACTGCAAATATCTTTTACATAGAAACCTTGCGAGGCGAGCGGGTTAAAATATATTTGATTCGTGGTGCAAGAATTCCATCGAAAGGAATCCATGAAGGACAGTCAGTGTTTGTTGCAGGCTATACTGAAAACGGTAAAGTAGTAGCAAGAAGTGTGATGGCACTTAAGGATATGAGTCCTGCTAAATAAGTAAGGAGTAGACAAACCAAGGTATTACTTAAAGTTTATCTTTCGAATGCCAAAAGAAGCATTTGCGGGTTTCTCTACAGGTTTCATGATCATTCTCTTTATCCCAACTTGGTCGATCTTAGGGAAGTGTTTTCTAACTTCATTTTGAAATTTCTCTGCAAGTTTACTGGTATAGTCGCTGAATCCATTCACTTCACTTCTTTTGCATAAGATATCCTCGTATTTTCGAATAATGCCCATAACAATCTTACCTTTCTCGTTAAATTCATCTTGGTTTTGGGCTTCGTTTAAGGCGTATGCGTCATGTACTCTCTGAAAGTCATCAAAGAGGTCTTTATTATCGTGAAGCATTTGTTCGTAGGCTTCTTTATATCTTGTGGAGCTCATGAATCATTATACAAAATTGAATATCATTGTTCATTATATGAAAACTACTTGTCTTTTGTTTTCTGGTACCAACCGTACATGTTGGAAGCATATGGATCAAGTTTCACAAGCTCCTCATGCACTTTATCTCTAATTGCTAATGAGTTGACCTCAGTCACTTCCAATGTTTGTATCCACGACTCAATCGCATCAATAAGTGTAGGCACTTTTGTCGAAGGAAGGCCTGCGGCCATGACTACTCGGCGAATTTTATCTGAGCTAAAGGGTTCTTTTGATCCGTCTCGTTTAATAACTTCAATGTTCATAAGCGGACTCATTGTAGTTGAGTGAATCAGCATGTGCAACTGAACCGGACCCAAGTGGCAGGTTCTCAGAAAAAACTCAGGTTGAAAGAATATATAGGATATACTACACGCTATGAGAATATTAGTAATCGAGGATGAGCATAAAATTGCGAATTCGATAAAAAAAGGCTTGGAACTCGAGTCATTTGCTGTTGATGTGGCGTACGACGGGGACGCTGGGTATGATCTTGCTTCAACTGAACCGTATGACGTTATTCTGCTTGATCTCATGCTTCCGGGAATGAATGGAACTGATATTTGTGTGGAACTTCGAAAGAATAAAATTCATACGCCAATTTTAATGTTAACTGCAAAAGGTGAAGTAGAGGATCGTGTATCTGGGCTTAATACCGGAGCTGATGATTACTTGGTAAAGCCCTTTGCCTTTGAGGAACTTGTCGCGCGTATTAAGGCTCTGACGAGAAGACCCAAGGAGGCCAAGCAAACTACCCTGGTTCTTGCGGATCTTGTTGTAAACATGATGAATTATGAGGTGAAACGTGGTCACACTGTCGTTGAGCTCACAAAAAAAGAGTTTGCGCTTCTTACATACCTCATGCGACATCCTGGACAGACTATGACCAAGGAACAAATCATGGAATCAGTGTGGAGTTACGAGGCTGATATTTTACCGAATACTGTGGAAGTCTACATGGGATATCTGCGAAATAAGATAGACAAGGCGTTTCCTCAGTCGACCCCATTAATCCACACTGTGCGCGGATTTGGATATAAAATGAGCATATGATGATCTTCGAGTCCACCAGAATAAAGCTTACTGCTTGGTATGTCTTAATAATTATGGTTATCAGCCTTTCCTTCAGCGGGTTTGTCTATAGAAACGTTATTGAAGAGGTAAATAGAGGATTTCGGATTCGATCTCTGAGGACATCGTTTTATACGGAAAGATACTTAGTTGATGACGTGGCCATTTATAACGAAATTAGAGGGAGGATTATCACCCAATTAGGCCTCGTAAACGCATTTATTCTCTTGGGGAGTGCTCTTGCGGGATATGTGCTCGCTGGGAGAACGTTGCGGCCAATTGAGAAAATGGTTGAAGACCAAAAACGATTTATCGGTGATGCTTCTCACGAACTGCGGACTCCACTCACATCCATGAAGACAGAAATTGAAGTGAATTTACGTGACAAGCGGTTTAATCTCAGTGACGCAAAAAAGCTATTGCAAAGTAACCTTGAGGAAGTGGACAAAATGCAACTCCTATCTAACTATTTATTATCGCTTTCACGCTACGAAGATGGAGTAAAAAAACTCCCGAAAAAAGCGATTCATTTGAATAAAGTAGCTGAAAAAGCAATCGCTCGATTTGAGCCGATTGCGCAGAAAGAACATGTTACGATTTCACCAGCTATCTCAGAAGTGCAGCTCAATGGAAATGAAACAAGTCTTGAGGAGCTTTTCTCCATTCTTATTGATAACGCGATTAAGTATAGTCACGAACATGGTGTAGTCCGGGTTGCTCTCACACAAACCAAACTGAATGCTGTTATTACAGTTTCAGATGATGGTCTTGGGATAAAAGGGAGCGACATTCCATATATTTTTAACCGTTTTTATCGCGCTGATGTTTCACGGAGCAAAGAGAAACGAGATGGATACGGATTAGGCCTCGCGATTGCAAAGTCTATAGTTGATATGCATAACGGGAAAATTAAAGTTGAAAGCGAACCAGGGAAGGGGGCAACTTTTACCGTCATTCTTCCGAGGGCTTAAGCATTTCTTCAGAATTCCTTGATACAGTGTTTTTGAGATGGGGGTGATTACATGAAACGTAAAGTAATAATGCCGACGATTGCGTTAGTCGCGATTTTAGGAGCGATCGCAATGGGGACATACCCCGTGTCCGCACAAGACACGACATACTCAACACTGGTTACCAAAATTGCAGAACGATTCAATTTAAAGGAAAGTGATGTACATGAAGTGGTAAATCAGGTGAGATCAGAGCATCGCGCGACGATGACTGCTCAATGGGAAACTCGTCTCACCAAAGCAGTGTCTGAAGGGAAAATAACAGAAGCTCAAAAGAAATTAATTTTAGCAAAGCATGCTGAAGTGATGACTAAAATTGAAGGGTTCAAAAATTTGAGTCCTGAAGAGCGAAAGACAAAAATGAAAGAATTGTCAGATGAGCTTAAAAAGTGGGCGTCTGAAAATTCTATAAATACCAAAGAGCTTGGATTTTTCCGAATGCACAAACTCGGAAAAGGAGAGCGAATGGGCTGGGCTGACGAGAAATAACGGTTCTCGCTGGTTCGCATAAAGGGATGCCTTACATGAGGCATCCTTTTTTTGCCAAAAAACTGGGAGTAATTGCTCTACAGTATTCAGCTACCTCTCAGAATTGCGCAATACAGTACGGGTATGAAGAAAATTTTTGAAGGCATATCTAACAAAGTACGTGTTCATAAAAAGTTGACCGTATTTCTTGTTGTAGTCATTGTGTGCACAGCATATTTAATTACTCGGAATGCAGCTGCAACTCCTCAGACGGTGACTCAAACTGCTGTAGCTGAAAAAGGAACACTCGTTATATCGCTTTCTGCGTCAGGTCAAGTTACGGCCGCAAACAGTGCAACTGTTGATACTGCTGCGACGGGAGTTGTTAAAAAAGTATATGTGCAGAATGGCCAAAGAGTGAAAGCCGGGGATCCTCTTATCGAAGTGGATTTAGATCAAGATTCCCGACAAAAATACTTATCTGCAAGCGCCTCGTATACCTCAGCTAAAAACAATCTTGCATCTGCGCAAAATCAAATCAATACCTTACAGGCGGCTATGTTTAGTGCAAATCAGAAATTTATTAATGACGCGGTCGCACGTGAACTTGAAACGAATGATCCGACATATATCCAGCAGAATGCAACATGGATTGCTTCAGAGAATGCATATAACAACCAGCAAATGGCCATTGCTGCAGCACAAAGCAACCTTTCTGCAGCGGCACTATCACTGCGCAGTACATCACCCATTATCTATGCTCCGATATCAGGGACAGTGAATGGTATGTCACTTACACCGGGCTCGGTAATTGCATCACAGTCATCCAATTCAAATGCAGCGTCTTCCCAAAAAATCGGGAGCATTGTAACGGAAGCAAACCCAACCATCACCTTGAACTTAACCCAAGTGGATATTCCAAAGGTCAAAATCGGAAACAAGGCCACTATTGTTCTTGACGCATTTTCAGATAAAACGTTTACCGGAAAAGTGGTGAGTATTGATACTGTGGGCAACACGAGTTCGAGTGTCACAAATTATCCAACAGTGATTCAGCTCGATACTGCGAACAAGGAATTATTTCCAAATATGACCGCAAACGCCAACATTATTTTAAACACTGTCGATAATGTATTGCTTGTGCCTATTAGTGCAGTACAAACGCAGAACGGTGAATCAACCGTTCGTGTGCAGCGAAATGGCGGAACTGAGTTGGTTTCGGTTGAAACTGGTGCAAAAAGCGACACTCAGATTGAGATTAAGAGTGGCATCAATGAGGGGGATACTGTTATTACAAGTATTTCTTCCGTAAGCACAACCACGCAAACACAATCACTTTTTAGTGGCTTAGGCGGTAATAGAGGTGGAAGCTTTGGTGGAGCTGGTGCGACAACCGTTATTCGAACCAATAGATAACCGTATGATCCATGCTTCACATTTAAGTAAAGTCTACAAAACGGGCGTTTTAGAAACTGTTGCGCTTTCTGATGTTTCGTTTGATATTAAAAAAGGAGAATTTGTTGCAATAATGGGCCCGTCAGGTTCAGGAAAATCAACCCTTATGCATATCCTCGGAGCACTTGATCGGCCAACCTCAGGAACATACATACTTGATGGAAAGAATGTGGGGGATTTGTCCGACGATGCACTCGCTGATATTCGAAACCAAAAAATCGGATTTATATTTCAAGCATTTAATTTGTTGCCAAGAACCAGCGCTCTTCGAAATGTCAGTCTCCCGTTAGCGTATGCAGGAATGCCGAAAATAGAGCGAGAGGAACGTGCTCGAAAATATCTTGAACTCGTTGGATTGAAGGACCGTATGCATCACACCTCAGCACAGCTCTCTGGTGGGCAACAGCAACGAGTCGCAATCGCGCGAGGTCTTGCTATGAATCCAGCAATTTTGTTAGCCGATGAACCGACAGGAAACATTGCTTCAAGCCAATCAGCAGAAATTATGGCTATCTTCCAAAAGCTGAATAATGAAGGGCACACGATTGTAATGATCACTCATGAGCCTGATATTGCGGAACATGCAAAACGAATTATTTTTGTGAGAGACGGTGCACTGCGTGGTGACGAAGTCGTTAAAAAAAGAAGAATTGCGAAATAATCTATGGATATTCGGGAAATTATCATTGAAGCGATACAAACGCTTACTGTAAACAAATTAAGGACCTCACTCGCGGTTCTGGGAATTGTGATCGGTATCGGAAGCGTAATTGCACTTATTTCCCTTGGCCAAAGCTCGCAACTTGCAGTACAAAATCAGATTCAGTCCTTAGGGTCTAATTTATTAACAGTAATCCCAGGAGCGCAGACCACCGGAGGAGTTCGTGGTGCACAAGGTGGAGGAACCTCACTAACTCTCGAGGATGCGCTTGCCATTGGTACATCGGATCAGATTACGACGGTAAGCGCTGTTTCTCCAGAATATTCAGCACGTGCACAAGTCACTGCGGGTGGGAATAATACAAACACACAAATCACCGGCGTGTATCCTGCATATCAAACGATACGAAAGATAGCGTTGTCGCAAGGTTCATTTATCTCAGCTCAAGATGTTGCGTCACTCGGGAGGGTAGCCGTTATTGGGCCGCAAGCTGCAGTGAATTTGTTTGGCGAAGGTATCGATCCGATTGGTCAAATTGTTCGAATAAATGGCCAAACACTTCGGATTATTGGAGTAACTGTATCAAAAGGAGGAACTGGGTTTAGTAGCCCGGATGATGCATTGTATGTTCCGCTTACAACAGCGCAGAAAGTATTGTTCGGTGCGAGTCATGTTTCAACCATCGCCGTTGAAGCAAAAAGCCAGGAGGTAATGGTGCAAGCACAAAATGAAATTGGGTTCTTACTATTAAGTAGACACCAGTTATCAGATCCTGCTGAAGCCGATTTCACCATTTTCTCTCAAAACGACATATTGAATACTGCTTCTCAGATCACCAGCACCTTTACGACGCTCCTTGGGGGAATTGCTGCAATTTCACTACTTGTTGGCGGAATCGGGATTATGAATATCATGCTTGTGACAGTGACCGAACGTACGCGGGAAATTGGATTACGCAAAGCGCTGGGGGCGAAAGGTAATCTAATCATTACCCAGTTTTTGGTAGAGGCAACAATGCTTACTGCAATTGGTGGAATAGTCGGCATGATTCTTGGAGTTGCCATTTCATTTGTATTATCCAAACTTATGAGCTTGCCATTTGCGATATCACCCTCAGCGATTTTTTTGGCCATTGGGGTTTCTGGAGTGGTTGGCATTGTATTTGGCTGGTATCCAGCAAGAAAAGCATCAAAATTACAACCTATTGAAGCGTTACGATATGAGTAAAAAAGAATGGGAGGTGAAAACATGAAAGAAGAGGAACATAAAAATACAGTACAGGGTCGAAGTACTCTTGTTATTGTGGCAATCATATGTGCTGCGGTAGGGTTTTTGGGTGGGATGAAATATCGCGATGCAAAAGCCCCTCAAGGAACACGGTTTGATGGAAATATAATGCAAAGACAAGGGCAAAACGGTCGAACAATAGTAAGAGGAAGCGGTTTCCGTCCTGTTAATGGTGAAGTTGTTGGACGCGATGACAAGTCAATTACGGTAAAAATGTCTGATGGAAGTACAAAAATTATTTTAATATCGTCTACAACAACAATTAACAAGGCAATGAGAGGGGATCTCTCTGATGTTTTAAGTGGTAATATGGTTGCAGTTTTTGGTTCAGAGAACTCAGATGGAAGTATTACTGCCCAGAATGTGCAGATAAATCCTGAATCTATGGGGTTTCAAACTAAAAGCAACGCCGAACAGAGCGCTCAGTAGCACCGAACAGGGTATACTGTGATATGAACCGCAAACAAGTACACAAGTTAGAGCTTGAGAACGCCCGACTAGAATCACAACGAGAAGATGGTGAAGCCGACGCTAATGCACTGTGAAAAAATACTTAGCAAAATTATGGCGAACATTAAAACTCCCAACGAACGTTCAACTGTCTGTAATGCGTGCAGTACAGGATCAGTTTTTAGTCGGTGTGACGGGAATTATCTTTAATGAGGAAAATAACATTCTGCTCTTTAGGCACACCTACCGCCAAACAGAATGGAGTTTGCCTGGTGGATATATCAAAGGCGGGGAACATCCGACAGAAGGATTGGAACGGGAAATCTTGGAAGAATCTGGCCTTGTGGTTAGTGGAGATCATGAACTGAAAGTGAGAACCGATCGTGATTCCGCGCGGCTTGATATTTGTGTAGTAGGGACGTTTATTGGGGGAGAATTTCATCCAAGTGCTGAGGTTCTTGAATACGGTTTCTTCCCACCTTTGACTGTTCCCAGAATTGCTCGGAATCAGTTATTATTAATACAAGAAGCACTGCTCGAGAAAGGAATAAAAATGGTTGAACCTCAACCGGTAAAGCGCACTTTCTTAAAACGGTTTAGAAAATCTGAAGACCACATGATTCACACTTCTTAAATTATTTTTTACATGATAAAAAAACTGCTTATATTTGTTG
>DJCV01000010.1 GCA_002430735.1 Candidatus Woesebacteria bacterium UBA5941 | reverse complement strand
AGTAAAATTCGCGTATTTTGAGGCTAAAAAACAGTTTCTAAATAACTTTCTATATGAATAATTTTTAAAAAGATTTTGGTACTGCGAAGAGACTCATAAGCAAAATATAAAACGTATAAGAAATGTAAAAAATTGTTAATTATGAAATTTGTTTTTTTAGTCATTTTTATACAATTTCTATTTGCGTCGCACATTCTATTGACTTTTATTCTTGTCCTTTGTTACTCTGTACCTACCTATGCCCTCCTCCCCCACCTCGATTGAGGCTAAAATTGATGAATTTTTACGATATTTAGCTGTGTCTCGAGGCTCCTCTCCCCTCACTATCCGCAACTACGGTCACTATTTACGACGTCTGCTCGAATTTATGATTTCTCGTAACGTAGAGCCTGATATTAGCCTCATTTCGCCTCAACTTGTACAAGAGTATCGACAGCACATTGCAAGCTTAAGCGATGGTAAGGGTGGTACTTTAAGCAGAAGAACCCAGGGATACCACGCAATCGCACTCCGATCGTTTTTGAAGTGGCTGACTAAACAAGACTATGTGGTGATGGCTGCAGATAAGATAGAGCTACCTAAAGTAAATGATCGCCAAGTCAAATTTCTCACCGAAGAGCAAGTCGAGCGCTTGCTTGCAGCGCCAACGCTTTCGAATCTCTCTGGGCGTCGGGATAAGGCGCTTCTTGAAGTGATGTTTTCAACAGGACTTCGTGTTTCTGAAGTGTGTAAGTTGGATCGTGAAAAGGTTGATCTTGAACGACGTGAGTTTGGGGTTATCGGAAAAGGTGGACATGCTAGGGTCGTTTTCCTCTCAGAACGAGCGGCGGAATGGATCCGACAGTATCTCGGCGCACGACGTGACCACTATGCCCCGCTTTTTATTAGACATAAAGGAAAGTTGGACATTACGAGCGAAGATGATGATATGAGATTAAGTCCTCGGTCAGTGCAAAGAATGGTGAAAAAGTATGTGAAAAAAATAAAATTGCCAGTGGATGCAACCCCACACGTACTGCGCCATTCATTCGCAACAGATTTACTTGTTTCAGGTGCTGATCTTCGCAGTGTTCAGGAGATGTTGGGACATAAGAATGTTGCAACCACTCAAATTTATACCCATGTAACGAATCAACGATTGAAGGAAGTGCATGATTCATTTCACAACAGACATCAAACGCCTGTGAAAACTTCTCAAGAAGAATAAAAATACGGAGTTATTCCTCATCACCACTGGTATCCAGTGTGGTGAGTGCAGCAACTCGATCGTCTTTGTTTGCAAATCTCATCAAAATTACACCTTGAGTACTTCTGCCCATCTGAGGGATGTTTTTCAAAGGCAACTTGATGACCTGTGCAAATTTACTGGTGATAACTACTTGATCTAAGTCTTCACTGACCATAACAGCTGCTGAGAGTGGCCCTGTTTTGTCATTTACAACAGCCGCTTTCACTCCTTGTCCACCTCTTTTTTGTAGTGGGAAGTCATCGGTGCGGGTTCTTTTTCCTATACCCCGTTCAGAGAGCGTTAAAATATCTCTAAAGGCCGTCTTCTTATCTCCCTCTGACTGAGCTGTAGGGTTGAATACTTCCATGCTTAAGAGTTGATCTCCTTTCGTTAGATTAATACCTCGAACTCCTGTTGTGGCACGACCCATTGCTCGAACGTCACTTTCCTTAAAACGAATGCTTTTCCCTGCTTGGGTTAATAACAGGACATGATCCTCTCCCCCAGTTCTCGCTACGCTCATTAACTTATCATCTTTATCAAGTTTAATCGCAATCAACCCGTTTGATCTCAGGTTTGAGAATTCTGATAATTTTGTCTTTTTGACCGTTCCTTTTGAGGTGGCCATGATTAAGTGCTTTGCAGCTTCATCCATTGGCACAATTGATCTAATTTCCTCGCCTTGGTCTAAGTTAATTAAATTAACTAATGCTTGTCCTTTTGAGGTTCGGCTGCTTTCTGGGATTTCCCACACGCGAGCGCCAAATACTCGTCCGCGGTCGGTAAAGAATAAGAGCTGATCGTGCGTTGAAGCTGTTTTAATGAATGAAATCTCATCTTCTTCTTTAGTTGCCATGCCAATTACTCCTTTTCCACCGCGTCTCTGTGCTTTATAAGTGTTTTTGGGAAGACGCTTAATGTAGCCAGTTTTTGTAACCGTAATTAATACATCCTCTTTCTGCACCAAGTCTTGTTCAGAAAACTCACCAATTTTTTGCTTGTAAATTTTTGTCCTTCGAGCGTCACCATATTCCTTCTTCAAAAATGCCAACTCGTCGACAATGATATTGAGTGGCTTTTGTGGGTCTCTCAAAATTTTCACCAATCGATCCACTAATTCCATCAATTCGTTGTATTCTTTTTCAATCTTTTCACGCTCAAGCGCCGCGAGCCTTCGAAGTTGCATGTCCAAGATTGCAGTAGCTTGGATATCGCTAAATCCAAATTTAGAAATTAAGTTAGCCTTGGCAACTTCCTGTGTTTGGCTGGCACGAATTGTTGCAATAACCTCGTCTAAGTGATCGAGGGCAATTTTTAATCCTTCTAAAATATGGGCACGCTTTTTTGCCTGAGTTAATTCAAAGATAGTTCTTCGGATAACTACTCGTTGTCTGTGTTTAATATATTCAATAACAACTTCTTTTAAGTTCACGGTGAATGGCGTTCCATTGACAAGAGCCACGAAATTAGCTGGGAACGTGCTTTGGAGCTTGGTGTGTTTGTAGAGGTTATTTAAAACGCTCTTTGGTTTTGCATCGCGCTTTAACTCAATTACGATACTCATTCCTTGCTTGTCACTCTCATCTCGAAGTGCTGCAATGCCAATTATCTTCTTGTCACGAACAAGATCAGCAATTGCACTGACTAAGTGGGCTTTATTCACCTGATATGGGAGTTCAGTGATTTCAATAATAGTGCGACCTTTCTTTCCTTCTTTAATTTCAGCGATTCCTCGAACAACGATTCTTCCGCGACCTGTTGCATACACGTCTTCAAGGGAGGCTGCATCATAAATAGATCCCCCTGTTGGAAAATCTGGACCGGGGATGTGTTTTACGAGTTCAGCGATCGTAATAGGGCTTTCAAAGGTTACGCTTGAAGTTGTTAAATCGTCTTCTGTAAGTGCAACTGATTGGCCTGCTGCAATTTGATCAATTTTTTGAATAAAGTGATCCATTTCTGCAGTGTGTTTGTCTTCTTGAATAACTGCTTTTCCTGACTGAATGGTTGCAGTAATCGCATCGATAACTTCCTTTAAATTATGAGGTGGAATTTTTGTAGCCATACCAACGGCAATACCTTCTGAACCCATGAGTAGAAGGTTAGGAAGCATTGCTGGCATGTAGAGTGGCTCTTTGCGGCTTGCATCGAAGTTCTCAGTAAATCCAACGGTATCTTTATCAATGTCTGCTAATAACGCATCAGCAATTTTTGTCATGCGGGCTTCTGTGTATCGCATAGCGGCTGGTGGATCTCCATCAACGCTTCCGAAGTTACCTTGTCCATCAATGAGTGGATAACGCATGGAGAAACTTTGTGCGAGTCGAACGAGGGCTTCATATACGGGGACGTCTCCGTGAGGATGGTACTTACCCAATACTTCTCCGACAACAGTGGCACTCTTTCTATATGCCGCACCATGATGCATCTGCATATCATGCATGGCATAGAGAATTCTTCTGTGTACAGGTTTTAATCCATCGCGGATATCAGGAAGTGCACGAGCAACTATTACGCTCATAGCGTAATCTAGATAGCTTTTTGAAAGCTCAGAAGTGATCTCAACTGGAAGGACTTTACCGATATTCATATCAAAAACAAAAAAAGGCTCAATGCACAGGCATTGTAGCCTCTTTTTGCAGGTGACGCAACTTAGTACATTACAGGCATTTTTCCTGATGGGTACGCGGTAGCTCGTGGGGTTTGCTTTGGCATGGTGCTTTCAGCAGGCATTTCAACTTCTGGTCCACGGTACACCGGTTCGTTCGTCGGGAGCTTTAAACGCATCGCGTTCACGGCTTGTGTGTTTCTTGCATTATTCGTGGCAGAAATTACCGGAATCATTACAGCAAATATTGCCATAATAGCGAGCGGTAAAATTGGTCCACTGTGTAAGGGTTTTACAGACATGAGTTGTCACCTCCAAACATAATTATATACATGAAAAAGAGTGACTGGAAATAGTCTAAAAAAATGAAGTTATTCTTCAGGCATTACAATCATTGCAAGTCCGTATGCAATGATTCCTGGAAGGAATCCAGTAAAGGCAACGACTGCAATCCATGCAAGTCGAAGAATTGTTGAATCAATGTTTAAGTATTTAGCAATTCCACCAATTACTCCACTGATCATTCTATCGTTTTTGCTTTTAGAAAGCATTGTGGACTTAGAAACGCGTGCCTTTTTAGGAGCAGCTTTTGCTTTTGACTTGGTTGTCTTTGTTCTCTTAGATGCCATAGATAGATTATGAGAGGTCCTCTACCAATTGGTCAAGAAGGGAAATTTATCGTGATGTGAAGTGTGTTGCTTTGGCTGGAAACCCAGCCAAAGACTTGTGAGACTACATATCGTGCTTGGGTTTTAAGATATAGAACCCGAGTGAGCCAACGCCGGCTCCGATGATAAACCCAAGTCCACCACCGATCACTAGACCGATTGCTGTTCCGATAACACCGACCTGACTAATCGGGCCAATGGATTGAACGGTAATCGCCAATACTCCAAAAGCCATTCCAGTGATAAATCCAACGCGTGCGCCAAATTTCGCTCCCTTGTCTTCAGTATCGTTTATCTGATCTGCAAGCATGACTACTATCCCCTGTGATTGTATGTAGTTACAGAGATTTTAGCAGAAATGGCTGAGGGTATGTACTTATTTGGGATCTAAAATTGAAGATTGTTTGGCTTCTCTTACTTTTACAACAATTGGGCGAAGCATCTGAATGCCAAGTGACCCAATCTTATACCCAATAGAAGCCATGAAGCCCATTAAGAATAAGTGTGCGGCAAGGTTACTACTTTCATTTAGAAGATCACTGGAAATAAGCTCTTGTGGGGCAATTTGTGCTTTTTGCTGATTAAGTGCTATCTGTTGTTCTGCGGTCATCCCCTCCCCGGTGCCTAACATATTTCCGAGATTTAAAGAGATTCCTTCAAAATTAAAGAGTTGTACAGGTTTTATTTGCCCAGTGAAGACTTGATACACATTAAAGGCAGAGAAGATTAATACGAGGAATCCGATTGTGAGTAGAATGTATCCTATTACTTTTTCGCTCATTCCTCTTAATAGTACCATACGAAAACTACCCGCTTTTCGCTTGGGATTTCCCAAAAAGCTGAGTGCGAACTATGGACTCGTTTTCACTTGTTAGAACAACAATGCCATCAGTGAGCAATGCTTTTCGCTCCTGGTCTGGTAGAAAACTATGAAGAACTGTAAGGATTTCTTCTGCATCATCGTCGCCAGCTACTCTATTCAGATTAATTTTTTGACATCGGGTACATCGATGAATAATCATGACTTCCCCTTGTTTGGGTTTTCCGTACTTGTCGAGTCCTGCTTTTTTAAGGGTGAGTCCGATTGGTTCCATTTCCTCATTACACAGTGATGCCCTATCCCCTGCTTTCTCATCTACATGTCGTGACCACAAACAAAACGGACAATGATTTCTATTGTGGGTTCCAATGAAGCCTCCGGTTGGAACTTCCTTCTTACAGTGAATGCAGGTGAATGATTCTGACATGTGAGTATTAAATATGTACCGGGCGAGATTACTCGCCCGATACGACTACAATGAGAGCAACCAGTCAGCAAACGATGGAAAGCCAGCCAATCCTAGCCATGTAATCACACTACACACTAACAGGAAGGCGAAAATGATCGTTCCGATAATAAGGGCCTTCTCCAGTGCTGATGGGTCGGGCCATTTATCGGTACTAGATGACTTTGTGTTCACCATTAACCTCCTATCTTCGTATGCTTTGCCCGTATTATAGCGCAAATACACATCAAAGTGTTATAGGGACATGTTGCAATGGTTTCATCGTCAAATGAATGTTATGAGGTTTTTCGTTTGGTAACTTCCTCATTGACACTGAATTTTTAAAAGGCATATTCTGAATTATTCTGTATGAAAAAGTATCAGTTCCTTTTTCTAAAGACTTCCTTTTTCTCCTTGAGTGCGTTTGTCTTTCTGACGCTTGGCGCCCCTCTTTTCGCTGCAGTAGATCATCTCGTTATTTCTCAAGTACAGGTTGGTCAAAGTGGAACTGGAAATGCCACAAAAGAATTTGTGGAATTGTATAACCCGACGAATAGCAGTATTTCACTTGAGGGGTGGAAACTACGGCGCAAAACGAGTGGTGGAACAGAACATGATTTAGTTGCTTCCATGAGTGGAGCTATAAGTGCTCATACCTATCTTCTGATAGGAAGCCAAACATATGACTTAAGTGTTGTAAAAGACGTGACGTATTCAGAAGATGATTCGATTGCTTCAAACAATACTGTTTTATTGTATGATCCTGCAAATAGTGTTGTCGATAAAGTAGGAATGGGTACCGCGACTGATGTCGAAACTGCCGCTATTGCAAACCCAGCCGCGAATGGAAGCATTCAACGAAAACTTGATGAATTAGGTGGAAATGGTACTGACACAGACAATAATTCACTCGATTTTGAACAATTAGTGCTTTCACTTCCTCGTAATTCAGCAATTATTGTCACGACACCATCGCCTACTCCGACGGGAACCGCGACACCAAGCGCTTCCCCAACAAGCACACCTTCAGCGTCGCCAACTCCCACTGCCACACCCGATCCGACACAAACTCCAAGCCCTACACCTACTCAAACGCCGTCACTAACTCCCACTCCAACAATAGCTCCGACAAACACTCCTGGCCCAACAGTAACACCAACAAGTTCTCCAACTCCGACTGCAACACCAACCGTTACTCCGTCACCAACAGTTGCCCCAACCCAGACGCCAAAACCGCACCATGATGTCTGCAGAAACGATCGAGGTCGTGAGGAAGACTCAGATGACGATATATATCGTCATTCATATTCCAGGAAATACTCTGACAGTCGTTCTTTCTACAATTCTCGCTCCAGTTGGTATTCTCGATGGTCAGATAGTCGGTTTAGTCGATTCTTTAGACGATAATTACTTTCCATCTTTTATTTATCAGTGAGCGTTATACACTAGACCATATGTTTATGATTATTCTCTCAGCGTTGCTTGGTGGATTGTGGTCAATGCTTATTGGCACCCTCTGGTACTCAAATCTGCTCTTTGGGAGACCATGGAGACATCTTTTAGGGATAAAGATGATTTCAATGACCAGTCAAGACATGGCCAGAACATTTGGGACAACCTTCGTTTTGTACTTTTTCGCGGCCCTCCTTCTCGCGTTTTCTGTCGGCCCTTGGTACACGGTGGGGTCAAACTTAATGGCAATTGTTCTCGTTTGGTGTGTTTTTACCTTTATCCCAATGGCTGTATCTAACTTATACACCGCTCGGTCGTGGAAGTTAACACTTATTGATGCAGGGTACCAATTAGTTACATTTCTGGGAATCACCTTTATCGCTGTTTATTTACATTAAAATATAGAGGTCCTGCCTAATTTTACTTTCCCCTACCTTTTCCCCTTTTCCATTTTTAATTGCTTCCAGCGGTTCACAGTACCTACAGCCATTATCTTTACATTCGAATTTTTCCAATTGCCGCGCAAGCTTAATACGACGACCCAAGGTGAGAATTTTTTCGTGCGCTTCCACTAATGATGGAAGGACTACCTCCCGTGGGGTATCTTCTTTGGCAATGTACCAATAACTTGCGCCAGTCACTGCTCTTTTTTGAGTGTTTTTGACAAGCAAATGATAAATGGGAAGCTGCAGTGAATCTTCTTTTTCTTCGTACTTCCCAGTTTTAAAGTCGAGAATGTGGACACTGTCTGTCTCTTCTTTATAGATAAGCCAATCAATTTTTCCGCAAAGCATTAAGTTTTCATCTTCTGATAACCAATACGCCGGCAAATCTTCTTGAATCTTAATTGCCTTTTCAAGGAGCGGTCCTGGGTGTTCAATGATCCGCTGTAGCATAAGTCTCCCTCTCTCTTTGTACGAGAGTTCATCTACCATCGTTTTAAATCCACCTTTTTTTCCACTGACTTCTTTCCACAGGAGTTCAAACTGCGCCATAATCGGAGCGTTCATTCGCTCACTTGCAGGAAGTACTGAGAGTGATTCAATAACGTCGTGTACTACTCCCCCAAGTGTTAATGCGGGTTCAACACGAGTAATTTTATGTCCAGTAAGCGGATCTTTATAGATATTTCGGAGGTAATATAATCGAGGACATCGCAGAAAGTCTCCGATAGAGCTGTGGGATAGCCATACTGCTTTAAATTTGTCCGGAGCCATGGGTTAATTGTATCAGACTAGTGCTAATTTCCTGGCGCTTTGTTATAGTGTTCGTCAGATAGTATGAAAAAGTTCATCCTACAGTACGGACTCTATCTTGCTTGGTTGCAAGCACTCGTTGCAACGATTGGCAGTTTGTACTTCAGCGAAGTGAGACATTTTGCTCCCTGTGTACTCTGTTGGTATCAACGGATTCTCATGTATCCACTGGTCATCCTTTTAACCGTTGGTATTCTGAAAAAAGATAAGAATGTGGTAGATTATGTACTTCCCCTATCACTTCTGGGAACAGCAATTGCTATCTACCATAACCTTTTATATAACAAGATATTGCCTGAGTCAGTAGCGCCGTGTTCTATTGGTGCATCGTGTCTTACGAAGTACATTGAATGGTTTGGATTTATCACAATTCCATTTCTTTCTCTTGTTGCATTCGTTATAATAGACATTCTTGTAATTCAGTACAGAAAATATTTGAAACATGAATAAAGAAGCAAAGATATTATTAGGACTCACGATTGGAACGATATTAGTTCTCGTTGGTGGCGTCTTTTTCTTCAGCACCAAAGAAGCTACCCCACAAGCGACTGAAACAAAAACGTATGACGAAAAGCTTCTTCTGGGCGAGAATTCAGCTGTAAAAGGTGCAACTGAACCAAAGGTGACGATTGTTGAATTTGGAGATTTTCAATGCCCAGCCTGCGCTGCTAGTTATCCAAATACCAATGCCCTCGTTGAAGAATATAAAGATAAGGTGAAGTTTGTATTCCGACACTTCCCGCTTCAACAGCACGCACAAGCCATGGATGCCTCACGAGCGGCAGAAGGAGCGGCAGCTCAAGGAAAGTTCTGGGAAATGCATGACAAGTTATATGGAAATCTCGACCAATGGGCTGAAAAAAGTGATGCGGTGACTATCTTTGAAGGATATGCAAAAGAGTTAGGGCTTAATGTGGATGAATTTAAAAAGGCATTTACCGATAAACCATATGATGCGAAAATTCGCGCAGGTATGACCGATGGAAACGCAGTCGGTGTTACTGCAACCCCTACCTTTTATGTTAATGGTCAGAAAGTTGTAGGAGTGTTTTCCGTTGAGGAATGGAAACGGCTCCTTGATGAATACTTGAAGTAACTCACATTCATGAAAGTTATTGAACAGAATTATACAATCCATGCCCCTATTGATGTGGTATGGGAAGCATTAACTGACAAAACTCACATTGAAAAATGGACTGGCTCCCCTGCCATTATGGACGATCAAGAGGGAACTGAATTCTCCCTGTGGGATGGTGATATTCACGGAAAAAACCTCGAAGTACTAGAACAAGATGAATTGATTCAGGAGTGGTTTAGTGGTGATTGGGCAGAACCCTCAAAAGTAACCTTCACGTTCCGTGCGAAAGATGACAAGACAACGATCCACATTTTCCATGAAAATGTACCAGAGGAAGATGTTGAAAACATTTCACTTGAATGGAAAGATTCTTTCATGGAGCCTTTGAAGGCATATATTGAAAGTGAGCTTGTATAGCCTTCCTCTTTTAGTTGCTCCTCTTTTTCCGCTTCGCTATACTATAGCCTCAGAATAGATGTGAATATTGAGGAGGTATTTCTGTGGTAACACGACATGATCAGGTGGTAGAACTTTTTAATTCCGTTGTTAAGTCCGAAGTTCCTGGATATTATTTAGCCCCAGATCAGCCAAGTTTCTATACAGCCATCGCGAAGATCGTTAAAAACCCGTATGGCACCGGCTTTCAGCCGCAAGGATTTGAAAGCCAAGCCGCGAGAGGGTGGCGTGATGCAATTGCTCAAGCCGTCGGCCTTACTGAATTCCAGCGATGCCAACAATTAAATGGTATCACCGAAGGGCAGGCTCAGATGATCATTGCACATATCGTCAACAGCAAAGCAACCCTTGTTTCAGACAATGTGGTCGTGAGGGGGTTTAAGACCCAACGGCAACGAGAAGCGAATATGACGAGCAATTCTCGTATTCACGGGACCGCGCACACATGTGTAGAACTCAAGGGCATCATGAAGATTGATCGGTATGGGACCGACAACTATGCGTGGGTTCACTATGAGGATGGGAACACAGGGTACATCTTTGATTCATATCAGGCCGCTCATCTGTATTTAGGTGGGACTATCATACATGGTCGTGAGTACGATGAGTTCGGAGAGCTGCTATAAGGTATTTATATGCAGGGTATTATTTAGTACCCTGCTTTTTTGTTTTCACTCAAGCGTCCTATAGCTGTCAAACAGCTTCAATCTCCTGTATAATAGAACTATGTTAATTGACGAAGCACATGTAATTTTATCTGGTGGCCATGGCGGAGCTGGAAAAGTGTCGTTTGGAAAAATGGCAAAAAGTGGTCCTGATGGTGGAAATGGTGGAATGGGTGGCGACCTTTATGTGGTGGGTAGTTCTGATTTAACACTCCTCAATCAATTTAGCGTTGAAAATGAGTTTGCAGCGCAAGATGGTGATCCCGGAAAGCAAAAGAAAAAAACAGGAAAACGTGGGAATGACTTGGAAATTAGACTTCCGGTTGGCACAATTCTCACTGAAACAAGTACTGAACGAGCACCCGGGTATGTTTCTCATGGTGAGCAAATTGAAGTGACTAAAGTTGGAGAGAAGATTTTAGTAGCGCGAGGTGGTAAAGGCGGAAAAGGAAACTGGGAATTTCGCGCGCCTCACCGAACGACGCCTAAATTTGCACAAAGCGGTTTGCCTGGTGAGCGTCGCGAGTTTTCTGTTGAATTAAAGCTTATTGCCGACTTTGGGCTCATCGGCATTCCAAATGCTGGTAAAAGCAGTCTACTTAATGAATTAACTCACGCAAAAGCGAAGATTGGAAATTTCGCGTTCACAACCCTCTCCCCTAACTTAGGTGAAATCGAAGGACATATCATCGCTGACATTCCTGGTCTTATTGAAGGTGCACATGAAGGACGGGGTTTGGGAATTAAGTTCTTGAAACACATTGAGAAAGTGCGCGTGCTTCTGCACTGTATTGAGGCAACAAGTGATCAGATTACCGAGACATATAAACTTGTACGGAGCGAGCTTAAAAAATACGATTCTTCACTCCTTAAAAAGAAGGAAATTATTTTAGTGACCAAAAGTGATTTGATAAGTCCTGAAGAGCTGAAAAAACAAATGAAGAAACTTATGCCGTTTTCGGACACGGTTATGCCAGTTTCTATTCATGATTACGAAAGTATTGAGAAGATTAAGTCCCTCCTCCTCGCTGAAGTTAATTAAGTTTCTGTCCTTTTTTCTTCTCAGTAATAAGAAGTAGCTTCCCCAATTCCTGAGTGAATGCAATTGCATGATCTCGACTCATCCCGACACGAGCCACTACTCTCCCCTGGTTTGGGTCGCCCATTTTCTGGACAATATCCATCACGACACCATAATCGTTTGTACTCATATGAATTTCGTCTGTATAGAGAATTGGTGTGGAATCTGGATTGACCGAGAGTGCTATAGCTGGCTTTTTATTTTTCATTTAAAGAATCTCATGATCCATGAGGAGTGAGACTATGCGCTTATTTCTGTCACGGACCTGTTGTCTCGCCCACCCTGGTAAGGCTAGAGAATACGCTCTTTCTTGCTGGTTTTCAAGAACTATGTATTTAGGATTAACCTTTTTAATCGCATGAGACAACTCCTTCCACATTCCATTCGTGATTTTTTTAAGTGGTAAGGAATCGTTCGTATACGTTCCAATGGGAAAATGAATGGATACTGGAAATGTTACGTGGGACAGTCGGTGTAGGGCATCAATTAGTCCATCAAATCGGGTTATTTGGGGTGCATCAAAGTATGGTTCCCTCAAAAAATGCACGACATCAAACATGATTCCTGCGTGAAATCCTTCACTCTTTAAATAACTAATCGTTTCAACTGTTTTTCCCAAATCATCCTTTGTAATCACATTTTCAATGTAAAGCGTCTTTAAGTGCGGCCTTTCCTTCTGTAAAACACTCAGAAGTTTTGTGGTAATTGTTGATCTGTGAAGTAAGAGATATTCACTTTTTGGTGCCTGGTCAAGAAATGTTTGAAACGACATAAAGCATTGGTTGAGTGTAGATAGGACAATCTTTTTCTGAAGTTCTCGATCTTCATCCCAGCCAGCAGTTGGTCCGTGAATACCAACAATATGAATACCATATCTCTTTGCTTCCTCAATAAGCCGCGGAGTCCATCTCCATCCGATCATTTCAACCCCTTTGCATCCCGGTTCTGCAAGAACATTTTCCCAGAGAGCATGCCAAAGCTTTGGATATCCGAGTATCCCAGAACAATCAGTGGAAACTATGAACGGTCGCATTGTTTCATAGTATCAAACTTCAGGGATTTACAGATACGCTACAATAGCTGATGAAGAAAATAGCAGTTGCCGCAATTCTCTTGGTGATGATGACTGCGCTTATCTTGGCACTTCGAAAGCCAAGTCCTGCAACCCCATCAAGCGCGCAAAATCCAAGTCTCTCTGCGCTTGTCTCACCTACGCCACACGTTCAACTCCCAGTTACGGTGACTCCTGCGCTTTCTGCTGACTCCGTTATTTTAATCGGTAACTACACCGAGCGAAAAACGTCAGAAGAAATTGCGAAAGAACATAATTGCGCGTACCTGGTGAATGGTGGCTTTTATACAACAACCAGTACCCCTGTTGGTCTATTTAAGAGTGGAACCGTTTCTTTGCGCGGTGGGCGTGAAAGTGCTTTGTTTGATGGGTATATCTCTCGAAACCAAATGGACACCCCTCTTATTACTCGCATGATCCCTGACGAGAATTCGACATGGGCGCTCCAAACTGGACCAATTCTTATTGAAAACGGGAAAGCCGTTCCGTTATCCATTAAAAATGATCAACCGGAGCGTCGCAGCTTTGCGTTGATTACCGGAGCAAACGAGCTTATTTTTGGGCTTGTCGAACAATCGACGTTAACGGCACTTCCTCAAGTTATTTCTAATTGGGCACGAGAAAATAGTGTAATTGTGGGTGATGCGATAAACCTCGACGGTGGAAGCGCTGCAGCTTTTCGTGGTGAAAATGGTGTATATCCTGAAATTGCCCCAATAGGCAGTGCTTTTTGTGCCCAACTCTAGTACTATTGTCGGATGAGTCCGCGCGTTGATATAAAACATATTCATGGAGTTCCGATCGCGCTCTATAAAATGAGCTCCATTGAGGTTGTCGTTGTAACGATTGACTTTAAAGCTGGCAGCTATTACGAACCACATAAAAATTGGGGTGGTGTTCATTTTATGGAACATATGGTGCATGAAGGGACGAAACAGTTCCCTCACCGAGACGCACTTGAGTATTACAAAGAAGAATATGCAATCAACCAAAATGCCTCGACAAGCGGACAGATCTTGAGTTTTGAAGCAAACTTCCCCACAGTTTCCCTGAAAGAAGGGTTTCGTGTCTTAAGCGAAATTGTCACAGCACCAACAATTCCAGAAAACGAACTCGCAAAAGAAAAAAATGTCGTCACACAAGAGTATCGAGATAAGTGGAGCCAACCGAACAATAGATTCTGGAAAGCAAAAGTATCATATTTATATGGAGATTCCCATTTCATGACGCATGATGCATTAGGTCAACCTGAATATGTGCAATCCCTTACAAAAAAGGATGTGGAATCCATTTATCAAGACTGTGTGAAAAGAAACACAATGAGTATTACAGTAGTCGGCAATTTTGAGGAAACTGAGCTTGAAGGGCTTCTCACATCATTTATAGCTCAAGTCCCGGAAGGCTCACCACAGACGCTCCCTGTTAAAAAGCCGCAGTCAAAAGGAACCTATCTTTGGCATAAGGAAGATATGGATAAGGTTTCAATTGATATTGCCTTTCTTTTTGATCCCCGTTCAGAGATTACCAAACGCGATCGCATGATTTTACTATTAGGATCATATATTTTAGGAGGTTCACCCAGATCTCGCATTTTTAGAAAATTGCGTGGGGAACTTGGTCTTGTGTATTCAGCTGGAAGTATGGTGATGTTTGGACAATGTGCATCAGAATTTCACCTGATAGCCTCGACCTCCTTATCAGATGCCAAAGTTGCTAAGGAAGAGTTACTCAAAGCATTGCATACCTTGAAGAATGTCGAGATTACTGACGAAGAATTTGAACGGGCTCGAAAATATTTGAATCTCTCAACGCTCACTGGATATGATTCTCCGTATCGCATTAGCGACAATATTTCAGGAGAATTATTCTTTGATGGAACGGTGATTCCTCCTCAAGAAATTATCTCCCTCGTAAATACCATTCAGAAAGAAGAAATTGCAATGTTGTATAAGAAATATGTTTCTAACGACCCGATTGTAATGGTGATGGCAAAAGAAGACCCTAAACTTCAGTAATTCCGCAATTTCTCATTTACTGTTTTAAGGTAATCCGAAGGGAGTTCAAATTGCTTCATCTCGTCCCCGGTTGGAATCCACCGGTAGTCGTGCATACTGAGGAGAAAGTCGTCTGAAACTACAATGTTCTCGGATTGTAAGAGTTTTCTTTGAAAGTCAGCCGAGAATGTACTTCCTTTAATCGTAATTTCCCCCTTATTATTCAGAACTCTCCACCACGGAACTTCAATCTCTTTTTCAAGTCTATTTAAGACCCATCCGACTTCGCGGGAGGCTCTCGGTGCTCCACAGAGAAGGGCTACTTGTCCGTAGCTTGCAACGCGGCCGTAGGGTATCGCTCTCACGACCGCAATCACTCTTTTTTTGAATAGAGATTCTGGCATGGAGCTAAAAAGTAAGTACGTTCTTATATTGTCTGATGCTCAGTGAACTTCCATGCCCAGGATATACCATCGTGTCATCTGGGAGCTCACTTATTTTTATAATGCTATTACGAAGCGTGTTCTTATCTGAATACGAATGGTCAACGCCCCCGGTTGATCCATCTGCAAAGAAAATGTCCCCTATAAAAACCACATGGTTTTTTGAATCATAGAAAGAAAGGCTTCCGGGGGTGTGTCCGGGTGTTTTTATAAGCGTAACCTGTAAATCACCAATGGTTATTGATTCTTCAGTCGAGAAATAATGTGTGATGAGTGGTGGTGGCCCGGGATCTACCTCAGTAAAATGAATTGCAGTTTCTCTCATTCGCTGTAAGAGAAAATCGTCGTCTTGATGGATATAGACGGGGCAATTAAATGCAGATTGTACGCCAAAAGCCCCCATGACATGGTCAAAGTGCCCGTGTGTTATAAGTATTGCTTGAGGAGTTAATTCAAGATCCAGTAGCTTTTGATTAACAAAATCACTATCGTCTCCAGGGTCAACTACGAGTGCTTCTGTTGGTGATGTGTGGTAAATGTAACAATTACTGCGAAGCTGTCCAACCGGAAGTGTTATAACGCGAGGGATGTTCACTTAAAAGAGCTTTTCAAAAGCCGGAACAATTTGCTTTTTGCGAGAAACGATACCAGGAAGGATAAGCAGTCCTGATGCATCGCGCGCTACTCCAAACGCTTTTTCGGCTAACAGAAGATCTTCCTCACTGGCCGTTAATAACACCGCATTTCCTTTTATAATATCTACGACAAAAAACATCATACCGGCGAGAGACTCTTCGGTTTTTAGTATATTCATTTCAGCCGTAAGTTCAGCTCTTTTTGCGATTGCTTGGTCTGGGTTTGTTGTTTCTAATACCCCAATCTTGTACAAAGCTTCACCAAATTTAAAATCTTTCGCATCGGTGAGTAATATCTCACGAGTAGAAAGACCATCAAGGTTTGATTTTGCAGCAAACATATCTTGTGCAAATGAAGCAGCATCAATGCCAGCCTTTTCACTAAGCGCTTGTAATGCCGCTCGATCAGTATCAGTTGTCGTTGGACTTGTTAAGTTTAATGTGTCTGAAATAATGCATGCAGCCATTAATCCTGCAATTTCCTTTGGCATAGTACTCTGCGCTGCCCCCATTAATTCCCACAAGACAGTTGCCACACACCCGTACGGTCGAACTGTAACGGTTGGAATGCTCGCTGTTTTTAATCCATAGAGCTTGTGATGATCAACAACTTCAATGATTTCAGCTGATTCCCACCCGGTGATCAGCTCTTCTGGGTTATTTGTGTCAATTAAAACTAATTTATCTTGTTCTGTGACAGAAGCTATTTGTTCTGGTGCAGTAACACCAAAATGAGAAAGGACGAATGTTGCTTCTTTATTAAGTGCTCCGCCAATATAGGCTTCGGCATCGAGACCTTTGTGGGTTTTCAGAAACCATGCATACGCAATTGGAGAACAGGTGGAATCTGTGTCCGGAGGGCAATGTCCCATTACTTTTATCTGAGCCATATTGAGGCTATTATGGCGCTCTCACGAACTCATTTCAAGGCACAAAAAAAGGACGCATGTGTTTATGCGTCCTCTCTGTAGCGATTACGCTACCCGTTGTATGTAGGGCCAATAAGTGCCCACCGTTGCAAGATCTTCGCTCAGTACACTTTTGTACTGTTGCGCTTTGAGAGCCTGTTCGTGGGCACTCCCGACTTTAGCCAGACGCAAGCGGACCGCACCAGGCTTTGATATAACGATTACCGTCATGTCAGTCACTGCCTTGCAGTAGACTTTACCGGCTGACCTAAAGAACTGTGCCTCTTCGACTGAAACGAGGCTGCGAATGAGTTCAGGATACCCGTATGCGGCATACCCATCCTTCACTAACTTCATTTCTGCAAGGTCGCAGAAGTGGTAGAACCGATCCAGCTCGAAGTCCACCTCGTCCAGCACTTTGTGCGCGAATGTTGCCGGCACCCAGGCAATTTCATCAATGTGTTCCATCGCCTTCTCAAAACTCATGCGCCGGAACTTCTTTTCCTTGTTCAGGAACCAGACCTTCCGATTGTCCGGGTTGCGAGTTGGGTATACGGGAAAGAACTTCGTGAGCCAGTATTTTTTGTCGAGCCGGGTCACGTCGCTCACGAATTCAGCCTCAACATACTGGCTGAACCCGCACTGCGCGGTATTCATCTTCCACCCGTCAACGATTGACAGGTCTTGGATGGCCCAAAGGGCTTTGTAAGTCATAAAAACACTCCTTCTTGGAATGAGCTATCTAACGAATGACGAAATATACCCTATAATTGAGGAGAAGTCAAATAACTGACCTTAAATATCGAGGTTTGCAGTTGTTGCGTGGGTTTGAATAAATTTCTTCCGGGGCGCTACTTCTTCACCCATTAACATGGTGAATACTTTATCAGCTGCATCCCCATCATCGACAGTTACCTGTTTTAACAATCGCGTTTCTGGATTCATGGTTGTATCCCACAACTCTTGTGCATTCATTTCCCCCAACCCTTTATATCGTTGCACCATGAACTTAGAGGTTAATTTTTGAATGTGTTGATCTTTTTCTTCGTCAGAGTAGAAATACTTCTCGCTTTTGCCTTGTTTGACTTTATATAGTGGTGGCATCGCGACATACAAATGTCCTCCTTTGACAATTTCAGGTAAGTGTCTATAGAAAAACGTGATATATAAACACTTAATGTGGCTTCCGTCTACGTCAGCGTCGGTCATGATGATGATTCGGTTGTACTTTAGCTTATTAATATCAAACTGATCAGAAATCCCTGTACCAACAGAGATAATCAAATCTTTGAACTTATCGGATTTTACGATTTCATCAAGACGTGCGCGCTCGGTATTTAATACTTTTCCAAAGAGTGGCAAGATTGCTTGGAATTTACGATCACGACCCCCTTTAGCACTTCCTCCTGCTGAGTCTCCCTCAACAATGTAGAGTTCACATTCATCTGGGTTTGTTGACTGACAGTCTGCCAATTTTCCAGGCAGTCCTCCACCTTCAAGTGCACCTTTTCGAAGAACCGCCTCTTTTGCAGCACGAGCGGCCATTCGAGCTCGAGCAGCGAGCATGACTTTCTCCATAATTTTCTTCGCTTCTTGAGGGTGCTCTTCAAGATACATATCGAGTCCCTCTTTGACAGCTGATTGTACAAACCCTTGTACTTCAGGATTGTTTAACTTAGCTTTCGTTTGAGATTCGAACTGGAGATTCTCGGACGGCATTTTGAAGTAAATGATTGCAGAGAGTCCTTCTCGCATATCGTCTCCTGTTATTGCCGTTTTTTCGTCTTTAATGTAACCGGCCTTCTTTCCATAATCTGTTAACACGCGAGTTAATGCCATTCTGAAACCAGTGACGTGTGTTCCTCCATCAGTTGTATGAATACCGTTTACATAACTTTTTAAGTTCTCGTTATAGGTGTCGGTATATTGTAAGGCAACTTCAACACTCATTGGATCATCTTCTTTTGACATGTATGCAACAGGGGTTAATACGACTTTGTCGCGATTTCCGTGTAACACCATCGTGCTAATACCTCCTTCAAAGTAAAACGTTGTTTGTTCGTCAACTCGCTCGTCCTCAAAATGGAAGGTAAGTCCTTTAATTAAGTATGCACGGTCTCTCAGGAGTGTTTTTACGCGGTTTTTCTCAAGAGTTACTTCTTTAAAGATGGTTTCATCAATTTGGAATGTGGTAATTGTTCCCGTTATATTTGCACCGATTTTTACATTCCATTCGGGAGGTAAAATTGCGTCTAGATCTTTTTGGGTTACTTCTTTTACTGAATACTGAGGCTTCCCTGCATTGTATTCCTGCATGAACGCTTTTCCAGGTTTGAGGACAATGACTCGAAAGTAACTGGAGAGTGCGTTTACAACAGAAGCTCCTACTCCGTGCAGTCCACCAGAGATTTTATAGGCGCCACCACCGAATTTTCCTCCCGCATGGAGTTTGGTCATGGTAAGTTCAAGCGCGGACACGCCAGAGCTATGTTTATCTACTGGAATTCCGCGACCGTTATCTCGAATAATTGCCGACCCGTCTTTATTTAATCTGACCCAAATTTCAGTTGCGGTTCCTGCGAAGCTTTCGTCGACTGAGTTATCGACAATTTCTCGAAGACATTCATGAAGCCCTCGTGCATCGGTTGAACCGATGTACATTCCTGGACGTTTTCGAACTGGCTCAAGCCCTTCTAAAACTTGAATTTCTGCTGCTGTATATTCCTGTTGGGCCATGTGTATTGAGTACTCATTGTAGCCTGTTCTCTCGCTCAGAGCAAGCCCGTTGCAAGAACACGTGCTACCTGTAGTGGAACAGATCCATTCTTTTTAATTGCTTCAAGAGACAGCACTACTTGCTCTTTTTCAGCTCCTGTAATAGAGGTTTCGAGCAGGTCTTGCAGCAGTGCTGAGGCTTCTTCTCGGTCGGTGACTGTTGCGAGCGCTTGATAAACGTTCTCAATACTTTTGGTACCTCCTGCCGTATTTTCACCACTGGTTTCTTTCCAGTGTATCGTTGTTACTCGAGATAAAATGGTTGAAATAAGAAGGTCAACGTTTGGAACTACCAGTAAGAATGTAATTGTCGTGCTTGGCGGTTCCTCAAGCAGCTTTAAGAACGCATTTTGTGCCTCAGTTTTTGCTTCCCCGAGCCCTAACACTATATAAAGAGTGTCTTTTTGCGGCGTGAATGTGAACGATTTAATAAATGTGCGTACTTCACCTATTGAAGTAAGTGAAACAGCTACTATCTCATGAAAGACCTTTGGAATAAGCAATTGGATTGTCTCTTTATCCGGTGTTTTCTGTGCAATTAATAAATATGCGTGCATGGAATCTGTGGGCACTATATAATGAATAAATCCTGCTATGCAACCTGACCCAAATGCCCAATCAGCGAATACGTTATCCGATATCTTAGTGTCTTTAGGCGCTCTCACTGCCGATCGTGCTCAAGGGGTGAAGCTTGCCGAAATTCAAACAGGTAAAAGCCAAGAAGATATTTTGCGAGAACAAGGCCTCGTTACTGAAGATCAATTAGTGCAGGCAAAAGCCCAGTTTTATAACATTCCCTACGTTGATTTAAACAACACCCCTGTCTCCCCTGTTGCATTATCTCTTATTTCCCAAGAGCAAGCCAGAAAATTTCACGTCTTCCCTGTGTCTGCAGATTCAGAAACTCGTCAACTGGTGATAGCGATGGCTGAGCCGCTTGACCTTGCTTCTATTGAGTTCTTTGAACAAAAGACTGGATATCGGGTGAAACCTGCTGCTGCTGTTCCTGCCCTTATTGAAGAAGTTATCGCAAAACGTTATTCAACAACACTCTCACAAGAAGTTTCAGCTGCATTAAAAGAAGTTTCAAGTGATGGCGTTTCAATTAAGACGCTCGATGTAACAAAACAGACAGGACTTATCAGACAAGAACGTATCAGTGAAGTAGTAACTCATATTCTTGATTTTGCGGTTCGCGCTCGTGCAAGTGATATCCATATTGAACCAATGGAAAAATCAACGCGTGTGCGCTACCGAATTGACGGTATTTTGCAAGAAAAGTTAACAATTCCGAGAGAACTCCATGACGCCCTCGTTTCTCGTATCAAGATTTTGTCTGGTATGAAAATCGATGAACGGCGCATTCCTCAGGATGGTCGGTTCAATTTTAAAAACACAGAGCAAGAAGTTGACCTTCGTGTATCGACGCTTCCTACAACGTGGAGCGAGAAAATTGTTATTCGACTGCTTAAGAAAAGCGGAGGGATTCCGGAACTTCCCGAACTTGGACTCCGAGGCCGTGCACTGAAAAACTTGGAAGATTCAATTTTAAGACCGCACGGAATTATCATCATTTGTGGCCCAACAGGGTCCGGAAAAACCACAACTCTCTACTCTATTATCCAACGCTTAAATACGCCAAAAGTGAACATCATGACTTTGGAGGATCCTGTTGAATATAAAATTCCTGGCGTCAATCAGGTACAGATTAACGCGGCCGTTGGGCTGACATTCGCGTCAGGGTTGCGTGCGTTCTTGCGACAAGATCCGAATATTATCTTGGTTGGAGAAATCCGCGATCATGAAACTGCAGATTTGGCGATCCAGGCAGCTCTTACTGGACATTTAGTATTTGCGACGCTTCACACGAATGATGCTGCCGGCGCACTTCCTCGACTCCTTGATATGGGCGCAGAGCCATTTTTACTGGCATCATCAATTACAGCAATTGTCGCTCAGCGCGTGCTGCGAAGGCTCGATGAGAAAAACAAAACTGCCTACACCCCTGATGCTGCTGTTCTCAATGATATAAAAGCAAACCTCGGAACCATTATGCCTGCAGACTTTAAAGGTCAACTGTATAAAGGAGTTCCAACGCCTGAGAATAATAATTCTGGATATAAAGGTCGTGTCGCTATTTTCGAAGTCCTCCCTGTTTCTGAAAAAATTGCCCGATTAATTCTTGAACGCTCCCCTGCCAGTGAAATTGATAAACAGGCGCGAGCAGAGGGAATGATCAGCATGAAACAAGATGGCTACTTGAAGGTCGTTGAAGGACAAACTAGTATTGAAGAAGTATTACGAGTCGCCCAAGAATAATTTATGGAAGTACAACACCTGCTCGAACTAACCCTTGCACAAAATGCATCAGATCTTCATTTGGTGACCGGACTTCCCCCGGTGCTTCGAGTAAATGGTGAGTTAACAAACGTTCCGTCAGAAGCTCCGATTACTCAAGAAGCTATGGAAGGGTTTCTCAAGAATGTAATGAGCAGTGAACAACTTGAGCGTTTAGCTGTAAATAAAGAAATAGATTTTTCAGTAGCCTTTAGTGAAAAAGCTCGATTCCGTGTGAATGCATATACACAGCGCGGTTCCTGGGCAGCCGCATTTCGTTTGATTCCGACAACGATTCCCACCATTGATGCATTAGGCCTTCCGAATATTATTCACAATTTCACGTCCCTTCAACAAGGATTTATCTTAATTACCGGGCCTACTGGGCAAGGAAAATCTACAACACTAGCCGCAATTTTGAATGAAATTAATATGAATCGATCAGTTCATATTGTGACTATTGAAGATCCAGTGGAATTTATCTTTAACGCAGATCGATCTATTATTTCTCAACGAGAAATGGGCAACGATACTCACTCATGGAATATTGCACTTCGCTCTGTTCTCCGTGAAGATCCTGATGTGGTGCTCATTGGAGAAATGCGTGATTACGAAACAATTGCAGCGGCTCTTACGATTGCTGAGACTGGACACTTAGTGTTTGCGACCCTGCACACAAATTCAGCAGCGCAAACGGTTGATCGTATTGTTGATGTATTCCCTCACGAACAACAAGACCAAGTTCGACTGCAATTATCAAACGTACTTGAAGCTGTGTTCTCTCAGCGATTACTCCCCTCTCCCGGTGTAGGGCGAGTTGTTGCACACGAAATCATGCTTGCCACAACAGCTATTAAAACCGCCATTCGTGAAGGAAAAACGCACCAGATTGATTCAATTATTCAAACTTCAAGCGAAGCCGGAATGGCAACATTAGAAGCTTCTCTTGCGAACCTGGTCCAGGCCGGAAAAATTAGCTTCGAAGACGCACAAAATTATTCACTTCGCCCTGAACAGCTCTCACGCATGTTGAGGCGCTAACTCTTAATCAATGAAAAAGTTCAGGTATAAAGTACGAGATAAACAAGGCAAATTAATCACGGGTGTTGTCGAAGCGCAGAATGAACAACTCGCTGCAAAGCTGCTTCGTGATCGTGGATATATTATCTTAAGCCTCACCGTTAGTTTGGGGAGTTTTACTCAAACATTTCAGCAGTTTAAGAATAGAGTGAGTACTGCTGATGTTGTTGCCTTTACCCGACAGCTTTCCACTATGGTAAATGCAGGACTTCCCCTTACTGAGTCGCTTTCTATTTTACAGTTACAATCTACCTCTGCAATGCAACCTATTATTAGTCAGATCCTCGCTGATGTTGAAGGTGGACAAAGCTTTTCAAATTCTCTAAAAGGTCACACCAAGATTTTTGGACTCTCATATATCGCTTTAATAAAAGCTGGAGAAACCGGAGGAGTTTTAGACAAGGTACTTGGTCGATTGGCAGATAATTTAGAGCGCCAACAAGAGTTCCGTGGAAAAGTAAAAGGCGCATTGATTTACCCGATTATTATTGTCATCGGAATGATTGGTGTGTCTCTAGTTATGATTGTGTTCGTTATTCCGAAACTGACAACGCTCTATGACCAGTTTGGCGCAGAATTGCCATTAACGACCCGCATCTTAACGGGTATATCAGACTTCATCCTCGCGTGGTGGTTTGTTATTCTGATCATTCTTGGAATTGGTGCATGGGCGTTTAATATTTGGAAAAATACCTATTCCGGAAAACGAAAATTTGCAGCGTTTATGTTTAAGATCCCGATCATGGGACCGCTAAGTAGACAGATCGTCTTAACAGAATTGACCCGGACACTTGCGTTGATGGTGGCATCAGGGGTTCCTATTCTTGAGGGAATTTCTGTTACCAACGAGGTCGTTGATAACGTCATTATTGCAGATGCCCTGAAAGAAGTTGGAAAACAGATTGAAAAAGGGTTTCCTATCGCGTTCTCTTTTGCAAAGCATCCTGAGGCATTCCCCTATATTTTGTCTCAAATGATTTCGGTTGGAGAAGAAACTGGAAAAATGGATGAAGTTCTTCTGAAAGTGTCACACGTTTTTGAAGTTGAAAGTGAACAAAAGGTCAAAGCATTAACTTCTGCGATTGAACCAATCATCATGATTTTCCTGGGATTAGGAGTCGCATTTTTGGTCGTTGCGGTGGTACTTCCTATCTATAATTTAACAACTGCAATCTGATGCTATTGACATTTTGGTGTGAAAGAAAAATACTGAATAGAAGGAGGTGAATGGACGAATTTATATGAAAAGATTTCAAAAAGGTTTTACGTTAATCGAATTACTTATCGTTATTGCAATTTTAGGTACGTTAGCCGTTGTTGTGTTACTCGCTCTTAATCCAGTTCAGCAATTAGCCGCTACTCGAGACGCTGGACGATCTTCTACTGTTGCACAGCTCGGGCACGCAGTTGAAGCCCATGCTACCGCAGTTGGTGGAACTTACAACACTGACGCTGCTGCAGGTACTTGTGCCGTCGGAGGAGGTTCCGGAGCAGCTTGGATCACTAACTGTTTAGTTACCCCAGGTGAAATGAAAGTAGTACCAAGTGCTGTTGCTTATTCATCGTTAGCTGCAACTCCTGCTTGTCCAGGTGTTGGTGAAAACGGATTCTGTTACGATGCAACGACCGCTGCTGCTGTAATTTTCACTCAAGCTGAAGCAACGAGAAATACATCACGATGTGCAACAGGTCAAACTGCGTACTTCGTGTACTCAACTGCTGCAGGTCGAGGAGGTTTGTGGTGCGGAGCCGCAGCACCAGCTGCAGGTCTCGCTGGAAACAGCGCAGGATGGCAGAACTAATGGCCAAACACACACCAGAGCTTAGGTAATTCGCAAAGTTACTTAATGTCTGGTGTGTGTAGTTTGTATAGATATGCTTATATTTTTTATTTTTATTGGAGGTTTATTTTTAGGATCGTTCCTTGGTGCATTTACGTGGCGAATCGAACGAGGTATCTCAATTGCCAAAGGTCGATCCTTTTGCCCATCCTGTAAACACACCATCTCCTGGTTTGACAATATTCCCCTCGTTTCTTTTCTTCTGTTAGGCGGAAAATGCAGAAACTGTCACAAACGCATTTCGCTGCGTGAACCCTTTATTGAGCTTTTAACCGGCGCTTCTTTTGTGGGCGTATTTGTGTCATATCCATATATTCTTTCTAATCTCCCCTGGCTTCAGCCATTTGGATTGATAGGCCTCGTATTCTTAATGCTTTTAGCATTTCTATCAATCGGCATAATTGTGACTGATATTGAAGAGATGATTATCCCTGATGAATTTGTGTTTACGGGATTGCTGGTGACATTTTTTGTATTGCTGTTTTCCCCGTCCCCTGATTTGTGGTCACGTATGTTTGTCAGTTTTGCATCAGGCAGTTTCTTTCTCTTTCTGAATGTAATAACCAAGGGTCGTGGTATGGGCCTAGGAGATGTAAAGTTTGCGCTTGTTGGAGGGTTGTTGCTTGGATATCCACTAGTTCTCCTCTGGTTATTTATGAGTTTCGTATTGGGTGCTGCGGTTGGGTCAGTACTTATTCTTTTCAAGAAAAGCAGTATGCAAGCTAAAATTGCGTTTGGCCCCTTTTTAGTAATTGGTATGTGGATTGCGATGCTTAATGGAAACAATTTGTTACAATATCTCACTCCACATTTATTTTAATTTATGATAACGAAACGAGAATTTAGCTTTATTGGATTAGTCATTATCTGCATTATGAGCGCAACGCTTATAAACCTTTCCGCTTCATATCGAAAGAGTCGGGATAATGAACGCAAAAACGCGCTTGGTGATATCGTGCGTCGTGTGGGTGATTTTCAAAAAACGCTGGCGACTTTTCCGCTTTCAGATGACAATTATGCAATTGTTGGGTGTAACGGTTTCCGTGATGAATTAGGTCGTTGGTTCTTTAAAAGCTGCACGTGGGGTGAAAATTCAGTAAACAGTCCGTTTTTTGATCCTCTTCCTCAAGACCCATATTCGAATGAAAAAGGGAGAAGATTTGTATATATCAGTAACGGAAAAACATTCCAGATATATACAGCACTTGAGCGCACAAACGACGAGGAGTACGATCCACAAATTGTTGCCCGAAATATTTCATGTGGGGATGTCGTTTGCAACGCCGGCCGTACTAACGGAGACATTTCAATTCTCTATTCAGAGCTTCCTCCAGCAACTCCATAATTGTATTGTGTGATCTGAATCTTCTGTGCTAGTCTGAATTATGAAGAAAGGGTTTACGATCATTGAATTACTCATCGTACTCGCAATGCTTGGCATTATGGCAGGCTTTACCCTTCTTCGTGTAACGGGCGGACAGGCAGCAGCGCGTGATGCTCGAAGACAATCAGATATTAGACAATTCCAAAACGCAGTTGAAAGTTATGCGAATGCAAATAATGGCGTATTTCCTGATGGGAATCCGACAGTTAATGCGATTTCACTCTGTGGTGGAAGTAACCCTCTTGGAAATGTGCCGTGTACCGACGATCCTACAACTACGAATCACTATTCGTATAGTACAAATGCTGCAAACACCCAGTATGTCATTTGGGGAACCTTGGAGAAGCCGATTCCTGCACAGATATATTTCGTCTGTTCAAATGGTTCCACTGGAACACGTGCCGCAACAACAGCTATTAATAACGGAACATGTCCTTAAAAAAACATTCACCAATACATTCCGCATTTACTCTTATTGAGCTATTGATTGTCATCGCTATTATTGCGCTCATGATGGCGATCTCTATTTTTGGTTTATCAGGTGCACGAGAAAATTCCCGTGACCAACGGAGAAAAAGTGATATTGAATCCCTGCGTACTGCCCTTGAATTGTATCGCGCGGATTGTGATCGATACCCTGCAAATGGAGAAATCGTTGCTGGCACACAGCTCGAAGGAACGTTAAGCTCAGGATCAAAGTGTTTGAATTCCTATGTTTACATGAAAGAAGTTCCAACTGACCCATTAGCCGGCGCGAGCTATCAATACAATCAAACAGGTGGTGGTTCAGGCTATGATTTGTGTTCTACCTTAGAACGACCTCCTGCAGGGGCTGTAGCTCAAAGTTGCGGGAGCACTGTGTGTGGCACCGGTAGAACATGTTATTACAAAGCAAGCAATCCATGATGCGCGTTCGTGGCTTCTCACTTATTGAGTTATTAATTGTGATTGTGATTATCGCTCTCGCAGCAGGTGTTGGAGTTGCAAATTTTCGTGACTTCAGTAGACGGCAAGATGTAGACAATTTTGCACGCATTTTAGTTGGTGACTTACGAACTGCGCAAACCAATGCTTCAGGTGGCCGCATTATCACAGGGTGTACCGGCCAGTTCTTGGGGTATCAAGTTAGTTTCACAGCGAGCGCTGTCGCAGGTGGTGGGCGGTCTACTTCCTACTCCTTAATCGCCGCCTGCCAAACAACATCAGCAACGGTCAAGACTGTCACGTTGCCAACGGGAGTCTTCCTTACCATAAACAGAACACCGACTGCAGGGGTTATTACAATACTCTTTCACCCACTTGAAATGGGTACGGACATTCCCCAAGGAAATCAGGTCACATTAACCGTTGCGAATAGTCCAACTACTGCGCGAACACAAGATATTACGATAAGCTCAACAGGTGAAATTCAATTACAATGAGAAAAAATAATAGCGGCCAATCCTTTATTGAGTTAATTGCGGCGCTACTTATCGTGAGCATGTCATTATTAGCATTGGTCTCATTAGTTATCCGAAGCCTTGCTAACACCACATTTGCGCGGAACAAAACGCTTGCAACCAGTTATGCACAGCAATCTCTGGAGTGGCTTCGAGGTGAACGGGATGCAGATTGGCAGACATTTTATGGAAGAACAAATGGAAGCTGGTGTATAGTGACTCTGAGTTGGAATACTGGAGGTTCTCACTCAGGTGCATGTGGAACAAATGATGTAATCCCAGCAACTCCGTTTAGGCGGACTATCACGTTTACGCGGGTAAATACCTCGACTGTAAATGCCACCTCAACGGTTACCTGGTCTGATGGAAACGGTTCGCATCAGTCGGTCGCAACTACCACTTTTACCAACTGGAAAGGAAATCCATAAATGAAACAATTACAAAAAGGGTTCAGTTTAATTGAAATATTAGTTGTTATTGTCATGTTTACCACATTGGCATTGCTTGTGACGCAAAGTACGCTTCGTTCCTTTCAAGGAACCCGCAAGGCAGACGCATCAGGGAAAGTCAGAGATAATCTAGATTTCGCGGCATCTGTTATTGAGCGTCATGTGAGAAATGCGAAATCAATTACAAGCACTTGTAACGGAACCAATATAACTGCACTCACGTATATCGACCAAGACGGCAGAACAGGAAGTTTCTCATGTCTTGGTGGAAGTAATATGTATGTCGCCTCAGGTTCTGCGAATGTGAGAATAACCAGTGATGATGTGGCGCTTTCCACCTGCTTTTTTAGATGCACGACAACTTCATCAGTTACCCCACCTGCAATTGACTATACCTTTGCCGGTGTAGCTGCGAATGCACCTGGCAGCGAAGGTAGTTTTGCAAGCATCACAAGACGCATCCTTCTGCGCGTATATTGACTCGTTTCCTTCACCCTTCTACACTGATTGTATGCATGAGAAATCACAGAGTGGACAAGCACTTTTACTAGTACTCTTATCTGTTGGGGTAGTACTTACGATTGCGCTCTCACTCGTTTCTCGATCAGTAGGTGACGTTTCAAATACCACTAAGGATGAAGAGTCTCTTCGTGCATTTTCTGCGGCAGAAGCTGGCGTTGAAGAGATCTTAAAAACCCCCATCATTATTAACGGGCCAACATCAACGAATACGCCTGCGCCGGTTGAGGTTGGAAATCCACAAACCACGTACCAGACAATTTCTAATGCATTCCCGGAGAATCCTCGCGCGTATTTATACCCCTCTGAACTTGCGTCGGGAGACACTGCCACTATATGGCTTGCAGGTCATGATAATAATGGTGACCTAACCTGCACTGGCGTAACGTGCTATACCGCTACTTCAATCGACCTTTGTTGGGGTAAAGTTGATGCAAGTGTTCCCGCTCAACCAGCATTAGTTGTGTCTGTCATGTATGAGGATCCTACTGCAGGGAATGCACTGAAGTTTGCCTATGGTGCTTATGACCCTTCAAGTTCCCGAGGAAATACCAATAAATTCCAAACAAATGGTATTACGACAAATCCGTCAAACGGTGCTTGTACGATAAGCGGAACTCGACTCGCAAATCGAGTTTCGGTAAGCTTTGCTGCATTAGGTATTCCAAACGCAATCGTGAACGGCAGGCGTTTAAGGGCGATAACAGGTATGGTACTCTATAACGGAGCACCAACTGTCTTTGGAGCGACGAATCTTCCCACTGATTTACCAATACAGGGACGACGAATTGATTCAACTGGAACATCCGGTGATGCAACGCGAAAAGTGCAAGTGTATTCTCTGTATCCTGAAGTACCAACTATGTTTCAAGCAGCAATATTTTCACCACCAGGAGTAGTCAAATGAGCGTAGGATTAGACATCGGTTCAAAAACAATCAAGGTCGTTGAGTTGGCCAAAGTTGGGCAAGGCTTTTCTTTAAAGGCCGCGGGAGCAGTGAGTTTTCAAGGTGTACAGGTTGATAAATTAGGTGAAGAAAAAGAAATTGCTCAATTTGCTTCTACGTTGAAGAAACTGTTTGCTGATGCACGTATTACCTCTCGACGAGTGGTGCTTTCAATCCCTGAATCATTGGCATTTACTCGTACGGTCAAATTTCCACTGCTTACCAATGAAGAAATTGAATCAGCTGTTAAATGGGAAGCTGAAGAATACATTCCAATCCCCGTTAGAGATGCAGTAGTTCGGCATCAAATCTTAGAGCGACAGGAAACCGGAAATCCTCCACAGGTGCTTGTCCAAGTAATTGCTGTTCCTCGATTGCTAATTGATAAGTATGTAAATGTTGCGTCAGCTGCCGGACTTGAAGTTATCGCCATTGAAACAGAACTGTTAGCGCTTTCCCGAACATGGGGGGCACCCGACAAAACAACAATGCTTGCTGACTTTGGAGCACGCTCTACCAATGTTGGCATTATTAAAAATAGTCAACTCTTTTTATCCCGCTCTATTCCAACTGCTGGTGAGGCGTTTTCTCGTGCAGTGAGCATGGGTCTTGGTGTCACGCCGATACAGGCAGAAGAATATAAGGCGACGTATGGTCTAACGGAGGGGCAACTTGAAGGGAAAGTTGGTCGTGCATTGAAACCGGTGTTATCAGTTATTTCAGATGAATTGAAAAAGACCATGAGTTATTTTCAACTAGAAACGCGTAATGAACCGCCGCGATCAATCATTCTTTCAGGAGGAAGCGCAGGTCTCCCGGGAATGGCTGCAGAACTGACTCGTCTTTTAAATATGGAAGTACAAGTAGGGAATCCTTTTACACGGCCTGATATCGCAATTGATCCAGATTCTGCAAAAAGTCTTGCAAACTTTGCTCCTATTTATGCAGTTTCTGTAGGGCTTGCATTAAGAGAAGATTAATCACATATGTCTGCCGTAAATTTCCTGCCGACAGAGCAGATCCAAAATAAACAAGTTCGCAAGATTAGCGGAAAGTTAAAAGTTCTTGCTGCGTGTTTTGGTGCACTCTGCCTTGCGATTGCAATTGGAGGCACTGCGCTCATTCTTGTTAAAAACAATCAAATTGCTGCCCTTAAAAATGAGCAAGAGACGTTGAGAACTCAAGTTCTTGCTCAAGAATCAACAGAGCAAACATTAGTACTCCTTCGCGATCGCCTACAAAAGATTAAAGTGATTAATGAAAAGTTTAGATCAAACGCAATTTTTCTCGAGGAGAAGTTATTAATTGACGCATTTCCAACGACGATCACTTTAAAGCAACTGGATGTTCTTGATGGGACCTCAACATTGTCATTAGTTGCCAAAGATTCGACTGCCCTTCGTGAGATGTTCGACGCGGTGAAATCAAGTCCTCTTTCCAAATCGTCAATCGATACAATCGGCTTTAATCCAACTGCAGGGTATCAAGTTAATTTCTTTATACAATGAACTCATTTACAAAATACAAATCAATCATCTGGTATGGGCTCATTTTTGTGGGCTTAATCGGTGGTATTTTATTTGAAGCTCAATACTTTCTCGGCAGAGTGACCACGCTAACCGCTGAAGAAGCTGCATTAACAGAAAAAGTCACCATCTTGCGGAATCGAAAGAATGCGTTGTCTGCACTTGAGCCGGAAGTGTTAGCTCAATCAAATAAAGTTACCGAAGTCTTACCGACTCAAAATTCCTCCTTAATAGTCAGTTCTCAGGTGAGATCGGCTGCAAGCGAAAACAATGTAACGCTTAGAAATTACAGCAGCGGTGTTTTTACCGATCCTACAAATCCGGATCTTGGCTCATTGCAGGTGGGAATGGTGGCTGAAGGTGAAAGTGCATCCATATTGAAGTTCCTTGAAACCTTGACCGGTGTATCTCCCTATATTGCCATTGAAACAATAAACATGTCGCAAAGTTCCCTGACAACGATCGCGCAATTAAGTCTTCGGTCATTTTGGTCACCATTGCCGACACAACTGCCAGCCCTCACTGAGCCATTGCAAGAATTGTCACAAGAAGAGCGCCAGTTACTACAAAGTTTAGAGATTTATAAGTCTCCAGTATTTTCTCTGCCACAAGGTCAAAATGATCTCCCAATAACGGTTAATCCAGAACCTTTTGCACCGGTAGAATAAGAAGCTTTTTAATTAAAGAAGTACGAAAAGAAGAGTTACGGATTGACGTTTACGCTTACAACGGTATCCTCTTGTGTTGCACGAATGGCTAAAATCTTTCGAATATTTTTAATTGTTTTACCTTCTTTCCCAATAATGAGTCCAACAGCTTCTTGAGGAGCTTTGACTATTAAATTAACTTTATTTTCAATTCGTTCTTCCAATACTTCAATATCTTTAATACCGGTTATTTCAATAATGAGGAATGTGAGAAGTTCTTTCATGCGATGAGCTTATTTACTGCACTTGAAACTTGAGCACCTTTTTGTACCCACTGGTCAATTGCCTTTTTGTCAATTTTGGTTTCATTCGTATCTGGATGCCAATATCCAAGAATAGCTAATTCTTGCCCTGCATTCTTTCGAGCTTTGTCTGTAGCGACAATTCGATAAAATGGGGCATTTCGCTTCCCTAGTTTTTTGAGTCTGATAGTTACCATAGTAGTGTATTTTAGCCTAGATCGGTCAAACTCTCAAGTGCATGCTCTGCAGCGTCCTGTTCTGCGCTACTTTTGCTCCTTCCTGAGCCTGTTCCAGCTGATTTTTCACCCACAATGACCTCAATTATAAATTCTTTTGAATGATCTGGTCCTTCTTCTTTTACAATCTTATATCGAGGAGCGGGCATGCCTTTTGACTGCACAAGCTCTTGTAGTCTGCTTTTCGGATCCTTTAACGGTTTATCCAATACCTCACTCATATCGTTTAACAAGTGGTCTGAAATGAAGGTTTTTGCTGCATCGAGCCCTTGATCCAGATACAAAGCTCCAATAATTGCTTCAACGGTATCTGCAAGCAGTGACTGATTTGTTCGCCCGCCACCTTGCTCTTCACCTTTCGAAAGGAATAAAAATGAACCCAACTCTAATTTTTCAGCTAAATGTGCAAGACTTTTGGTGTTAACTATGTTTGCGCGAAGTGCAGTTAAAAACCCTTCTTCTTGATCAGGGAATTTCAGATAAATGAAGCTACTGACCACATATTCAAGAATTGCGTCACCTAAAAATTCAAGACGCTCATTTGTCCCTCTAACATTAGGGTTTTCATTGACCCATGAACGGTGCGTTAATGCTTGTTCAAAAAGGTCAGTATTCTTAAAAGTGGTTTTTAAGGTATTAATTGGGTTCATGCTGCTTTTTCTGCTTCGTATTCCTTTACGATGTGACCTAACACACCGTTTACAAAGGAAGGTGAGCTATCTCCACCAAATTCTTTGGCAAGCTCTATTGCTTCATCAATAATAACTTTTGATGGCGCATCACTTTTGGTTATTTCGTACGTTGCAAATCGTAAGATAGCTAAGTCAATGCGATTAATCTTATCGATTGGCCATTGTGGTGCGCTTTTTGTTATCCGTGCATCGAGCGTTGGAAACAATTCAATGACGTCTTTTGAGATTTGTTCTTGGTTCTCTTGAGTGAGAAACGTATTAGCAAAAAGATCTTGAATAACTCTCTGGCGTCGAATATGACGGGGATCTCTCGCAGATTTCATAGGAAGCGCGTTTAGTTTTTGCTCCCACAATGAGGACATGCCTTGTGTGGAAACTTCTTTTTACCACAGTTTTTACAAGTTGTAAGCGTTGGAAGATCAAGCTTGAGCTTTCCTCTTCTTTGTCTACTTCTTGAATGACTATGCTTTTTCTTTGGTGTCGGTGCCATACAAGAGTGATTATATAAGAATTTGAACAAAAAATAAACTCCCCAGCTTGGTCCGGGGAGCTTAGAACACAATTTTTACTCTGGAAATGTTTCAGAGCAAGCTCGAATCATGGCAAGGATGATTTCACGACTGTCGTATTCCGACGTTCGCACGGTGATTGCATTGGCCCCAGTTTCAATGCGGCGTATGAACGCCAATGCTTTGCCATCCATCGGGCTACAATTAAATGTATAAGGAATGGCATTCCCGAGGTTCTTCAGTAGTTGTTCATACCATCGCCAGTGCTTTTGTGGGATGAGAATTGTGAACTGGTGCACGCCTTGTTTCTCCCCATTATAAAAAAGCACAAAGTCATTAAATGTGTTGTACAGACTTTGAATGGCTTCGATGTATCTCGTAAGATACGCTACACCTGAGCCTGGACTTCCACTTGGTTTGGTTTCTAATAGAAATGTATCGTACTCAATTGCACGGGTAGTCAAAACAAACCTTCCTTTCAATGAATACTCAATCGATACGCGATTATAATCGTTTACTCCGCTTTTCTCAATTTGGAGCCGTTTGGAGCATTTGTAAGTATTCAAAGAGGGTTTGGTACCTTTTCTGATCCTTAGTGATTTCATTTGCAATTGCTTTGGTTTTCTTAATAAGGTCAATGTCTGTCCATCGTGCGATCCGTAGTTCAGGAAGTCCAGATTGCTTTGTTCCAAAAATTTCTCCGGGACCTCGGAGAGACAAATCTAGCTCAGCGAGTTCCCTTCCCGAAAGCGTTTTGCTCATAGCAGTTAAGCGAGTTCTCACTGCTTCTGACTGGTTTTCAGTCATTAATAAGCAGTATGACTGCTTCTCTCCTCGTCCGACACGTCCGCGCAGCTGATGAAGTGCTGCGAGTCCAAATCGATCTGCAGCTTCAATGACCATAATCGTTGCATTTGGAATATCAATACCAACTTCAACAACCGGTGTTGTGACTAAAATATCGTATTTTTTCTCCCTAAAATCGGTTAAAAGTGTATCTTTTTCTTTTGCTTTCATTTTTCCATGTAATAGCGCAATTTTCCGTTTCGGAAATAATTTCTTTAGGCGTTTATACTCAACCGTTGCCGCTTTCACCTCTTTCATTTTTTCATGTTCACTTTCGTCAATTAACGGGCAGACCACGAACACCTGCGCTTCATTTTCAGTGATCTCTTTTTCTATCCAATTGTATGCATCATCGCGTTTCTTGGGTGGAATGACCCACGTTTTTATCCGCTTTCTTCCAGAAGGCATTTCATCAAGAGTTGAAAGGTTCAAATCTCCATAGAGTGTTAATGCAATTGTTCGTGGAATTGGGGTGGCTGTCATTGTCAGTACATGAGGAACTGTGTCTGATTGTGTTGATAAATGTGCTCGTTGGCCCACCCCGAAGCGGTGTTGTTCGTCAATAACAACAAACCCTGTTTGAGAAGAAATATATTTAAAAAGGAGCGCCTGGGTACCAACATAGACCGCTGGTTTATCAAGGAGTTTTATCTTTTCTTTGCTCGTCACTGGAACAACGTCGATCCCATGAGGATTAAGTAACATTGAAAGTGTTTTGTGGTGCTGTTGCGCGAGGATTTGTGTTGGTGCCATGATAAGACTAGATGCATTATTTTTTCCTGTTATGAATGCGCCAAATGCAGCAACAAGTGTTTTCCCTGAACCCACATCCCCTTCAAGGAGTCTATTCATTGGCACCGTTTGTCCAAGTTCTTCTGCGATTTCACTCATGGATCTCAATTGAGACTTAGTGGGCGTAAACGGAAGCTTTTCTAAAAACTCTAAAACGCTGTTTGGTGGAACTGAAAGGTTTAGTGCTACATTTTTTGAAAGCCACTCGCGTCTTCTTTCAATTTGGGATAATTCAAGTGCAATTAGTTCATTAAATGCGAGGCGTACTCGCCCAACTTCAGTATCAGTAAGTACTTCTGGATTGTGAATTTTCTGAAGGCTTGTTTGCAGAGAAAGCAATTGATATTGATTCAAAAATGATTCTTCAAAAAAATCTTCAATTTGGCTTTCTTTAAACGCTTCACTTAAGAGCCTTCGAATCCATTTAGAGGTGACGCCGGCAGTTTCTGGATATATCGGGAGAAGCCTTCCTGAATGTAATCGGTCTTGCAGTTCAACAATTTTTTCATAATTAGGTGAGACAATAGCTTTTTTCCGTCCCCAAAAGCCAACTTTGCCTGTTAATGCGACCATTGTTCCTGGTGGAAGGTTTTTAACTAGATAGGTCTGTCGAAACCACACAACAGTAATCGTGTGCTCTCCATCAGAGAGCTCTGCTTCTTGCATGACCTTCCCTGCTTTTGTGTAAATGTTTTTAATCGCAGTAATTTGTCCTTCTATTGTCACTTGATCCCCTATTTTTAGTTCAGGAATGGGAACGGTTCTTGAGAAGTCTTGGTAGCGAGAAGGAATGTGATGCAGCAAATCATATACGGTTTTAATTCCGAGTTTTTTTAGTTTTTGCTCCATCACATCTCCAACAAATGGCAGCGACGTGATCGAATCGGTCAGTTTCATGAGACCTTTAGTTTAGTATATATGGCAAGAATGGAAGGAAGCTGGTGAGGAGTAACAAAAGTCCAGCAACAATAACGATAATCTTCACAAACAGCTTCTTGCGTTTTTTAGGCTTGTTTTCCATGTTATTTTATTTTGATAGTAGCAAAAGTGCGCTTTCCGACTTTTATTTTATCATCCCTCATTACGGCTCTTTTTGAATCAGTTACTACTTCCCCATTCACATCAACTGCGTTAGCTACAATTAATCGTTTTGCTTCTGAGTTGCTTCCCACAAGCGAACTTACAGCTTGCAATAGCGTGGCACCCTCTTCCACTTCAACCACTTGTGAAAAGTCTGGTGCGGATTCTTGAAAGCTTTGTGTGAAATGCATTTCAGCTTTTGAAGCTTCGGTTTCATCATACAATTCTTTTACAATTTGCCAAGCGAGCTTTTTCTTAATATCCATTGGGTTCGCTCCTTCTTCAAGCTGCTTTACGAGTGCCCTTACCTCATCAAGAGGAAGTGATGTTGCAAGAACTAAATAACTTTCGATTAATTCGTCTTTCAGGGACATTACTTTGCCATACATATCATGTGGTTCGTCTGTCAGCCAAATGGCATTCCCCCATGACTTGCTCATTTTTCTTCCATCTGTTCCTAGGAGGTACTCAACACAAACAACAAAGGTCTCTTTATTTCGCAAGTCTTTTTGAAGTGTGCGGCCTGCTAGCATGTTAAAGGTTTGGTCGCTCCCTCCGATTTGTACATCAGTATCCATATAGTAACTATCGTAACCTTGCATAACAGGATATAGCGTTTCGTGCAGTCCAACTTTTTTGCCCTCCTGTAATCGATTTTTGATAAGCTCACGTCCTACAAAATCCCCAACAGAGAAGTGCTGACAGAGTTTTACAATTTCGCTGAAACGTAATGTGCTCAGCCATTCACTATTAAACTTAACTGAGACTTGTGTGAAATCAATGATTTTACTTGCTTGTTCTTTATATGTGGCGAAGTTCTGTTGAATCTCCTCACTTGTTAGTACTGGACGTTCTGTGTCTTTATCTGAGGTGTCTCCAATAAGCGCAGTGAAATCTCCAATTAGAAATGTGACGTTATGCCCCATTTCAACAAATGACTGGAGTTTCCTCAGAGCCACTGCGTGTCCTAGATGAATACGGGTTGCAGTTGGATCAATGCCCAAATAAATATTTAATGTTTTATCAGAATTAAGGAGTGATTGAAGGCCCTCTTTGGTAGGGAGAATAGTAGTGATTCCTCGTTCGAGTGATTCCATAGTGGTATTGTACCGTGAAATGATCGTTTGTGAAACACTCATGCGTATAAAAAAAGGTGGCAATCAAACGGAGTTTGACTACCACCCTTAAGGATGGATGCGGCAGAATCGCCGCGACTGCAACAAGCCGACAAAGCAAATGAGCAATGAAACGTCGACTATAAGTAATATAGCGTGATTCTGCTACAATGTAAACTGCATGTGGAAAGATAATTTGCGCACCAGAAGAAGAGTGCCTCGAAGATCTGTTTTAGGAGATCCCAGCTTAACCAGGGCTCAAAAAACGGCACGATTGGCGAAGTTTGGATTTTTCGGAATTGTTGGGCTAGCTATTTTTGCATTCATAGGCTTCCAGGTGTTGGCACTCACCCTCCCTTCCCCAGAAAACATCGTAAGACGAGATGGCTTCTCGACAAAAATTGTAGATCGTAACGGAAAAATGCTGTATGACATTTTCGTTGATCAAAAGCGAACTCAAGTATCACTTGAGGAAATCCCTGACTATCTAAAGCAAGCAACAATTGCTATTGAAGATCGCAACTTCTATAACCACCAAGGCTTTGACCCAATGGGATATCTGCGCATTGTATATAACTTAATAACGAGACAGCGGTTAATTGGGGGCTCAACATTATCTCAACAGTTAGTTAAGAATGTATTGCTGTCCCCAGAAAGAACTCCGATTCGTAAATTAAAAGAATTGGTTCTCACACTTCAGATTGAAAAAAGATATTCAAAAGATGAGTTACTGTCACTCTACTTAAATGAAGTGCCTTATGGAGGGACTGCTTATGGGGTTGAATCAGCATCTGAGACGTATTTTGGTAAAAGTGTTAAAGATTTAAATCTCGTTGAGTGTGCAATTCTCGCCGGATTTCCACAGCTTCCATCAGCATATTCACCGTATTCGAGTACACCAAAAGCATATATTGGTCGAACAACTGCAGTTCTGCGAAGAATGCGTGAGGATGGATATATCACCCCAGCGCAAGAAGAAGAAGCGCTTGCGCAACTTCCTGAGATCAAATTCCAAGCGAAAGGTACTGACTTTAAAGCACCGCACTTCGTCCAGTATGTCCAAAACATTTTAAATGAGCGATATGGTGAGAATGTGGTTGAACAAGGTGGGCTAAAAGTAACTACAACGCTTGATCTTGATCTTCAAGAGAAAGCACAAAAAATCATTGCTGATGAAATTGCCAAAGTCGAAAAAGTGCATATCACCAATGGAGCGTCTGTTGTAATTGACGCAAATACTGGCGAAATTTTAGCAATGGTTGGTTCCAAGAATTTTCTCGCTAGTGATTATGATGGACAAGTAAACGTAACCATGTCACTCAGGCAGCCAGGGTCTTCATTTAAACCATTTGCCTACGTCACTGCATTTAAAAAAGGATACACCCCTGCAACGCTCTTAATGGATGTGCCAACAAAGTTCCCAGGAGGCGCAGGACAACCTGACTATGAGCCTGTGAGCTATGACGGGAAATACAGAGGCCCAGTGCAATTACGTTATGCATTAGGCAACTCTTTAAACGTTCCTGCCGTGAAGTCTCTGGCCCTTGTTGGAATACGAGATGTATTGCAAACAGCAACTGAAATGGGAATTACCAGTCTTCCTGCAAATGATGAAACCCTTCGTCGAGTCGGATTGTCACTCTCACTCGGTGGAGGTGAGGTGCGATTACTCGATTTGACGAGCGCATACGGTCCGTTTATGAATGGTGGTTACAAAGTGCCGCCAATTTCTATTCTCCGTGTTGAAGACAAAGACGGGAAAGTGCTTGAAGAAACGAAGCCAGAACGTGGACCATCAGTTCTCACACCAGAGCAAGCCTTTTTAATAAATAATATTTTGTCAGACAATTCAGCAAGACAAGAGACCTTTGGATTAAATTCCCTCTTAAATATTCCAAATCGACAGGTTGCCGTGAAAACGGGAACAACAAATGATAAGCGTGACAATTGGACGGTTGGCGGTACTCCTCAGGTAGTTGTGGGCGTATGGGTTGGAAACAATGACAATAGCCCAATGAAGCAAGTCGCATCAGGTGTCAGCGGTGCTTCCCCTATTTGGAATCAAATAATAAAAGCAGCATTGGAAGGCAAGCCTGCAATGACTTTCCCTCAACCTGAAGGTATTGTTCAAATGAAGGTCGATACTATTTCAGGTATGAAAGAACATGATAACCTCCCCTCTCGCCAAGAGTACTTCATTAAAGGAACTGAACCCGGCGATGACACAGTGCACGTCTTGTTAAAGCTCTGTAAAGGCGATGGTAAATTGGCAACGCCTTCAGATATTGCAGCAAATAATTTTGATTCGAAAGAATTTATTATCTTAAAAGAACAAGATCCGACAGCACAAGCAGGAGCAGAAAATAAGTGGCAGACCGGCATTAATGCATGGATCGAATTGCAGCCTGAGAATGGAAAATATAAACCACCAACTGAATATTGTAGTGGTGCAAACAACGCGCCAATTAACATCGAATTTGTCGAACCTCGGGATAGAACCAGTAATCTCTCAAAAACATTCCGTATAAAGTTTGTTGCGGATGCAATTAACGATATTTCTGAAGCGTCATTGGAGATCGACGGAATCACCGTTAAAACGTTTAATGGGAACGGCCCGTATGAATACGATGCTTCCCTTGACACGGGTTCTCATAAGCTGCGAGCTACTGCAAAGGACACACAAGGGCGTTCTTCTGAACGAATAGTAACGGTAGGCGTCGAATCAAATTGGGAATAAGTAACCAATAAAAAAGGGGCCTATGGTTAACCATTTGCCCCTATCCCACCCATTCCTATCGTTTGTTACTTTAGGATCCTGGTGAGTGAAACCATTGCCTCTGAGACTTCGTCCCATGGCGTTCGTGGCGGTAACAATACCGGAACTTGCCGACTGAGTGCCGCACCCAGTGCATTTAAAACATTAATTGCTGGAATGGTGATGGAAAGTGTTCCTAATATATCCACCCGGTGATGTGTAAACAGGATATGAACCTGAATCTGATCATCACGTACTAACTTCATAAAAACAGTAACCAGATGTCCACCAATGATTGGTGGGTTTGGAACATACATACCACCGATTTCGTCACGCTTATTTTTAAGTTGCGCAATAAACGTCGTGACTGGTATTTCTTCAACCTTCATCAGACACTCCTATTTGTATCGCGAACAATGAGGAATAGTATCACATTTCCTGAAGCAATTACTTGATCGTAACCGGAAGTTTCTGTAATCGAGCATGTACCCCATCTCGGATAATCTCAACATCCTTGTCCGTCAATGTCTTTTCGGGATCGAGATAGGTAATTCTAAACGTATACGCATCTTCGAAAATAACAGTAAGTTCAACTGATCGAATGACGGGTGACGATTCTTTAATCGTTTCAATAACTGCACCGACTTTCATATCTTCTGGCAGAATTACAGTAATATCTTCAATTTGAGGAGGGACAATAGGAATTTCAGTGAACACCGCATGTGGTGAGTAGTTTTTGTACAATTCTTCTATCGTAAATTCATAGAAGAAATAGTTCTTTTTCTTTTGAAGAACAGGCTGTATTTTTGTAATATGCAACACTTCAAACAGTGCCTCCAATACGCCTTTTGCGTGTCGGTAATCAGTATTCACAAAAATACCTGCTAAGCGCATTTCTTCTTTTGGAAGTTTCTTTGGCTGTGGTAAATAGACATGAGCTAATTCAAATAAATGAAATGGCCTTTTTTCATGTTTATTCACGCGTGCTGCATCAAACAGTGACGACACAAGATCAGTTCTTAAATATTCTCTGTCTCCTCCCAATGGGTTTTTTAGGCGCAGCGCATTCTCATTCACCATATCTTTGCCAACTAATGACTCTGTATACACCTCAACTCCTCCCCACCCTGAGAGAAGCGTTTTTATCTGGTTCTCGAAAGCGAATTGTGGATTTTGTGACTCTTTAGTCAAACGTCCTTCCATCAGTTCGTTTGGAAACCTAAAGTACCCGTACACACGTGCTATCTCCTCTGCGATGTCTTCTGGTATTTCGACGTCGTTATTTCTAAACGTGGGAACAGTGATCGTAAAGGTGTTACCTTTTTGTTTTAAAGAAAAACCGAGTGTTTCAAGTATCCGAATCATTTCTGTATCAGAAATTTGGATTCCTAAAATTGCATCGATCGCATCTTTTGTTACTGTGATAATTTTTTTGTCTTCTGGGTTTGGATACCAATCAAAAAGCGTACTTCCAATAGTTGCTTTTGCATGTTTTTCAAAAAGACCAACAGCGTATAAAAGGCCACTCTCCATCATATGTGGATCAAGATTTTTCTCATTTAAATTTGCAGCATAGGTGCGAATTTCGTGTTTTAGAGAAGTCTCTCGAATTTTCAATGGGTCCATGTGTTCACTGACTAATAAAATTGTTTTTGTAGTTGCAGAGACCGCTGTATTTGCACACCCCATGACACCTGGAATATCTATGATCGTGCCGTTTCCGTCATCGAAAACAATTTCATTCCCGTGTGCTGCATGGGTGTTGTTATCAAGGGTCGTAAACGATTCCCCTTTTTTGGCAATTCTCACCACAATTTTTTGAGTTACGAGTTTATCGTAATCAAATGCGTGCATTGGGGTACCAGTCATAAACATAGCGTAATTGGTAATATCGATTGCGTTGTTAATTGGTCTTTGTCCAATTGCATTCAGTTGAGATTGCATGAAATCCGGTGAAGCTGCTAAATCAACATTCTCAAGTTTAATAGCCATGAATCGTTCGCATACTGTTTTATCTATAACAATTTCAACTGGAAAGGCCGTCTTTGAAGAAACCTTCGCCTGGGGAATAGTCTTTAATTTTGCTGGAATTTTAAATTCAGGAAGAATAGCACTTGCTTCTCGTGCTAAGCCGTAGCTACTTGCTGCATCAACTCGGTTTGTTGTCACTTCAACGTGATAAACCGTTTCTTTTCCTTCCTTTGTGACCCGTTCAATTGATGGTCCGCAGAGAGACATACATTCTGCAATTTTTGCGACACTTGCTTTAGTGTCTAAAAACTCACGAAGCATTGAATCGGTTATTAATACATCCATATTTAAAATTGAGTAAGGAATCGTAAATCAGTTGAATTTAACATTCGAATGTCAGGTACTCGTAATCCAGATTTCATCATATACGCTCGCTCAACTCCCCATCCGAATGCAAATCCTCGATACTTCTTTGCATCAATATTTCCAGCTTTTAAAACATTAGGATGCACCATTCCAGCTCCACCTAATTCAAGCCACCCTTGCTTGCACAACTTGCATCCTTTTCCTCCACAAATGTCACAACTAATATCGAGTTCAAACGAAGGTTCTGTGAACGGGAAATTATATGGTCTCAATCTACTTTTTCGATTTGGTCCAAAGAATGAATTCATAAAGTAATCAATAGTCCCTTTCAAGTGCACAAAATTAATATTGGTATCAATAACTAAGCCCTCAAATTGATGAAGCATGGTTAAGTGAGATGCATCAGATTGCCTTCTGTAGCACTTTGAAATGTTAATCATTCGAATAGGCAGTGTTACCTTCTCAAGCATCTCACGGGCTTGTCCAGATGAGGTGTGTGGTGTGAGAAGCATTGGTCCAAGTTTGGGATCCGCTGGAGTATCCACGAAAAATGTTTCCCAGTTATCGCGAGCCGGATGTAGTTTTGTGAAGTTTAATGATTCAAACGCAAACCAGTCCCACTCAACCTCAGGATATCTGCGTCGTACGAAGCCAATATTTTCAAAGACAGCTGAAATTTCATCGATCGCTTTTGAGATTAAATGAATGTGTCCAATTGGCGGTTTAATTCCAGGAATTGTTTCATCAAATCCTCTCTCACCTCTTTGTTCATTTTCTCTCTGCTGTCCAGAGAGTGTATCTTCCAACACTTTTTTTGTTTCGTTTAGTAGTTCTCCTACATGCTTTCGCTCAGAGGGGTCAATGTCTTTTAGCTGTTTTAAAAGCGCTGTGAATCTTCCATTTTTTCCTAAGAATTCAATACGGAGTGCTTCTAATTCCTCTTTGTTTTCTGTGGAAAGCGCACGAGAAATAAACTCATTTCGTAACTTGGACACATCTTCTTGCATATGGCTATTGTATCGCGCCTTAGGCCAAAAGAAAAACCCTCGCAATGAGGGTTTTTAATATTTGAGAAAGACTCGGTGTTACCCTTTAACAAAGGCGATCTTAAAGAGAAAGATTGAGCCAATTGTTACCGACATACGGTTTCCCTCTACGACCGTTTCGTTGATACGAACATTATGTCGTTTCGTCCATTCGGTGAGATCAATTTTGAAATCAACAAATGAATCGATAATCCCGCTCGCATTGAAAATTAGCATTGATTCTCCCACCGATGGACTTGAGATCCTTTGTGACTCAAACAAAACTAATGAGAGAGTACTTGTCTCAAATACTCTTGATAGCGCTCCTTCATAGTCTCGTCTGAGTTCAAGAACTTCGGTAAAGCCAAGCCATTTGAAAAAAGACGTGGCGACTTCCATTCCGCCAATTGCCACCTCGTACCGAACGGCATAAATCGACAGCGGTTGTGAAATCCCTTTATATGTTTCAGGTACTTTCCAGACAACAATGTCGCCACCTTCAGCACGTGATGTGTTTGCAACGTCAATTATTAGCTTTAGCACCCCGCCTTCATCGGATACTCTGACTTTTCCATGGAACCGATTCATCTCTTGCGCGACATCGTAAATATCGGCTCCAGTATCCCGTAATGCGCGAGCGATTTCTGCTTCTGTTGCTCCCAGCAGGACAAGGTTTTCGACCGTTTGTTTAATACTCACGGTATTCTCCTCACAGAATTAAACGATTAGGAGAATTTTAGGTTAAAAAGAGACTGAAATCAACTATGGGTTAGTTGGAGAGATCTGAAACGATCTTCTTGAAGGTGTTATAGTCTTTAATTGCAATGTCACTTAAAATCTTTCGATCAATTTCGATATTCGCTTTCTTCAATTTATTGATTAATACGCTGTAGCTTGTTCCTTCAGCTTTTGCAGCTGCGGAAAGTCGAACGATCCAAAGGGAACGCATATCTCGTTTTCGAAGTCTTCGTCCAACATATGCGTATTGTCCAGCATGCATAATAGCTTGCTTTCCAGCATTAATACGACGACGGGCTGCATTTCTGAATCCCTTAGTCGCTTGTCGGATCTTTTTGTGTTTTCGGCTTGCAATTGATTTTACTCGCATAGGTGTATGTTTATGGTCTTAATCCTAACGCCTTTTTAATTTTCTTCGCGTATGTCTTATGAACTGAAACCGTTCCAGACAAACTTCGCTTGTGCTTGCTGCTTTTGCGCACTTTTAAGTGGCTGGTAAAGCTTTGTCCACGAAGAACGATTCCGTTCTTGGTAACTCTAAAGCGCTTAGTTATTGATTTGTTCGTTTTTGCTTTCGGCATTTTTAGATTCTTCTGTTTTTTTGCTCCCTTTTTTATATGGTGAGATAACCATTGCTAAATGTCTTCCAAAGAATTTAGCATCCATGTCTAATACTACGCGTCCTTCAAACTTTGTAAGAATTCGCTGTAATACCTTATACCCATGTTCTTTCGCTCCAAGCTGCTTATTGGAAAATACAACTACAATGCGAATTTTGTTGCTTTCTCCTAAGAATTCCTCAATTCTACGGATTCTGGTTTCAAAATCTGCATCTCCAATAAAAGGCGTAAAGCGAATCTCTTTTACTTCAGACCCTTTGTTCTTTTTCGCTAATTCCCGAGCTTTCTTCTCTTCTTGGTATCGATATTTACCGATATCAATAGCTTTTACAACTGGTGGCACTGCGTTAGGAACGATCTCGATGAGGTCGACTCCTAGGTTCTTGGCGTGGGAAAGTGCTTCCCCAAGCTTCATAACACCAACTTGTTTTCCTTCTTCAGATAAAACACGCACTTCTGGTGCGCGGATTTCTTGGTTGACTCGGACGGATAACTTGTTCAAAGGCAGATTATGATATCAGTTTATGGAATAAATTTCAATTTATCAAACCTCAAGTGACTTTTGGGTCACTAGCTCATGAATATGAGCGAGGAAGTTTTCTAATTGTACCGCAGGTTGGTTCCCTTTACCACGAGCACGTGGGGCGACTGTTCCTTCTTGTTGCTCGCGATCGCCGACCACGAGCAAATATGGGGTCTTCTCCATCTCCCCATCCCGAATTTTTGCGTTAAGCGTTTCGCTGCGGCTATCTACTTCAGCCCGAATGCCTCCGGTTTTGAGCGTACTTACTACTTTTTCTGCATATTCAATGTGTTTGTCAGAAATTGGAAGTACCTTTACTTGAATAGGTGCGAGCCAAACTGGAAGTCGTCCTTCAAAATGCTCAAGAAGGATCATCATTGCTCGCTCTGCCGAGCCAAGTACTGCGCGATGCAGCATAACGGGAGTTTTATCCGTTCCATCTGAATCGGTGTATGATAATCCAAAGCGTTCTGGCTGTACGTAGTCAATCTGGACTGTTGAAAGTTGCCACTCACGCCCTAATGCGTCTGTAGCCATTAAATCCATCTTAGGAGCGTAGAATGCGGCCTCTCCCGGCCCATCATAGTATGGGATCTCATTTCTCTTCATAATCTCAACCGCCCATGCTTCAACTTTATCCCACGTTGCTGGATCACCTAAGTATTTTTCCTTGTTTTGCGGGTCTCGGGTAGACAGGCGGTACCGATATTTGAATCCAAATATTTCCATTACGTGCTTGGTCATTTGCAGCGCTTTGTCAATTTCGGCGTCAACCTGATCCTCACGGCAGAAGATGTGACAGTCATCCGTTGAAAAGGACCTGACGCGTGCTAGTCCGTTTAATTCTCCTGGTCGCTCATCCCGATATAACATTGCAAAATCTGAATACCGAAGTGGTAAATCTCGGTAACTTCGCGCACGAGAAGCATAAATCTGTGTGTGCTGCGGGCAATTCATTGGTTTCAAGAAATATTCTTCATCGGAATAGTTTGAGACAACACGGAACATGTCGTCTTTATACTTGTCATAGTGACCAGACAGTTTAAAAAGGGAGGCTTTTGCAATCTGTGGAGTCCACACTTGGGTATATCCAAGCTTCACCTGCTCTTCTTCAATGAAATCAGTTAAGAGCCGTCGAACAAGGGCACCTTTTGGGGTATATAGCGGTAATCCTCCTCCAACGTGTTCTGAGAACGTAAATAAATCCATCTCACGACCTAATTTTCTGTGATCACGTTTCTTTGCTTCTTCAAGCATATGAAGGTGCTTCATTAATTCATCCTTTGTTGGAAATGCGGTTCCATAAATACGAGTTAACATTTTATTGTTCTCGTCTCCTCTCCAATATGCTCCTGCAATAGACATTAATTTAAAATGTTTCAGTTCGCGATTTGGATGCTCAACGTGTCCTCCACGGCATAGATCCCAGTATTCACCTGACTTGTAGAATGTGAGCGTTTCTCCTTTTCCAGAAAATTCGTCAATTAATTCGTGTTTATAGCTATTATCTGGATATTCTTTTTTAGCGTCATCCGCTGATAATTCATACCGTTCAAATCCAGTCCAGGTTTTAATAATTTCTCTCATTTTCTCCTCAATTCGGATCAGGTCATCCTCAGAAACCTTCGTGTCACCAAAATCAAAGTCAAAATAAAATCCGTTCTCAATTGAAGGTCCAATTGTTCGTTTGGCATGAGGGTATAGCTCCATGACTGCTGCAGCTAACAAATGTGCTGCTGAATGTCTCAGATTGTCTAAATACTGTAGGTCTTGTTTGTCCATATATGTAAAAATAAAAAAACCGCCTTAACAAAAACACTTAAAAAATGTTTTTGCGAAGACGGTGTTATCCGTGGTTCCACTTCGCTTGCTAGACGAATCTAGCCGCTTTAACTTGTAACGTAAAGTAATTCGATTTTGTACTCTCTTGGTTGGTTAGTCCAGATAGTAGCGTACAAGAATAGATAAATTATGGTCTTCCCTCTCGAAAATGTCAACAAAAAAAGAGCGTGGAGGATTTCCACGCCCTTCAAGCACCGATCAGAAAGTGAGTTGTCCGATTACCTTGCCTTCATAAGCTACATCGTATGTAAACGGCAGTGTCTCGTTGTCTAACGCGAAAATATATTGCAGGAAAACGCCACTTAAGTTAACCAGATCACTTAATGCTACTGGTGTTTTATCCTTTGGTTCGACGGAGACAATTATCCCTGGTGTTGTAGGAACACCTTTAATTGCATACCGTATCCCCTCTGGATTCACTTCATATGTCGCGTCGTCCCCAAACACTTTTCGCATGACAACTTCCGCGGGCTTTGATAATCCATACAGCGTCACAACCATTTCAGAATTCCATTCACTAGCTGTCGGTATTGTAGTATACGCTGCTATAGGTCTTTTTTCAAAAAAACGAAACAAAAAAAGGGCACGCATGTAAACGTGCCCTTTCATCAATTGGTGGTCTTTTACTTAATGCACAGGAACCTGTGCGTCACCTTCTTCAAGCATATCTTCGATATATATGACAGCAGGCGATTGTGCAGCCACCTGGTTGACAAACAAGACTTGTTGCACCTTTTGGGCAAGTGTCTTCAGCTCATCAATACTCATTTCAGGCCCTAAAATGGCAACTGCAGGATCGAATGGCACCAGAGTGTCGTCGGGATCAATCCTGAAATAAACGTGTCCCGTACGCTTCTCAACAAAGATTTCGCTACCTGAAAACATTGAATGGAGCGCCTCAGCGATTTCCAACAAGTTATCAGGGGTAAACTGTGCTCCGTACAATTCTGCGACCACTTTTTGAACAGGCATGTTATTGCCCCTTTCTCAATTGACGATGCGAAATTATACCCTATAACCTGCGCTTGGTCAAGATTTTGAAGGAAACCATGGGAAGAAAGCTGATGTTGTTTTTTGGTATTCACGGTATGCTTTGTCACCTTTGTATTTACGCTCAAGCATTGTAACTCCTGAAACTTTTAACAGTGAAAATGTAATAAAAAGAGGTCCAATAAATGTCCACCATGCGGACATATTTGAGAGCGCTATTACATAAATCCCCCACCACATGAGACTTTCCCCAAAGTAATTAGGGTGTCTTGTGTATTTCCACAAACCTTTATTCATAATCTGTCCTTTGTTGCTCGCTTTTTTCTTAAATTGCATTAGCTGCCAATCACCCACTGCTTCAAAATAAAACCCAATAAGCCACATTACTACCCCAATCCGGTCAAGGAGTCCTATCGTGGGACCAGGATATGTATTTGTGAATAATACGGGGAGGGCTACAAGGAGCATGAAAAATCCTTGCAACAAAAAGACATAGAGGTAACTTTTAATGACCCATGCTTTCCCCCATTGTGCTCTCCATGCAGCATATCTGAAGTCCTCTTTTTTTCCTTTGTTTCGCATGAAGATATGTGCAGCAAGCCTGACACCCCAGAATAGTACGAGTACTGTCACGACGAGTTGTCGGATTGAATAAATGCCGTTTACAAAGAGAGTTGTATACGTAATAACAATAAACCCAATGCCCCACAATACATCTGCAATCCCGTTATTTTTAAGCTTTACAGCTAAGATAAATCCTGTGGTTACGAGAGCAAAAACGACTATTGAAGAAAGAAGTAACGTTTGAAGTAGCATGCTTATTTCTAAGAATACTGCGCTTTAGAATGAGGTGCAAGCAGGGAGTGATTACTCCCTGCTGCACTATTTTACTGATACATCTGATCAATGAATTGAGCGAGCTTTTCAGCCGGTTCAGGGTGGTGCCAAACAATGGTTTTTTCAACCAAGCTTAAACCTGCTTCCTGTGATTCGTCACTCATTTTGATAAGCAGAATCCGTCCCTGTTGCTTATTCCGTTCGAAGTATGAATACGCGAGGTGAAACAGGTAAAAGCATTCAACATTGAAGACATCATCGACAATGTATATAACAAAGTCAGGCTTTAGCTTCAAAAAGCCAACCGATCCATCAACAGTCGCAAGGTCTATCCCTGACATCTCCTGCAATGTTGCACGGTCAGCAAGTTGTGTGAGATTGATCTGATCCGGTCTGCTCAGAATCATCTCTGCGATTTTAGCCCGAGCTTCATAGTTCTTATCACCTGGAACGACATGCCGCCCAATTACTAATACTTCTAACGATGGCATAAGAGCCTCCTTTACAGATGTAGGAATGAGATTATCTCATAGTGCGTTTTATATGTAAAACAACACACATCAAAGTATCCTGTAATGTTGACAAGGGCAGCTTTTGAGCTATAATCCTTCTATCAGTTAAGCATTTAGCACATTTAATCACCTCGGAGGAGGAAAAATGAAATCGTTAGTTATCCTTGGAATCGGACTGTTTTTTGGCCTCATTTCGGCGTTCAATGCAGCGGCGCAAGACCAACCTTTTATCGATTTGGAGTGGGCAGCACCCCACTACCAGTACCGGGATCAAACCCTGACGTATGGGTTTTCACCTTTGCCAGACGAAGACGGAATGTCCTACGGCCTCATGCAGGATTGTTTTAACACCGAGGACTTCTATTTTGAAATTGTCAGCATGGACAACACCTGGTACGTCTATGAAATGTCTGGCTGGAACCAGGAATTTTGGTTTGCCGAAGAACAAACCCGTTTGGTTCGTGGCGAAGAAGTTTTTAACGGGGATGTGGGGCTTCTACAGAGCTGGTTGTTATCTCGGTATTGCCCTGAAGAATTGATCAATATTGAAGATGACGTGATCATTCTTCGTGATGAACAGGTCATTGGCATTGTTCATGGCGATGCGCCGCTGGATAAGCTTGTACAGATTAAAGGCCATTCACCTGCTCCGATTTCATGGAACGAAACCGATGGGTGGCGTGTCTCTTCTACATTCGACGGGTATACTGCAATTTCAGAAGATGCAGCCGTCTTATTCGTAGGGATTCCATACTCACGCGACGTTTTTGCAGACATGACGTTGGACGTAATCAAGGATTGGATGCCGCATGGCATTCAGGGATTTGTAGATACCAACGGCAATGCAACATCGACTATTGTATTGCAGTACAACTAAGTAGCTATTAGGTTTTTATATTTACCCCGCCATAGTATGTGGCGGGAGTTTTTTTGTTTAAAAAAACCAAAAAGTTATAGAAGTTTATCTTGGCAACTGGATGAGATTTTGTGCATCCCCGGTCATGTATGTCGGTAACTTTCCGTCCCAACGTTTAATCCACTCTAAACGTGCATATTGTTCAGTAATTGTTAAGCTTTGTAGTCGTTGTGCCTCAGCTTGTGCTTCTGCTGCGCGGATAGTGGCTTGTTTTTCAAATTCTGCTCGTGCTGCAATGTTTTTTGCAGTTTCGACTTTTACTGCTTCAATCTGCTTTGCCTCAATTGACTGAGTGTATTGGTCGTTAAAATCAACTTCTCTTACAAGCACTGAATCAAGCAGAATTCCGTTATCAGCGAGTTTTTGTTTGATTCCATCAGCAATTAGTTGTGCAATCTTTTCCTTCCCAGTTCCAACATATAATTCTTCAGCGGTATAGTTTGAGGGAACAGTCCTCGCAACGCTTCGTGACTCAGCTCGTACAATTTTATCGACCAATGCTTCTTCTGTTCCAAACCGTTCTGTAACCCAGGTTGCTCGAGTTGAATCTACTGAAAAGCGAATTGTGTAGAAAATATTTACCCGTTGTCCATCTTCGGTATTCGTATCCACTGGTGCATCAGTGTAATCTGATCCGGAAGTCTGTCTATCGTCATCGCGCATGGTTTCATAAATTAAATACTTAGTATTTATTTGGCGCGTTGATTCAACAAACGGAATGATGAAATTAAGACCTGGCTGCAACACCCTTCCGGTGACTCCCCCAAAACGCGTGACAACTTTAACGCTTCCCGCAGAAACTGGTTCAATAGTCCAAATCACCGCAATAACTGCGATTAGAACGATAACGAGCCGCTGGAAGTATGTTGAAACCTTTTTGGATTGTGTTCCGGTTTGTACTGTGTTTGCTGTTTGATCTTTTTTCATGTGTGTTTTGTGGACTATGTGGACCCCGAGGGAATCGAACCCTCATTCCATGACTGCCAGCCATGTGTCCTACCACTGAACGAGGGGCCCTGATAGCGCTATTATAGTAGAAGAGGATGTCTGTGGCTAATCCCGCTCGATATTACTCCTGGGTCTCAAGCCAGGTTTTAAATTTTTCAAATGCACGTGCTCTCATTGAGTAGGTGTTTTTTTCTTCGATATCCATTTCTGCAAGCGTTTTATCTGATCCGTTTGGCTGAAAAATGGGATCCCATCCAAACCCTTTCTCTCCTCTTGGCTCTTTTGTGATATCACCATGTACCTCCCCCACGAACTCGTGCGGTGTGCCTTCACTATCAATAAACACGAGCGTTGTGATTGCCGTTGCACAGCGATCTTTCTCGTCACGCATTAAGTGACACAACCCTTTGTTATCAAGTACCTTTGAAAAGTCATTAATATATGTTCCGGGAAGTCCATTTAAGGCTTGGAAAGTGAGTGAAACGTCTTCGACTAAAATTGGTTTTTGCAGTTTTTCATAGTAAGCAAGTGCTTTTTTTCGAGCAACTTCTGAAGCATCCAGTGATTGGATTTCATCAATGGGAAGGCCGCACCCTTCAATCCCAATTCCAAGAAGTGTTTTTGCTTCTGCAATCTTTCCTTCGTTCGTTGTTGCAAAATATATCTTGCTCACTTTCATGAATGTAGTATAGTGGTCTTGTTTTCAATCGTGAAGAACAAAAACCTAGAAAGCCTACGAGCAGACTTCGGTCTTTTACGAGATCCGGATCATGGTACCAAACAAATACTGTCTGAATTAAAGAAAAGACAGAAAAGTAAAACATACCTTACCCGTTGGCTTGCTTTAAGCCAGGAACATCCAACAGTATCTCCAAGCCAAGGACTCTTAAAAACGCCATTTGATTACCTTGATTACCAGTCAGTGCATATGCTTCCTATTTCTCGGATTTATGAAACGCTTGCCATGCGGTGGTTCTTTTTAAAACTATTTAATCATCCCTATCGATTAAACAGTCTTCTTGAGACAACAAAACGTCCTTTCATAGCACCGAAAAAAATTGCGGCACCCGTATTTACTCAAGCAGAAAAGAATGGATTATCCCTTTCGATAGGAGACCTTGCGGCAAGTGTTGTTGGAGCCGATCATGAGCGTGCAAGCCGGACTGAACGATACGCGCATGGGCCATTTTTGAAGCTCGGTAAATATGCTCGTATTCCGTTTGTCGGATCCGCTTCTCCCGATGTGTGGAATTCATCACTTGCAATTGCAACGATGGCTGCATCTCATGCATTAACTTGTATTCCCCGCAATGGAGTTTTAGCTCAGAGTGAACGTCAGACTGATGTCGCCCGAGAAGTATTTGAAATACTTGATGAGTTGGCAGACACGTTGTTATCTGACAACCCAGATCGTGAGCGTGTTACTGCTCACTGGAAGTCAAACATCATGGGAACTGTTGAGGCAGATCCTGCCAAGGCATTAGTAAGAACTGAAATGCTTTTTAAAGCAGGAGTAAGGACATTCAGGGTGTACTCTCCAGAGCCAGGAACTGGTCCTGTTGAGACTGTGACTGCACTGCGAAAGCAGTACGGAGATGAAATAGAGATATTTACCGGACAAATTATTGATGTGAAGCAAGCTGTTGCTGCATGCCGTGCTGGTGCGGATGGACTCTATCTGGGTATCGGTGGTGGAGGTCGTTGTATAACCGGCGTGCGAAGTGGTAGTGCCATTGAATGGCCTGCACTGGTTTGGAATTTGCGCGGAGAGATTGATAAGCCAGTGCTCGTCGAAGGTGGCGCATCTGATCATATTGCAGTGACTCTATTACTTGGTGCAAGTGGTATTGGAGTTACGCGAGTGGTCGGTGGTGGCACTATTGAATCACCAGGAGGGGCACTCTTTTTTGTTGATAGTAAAGGTAAATTATTTAAGCCATACGGAGGAGAAGCATCAGCTCGAACAAAGTATTTGGATGGTAAATTACTTCCTTTTGGGATTCCTTCCTTTGTTGAAGGTGAAACAACAAAAGCATACTTAAGCTATATAAAACATGCACAACCAACGCTTACGTATAATCTACATTTACTGTTAGAGGACGCGATACTAGCGCTTGTGTTTAGAAATGTTGAAACTATAGAAAAACTGCAAGCAATTAACCCCTCCCCGCTTATGCAAAGCACCAGTTTAGATCTGCTTCAAAGAGGGACTCATTAATAAAATCGTTTCCAGAAGCGAAGGTGGAGTTACTGTGTGGACCCCCTGGGACTTGAACCCAGAACCTATTCAACGTCAATGAATCGCTCTAGCCAATTGAGCTAAGGGTCCCGATAGAAGTTGATTATACGGCTTTTTATATGTTTTTTGAAGTTTTACTAAATTTTCCATCTCTGTTAGGAAATTTCCTGCAGTATTCTTTGTTCAACTACGTCAGTATTTCCATAATAAATAATTCCCGCCGTTTTTTCTGATGGCATTCTTAGTATTGCTCCATCCTTTTCACCCATTTGGGCACTCGTTTTTTTAACAGCGTTTCTTAAGGAGTCTCTGGATTTTTGAGAATGAGGTACTTTATCAACTGCAACAATCCCTTCCTGTATGACCTGTTTAAAGCCCTCAACTGTTAGTGGAAATCCCTTTACCCATGCAACTAAACTGACTGCATCGGAATAATTTGTCCAGCGAGGGTTGCATTCAGCAACATATACAACATCAGGGTTTCGATTTGAACGCGCGAGAAATAATTGTTCAAGTTTTCCTGGAATCATGATATCTACATTTGCAATGCCATGAATAGAGGTTGGGTCAATCCCTTGCGCTTCACTCACGGCATACACATATTGAGCAAATGCCCATGCAGACTCTTCTTCATGACGATCTTGATATCTTCGCAAGTATTCATTTGTCGGAACATATTTCATTGTTCCCACGCACGCTTCACCACTTTTACTGGGTATCTGTCCATTCCATCCAAGCGAGTGCACTTCGCCACCTAAAAATAAGACAGACATTCCTGGTGAGTCTTCTTTTTCAATGAGTCTATTAATAACGACACGTGGTTCAATGGCTTCATTCATGCTTTGCCTTAAAAAGTTTTGAGATAAAAGCAAGGCATCCTCGATATTTTGCAATTGATACACTTCGCCTGCGTTTGGACAGACATCCCAATACCCTTCTTTTGTTCGTTTCATGACAACATTCCCATATCCTCCGTCCGCTTCTCCATTTCTAAATATAACGCCGAAAAATTGGTTGTATTCAGGGGTGTATTGATCGTACATTGCTTGTATCTGAGTTACTGCGGTAAGTCCAACTTCAGGGAGTTCACGAATATGACTGATCCACATGTCTGGGATTGCAAGAGGAATATCGGTCTCCTCTGATAACCGCTGTATATCAGTATTGGAGTGCACTTTATTTTTTAATCGATCTGTGAGTTCATGAGGTAAACCCCATACGACAATATCAGGGCCGCTGTGATCCCGTGAAACCGTATCAATATTGATATATGGATTTAATAAAATTCTGCCTTTCAAATTTTTATATGCACTAATATCAATTACTCGAATATTTCTATCCATTGCCTCGGAAAGATATTCAAATTGTTTTTGCACTTCAACGTTTCCTGCATCCGGCACTAATACTGCTGATTCGTATCCATCAGGTAAATGACCACCGCGGGAACCGTAATATTCATGAATTCTTTGCTGAGTTGCTTCATCAGATCCTCTCAGAACTCCGTATCCAACATTGTGATATAAAACGCCAATATCAGGCTTACTTCCGTTTGATGGATACAGAGATTGTGCGTGTTCTTTCGACATGGGCAATTAAAAATCCCCTCTTGTTGGAGGGGTTTCTTGTTTGTCTTGGAGCATCATGTTAATGGTGCTCTGGGTATAGACTCAATGAAGATATAAAGAAGTTTCTCTGCATGCCAAAATAGTATAAGGATAACTCATCTTTTCTGTCAACGAAGTAAAACCTTTACGCAGAAGACCTTCCGGAATAGTGCTCACCAGACATTAAGTACCGGGCACCATATTTTTTATAATTTGCTCCCCATACATTTTTCTTGTGTGCACGTGCATTTGTGGAAGCGAGCCAGACGTGCGCTTGTTCAATGTGTTCTCTAAAACTTTTAATGAAATCAAATAAATGTTTCAAGAAAAATAATTCATAGATCGTAACATTTGTGGGTGCTTGAAATGAAGCCACTTCAACTTCCTTCGCCAAGCGTGGTGTTGCTTTAGCAAGTTTTGTCACTTCAACCTGAATAGCTTCGATTTGCAATCGCAATTCCCCAGTTCTTTTTTCAACGAGCACTCGCTCTTCTTCATAGAGACGTCGCTCAAGGACAACTTGATCGCGATACTTTTCATGCTGTTCTTGTTTCCCATTGAAGATCTGTCTCATTTCAACTGATTCACCAGGCTTTATCTCACCATGGAATTTTCGCTTCCGACCCAGGATTTGATTCATGAATTCCTCAGTCATTGGACGGAAGACTTCATTGTTTGTTGTGGAGAGTACCTCTGACCCGCTTTCGCGAAGCGCTTCTAATGGATTTTTGTAAAGCGGAGTTTTACTATTTTTTTGATTCATAATAGGTTTCTTCCGTATGATACGAAAAAACTACGTTATGAGACAAGGTGTTCGATAGCTTTACGTTTCGTAAGTAATGTTCGAATGGTGCTTTTTTCCTCGTTTGTAATAGGCATACCAGCGCGTCTTGGATCAGCTTCGGTTACTTTTGCGAATGCATCAACTTCTTTCTCGTCAATGGAAATCTTTTGATCTTCAGCAATTTTTCCTAAGATCAGTTCAACCTTCAGTGATTCACTTGCTGCTTTCGCATACTCAGCCCTCAAGTCTTCTGGTTTCTTGTTTTGTGAAGCTAAATAATTTTCCAAACTTAGCCCTAATTTTTCAAGTCGAGCAAGAAGTGCAGAAATTCTATGATTTGCCTCTTCTTCAATAAGTACATTTGGAAGCACTACTTCCACTGAATCAATCAGTGTTTTTAATGCAATATTTTCTTTTTCTTCTGCACTCATTTCTTTTGGTTTGTCAGCTCCCTTTTCAGGTGTCCAAATACTATCTGTTGCGAGCGCTGCTTTGATTTTTTCTTTGTAATCGCCAAGCTTAATTTGTGGAAGTTGTGCTGTTACTGCACGAATTTCCCAATCCTCACCTTCATGCGCATGCATGAGCTCAAGTTTGGGATACATAATTGGAGTAATATCGTGATCTTTGTAAGCCTGGGAGATTTTCTCTGGAAGAACTGCACCAACTATTTCCTGAACGACAGTGTCTTTCGGAATATGTCCCATTGCCGTTTCGATAGGAGCCTTTCCTTTACGGAACCCTGGGACAGTAATATCAGCACTGAGTTTTTCAACTGCTTTTTTCTGGGCACTTTCAATTTCACCCCAAGCGATCGTGAACATCATTTGGATTGATCCATCATCACTTTTTGCAACAGTTACACCCTGTTGAGTCTGTTTTTTTGCGGCCATGAGGCTATTATACACGAAAACCGCCTCAAGAAAAGATCTGAGGCGGTGTATGTTCTACTCGGACGGCTGGTAGTACTGTGCAGCCCATTCAAGTAGCCACTCTTTTGAGAGCGTTATACGGGTTTCAAGGTTGTACATCGCCATGCAGGTGGCAATAACAGGAATGACATCCTCACCCGTATAGTGAAGGTCGTCATTTACAACAAGTGGTGTATCTGATGTGTATGTCAGCGTGTTATACACGATTTGAGCAAAAACCTCACGGATATTTCCTTCCTTTTTCGTATGTTCCAAAATAAGCACGAAGCGAAAAGGTAGGAGCGATTCTTTGTTAACCGCTTTGGCACGAAATGGGTCGCCACTTTTTGTCCTGCAGGCGATAATGAGTTTTTTTAGGTGCAATGTATAGATTCCGATACTTAAGCTGGTAATCACTGGATTCCCTCCCACTCTGTAAACTATGGGTAGAGCATAATTCATATCTGACAACAAGACAATCCCCATAGTATTCTGCTATAATAGTTCAGTTGTTTATCTGAACATTCACAGAGAGGTGTTAAATGGATCAGTCTGAGAAAGCGTCGCTTTTTTCAACCCTGTCCCGCAAAGTATTCACCCGTTTTTTTGGTACGACACAAGAAGTGCAACGCGCACGAGTAAATGCTGTGTTGGCGTTTATGATGCTTGTAAGCCTCGAAACATCGTCTACGGCTCTCATTAAGTCGGCTGAAACGATACGTGATGCAGAGTTTGCCGCCAATATTGTGTTCTACTATCACTTGGTTATATACGTTGTTATTCTGCGCATGGTCCTGTGGTCGTCCAAAAGTATGCGGAAGCGCATTGAACAGATGAGCCTGAACCGCGCGTGGTACGTCATGAGCGATGTACCGTTTGGGTATTACGTAAATATTGTCGGTGAAAATCGGCCACGGCATCAAGGGAGACAAATCCCACAGCCGATTAAGCCTGGTATGTACACGGTCACGCTTACCCAACACGGTGGCAATAGCATCTATGTACCAATGATTGTGTCAGCAGGAGAATGCATTCAGATTGTCATCCTGGATACAATGCAAATCGAAATTCGCCGTAGTATTTAAAAATACCGGTGTAGTAAACCTCACTTAGGATAGTGAGGTTTTTTTGTGGATTGAAGAATTAGCCTTTGTGCTGAGTAATGCGAACTGGCATTGGTTTGTATTGGGACTTTGTTCCAAACTGTGATTGTGCTCCGCCACCGCTAAATCTACTTGGTGATTTAAACGCCACCTTGTTTGTTTCAACTTTCTTACTAAATGATTTGGGAGTATCGCCTGATTTACTCATATTTAGTGATCCATCTTATGGAAAAAGGCACCAATTAATGCCATCACGACTGAAGCTACTGCTGCTGTAAAGAAATTCTGAATTTGAAAACCTGGTACTATTTCTGCTGCCAGCCACAGTAACGCAACATTTACGAAGAATGCAAAAAGTCCCAAAGTAACAATTGAAAGCGGGAGTGCGATAAGCTGCAATACTGGCTTAATGAAACTGTTAATAATCCCAATAACAACTGCTGCGACGAGCAATGCTCTAAAGTCGACAAAGTAAAAGCCAGGGATAAGATAGCTGACGACCATTAAGCTAATAATATTAATGATAAGGCCTAGAAATATATTCATATATAAACTGTATACCCTAGTATATCAAAATTTCAAGAATGTGTAACACTTTATGACATGTACTTACTCTTCTTGAGCTACTATCATCCACTTATTAAAAAAGGCAATGTCTCTTGCAATTACTTCATCCCATGATGGCCGCATATTGTGATCTGCACCAGGATATTCAAAGTAGCTTACTTCGACCTCATTTTTTCTCAATCTATTTACGATACTTCGTGTCCATTCAAATGGAATAGCGTCATCAGCGGTACCTTGCTGAAATTGCAGCGGACCTTTAATGTTTGGGAGGTAATTTGTGAAGGAATACTGATCAGTGTTATATAGCGTTTCAAACTTACTTAATTCTTTTCTAATAAATTTCCCTCCATCTGCAGATTCATCGGTGTAGTATAAAACACTATACGGAAACGGCTTGGTAACAGGTGCCCAGAGTGTCGTTGGATAACTCTCCCCAGTCACGGCAAGCGTGGTCAATGCCACTTGCCCACCGTTACTATGTGCCCATATGAAAATATTTTTCCCGTCCCAACGCCCGCCAGTTAAATCTGAAAATGAAGGAGTTGGGATAGAGTGGAGTAACGTGAGTACTGTCGTATATGTTTGAAACCGTGTTTCAAAGATGTTTCCTGATTCGCTGTCTGAAGACGCGTATCCAAGAAAGTCTGGCGACACTGTAATAAAGCCATTTTCTGCGAAAAAGGCGGCTCCATTTTTGGTACCAACACCCGGCGCATAAATGCTTTGATCAACGAATCCTCGGAGCATGACAACAAGTGGCAAGTTTGATCCTTCTTTTGGCATGTTTATAACTCCACTCACTTTTTTAATAGGTCCATTTGAGAGTGTTGGATCATAGCTCATATGAAATGTTTGCACGGTAATGTCTTTCGTGTCATTGATCAATTCACCGCTTTGAAAAGAACCTGGAACGATTGTCGCATTTTTGAGTGTTTCAATTGTATATTTGGCTAATGGAGTTGGAACAGGAGTGGGATTCAGCGTAAAAACACGAGTATCAGTGGTCCGTGATACTCTGCCACCAATGAATGAAAGTACTGAAACTCCAATGAGTAATAATGCAAAAAACAGCTTGCGCATACCATCTATTATATCGCACTGAGTCTAAAACAGACGGTCGATAATTGTGTACAAGCTGAAGCCACCGTAAAACAGAAATGCCACACTGACAATACTGGTTCTAAACCTGTTTGGTTGTACTGCCTTTTTAAGGCTTGTTTTATTGAGCCACAAAACAAGACCGGTATAAATAAACATTGAAAATGCATTGAGGACCGCTCCAATAATAACCAAGGTAAGCGGTTCTTTAAACCCAAGGAGAAATACAATTATTCCCAAAAGAATTTGTAGCCACAAAAAGAAATAGAAATAATTGCCTGCATGTTTTGTTTTAAATGCAGAACTAGCTAGGAGTAAGTTCTCAGTCATAATCCTGCTTGTGGTTCCAAACACTGAAAATTGAGTAAAGAAAAGCATAACCGTTGCAACAGATAAAAATAAAACACCCACAGCTGGACCAACGAGGGCAGTCATAGCATGTGCCTCTTCGATCACAAAGTTAATACCAGAAGTGCTCGATTTTTCAAAAACAGTAATGTATGCAAGTAGTGCCAAAAGGAGCATTGTTGTTGCCCCTGTTGCCCAAAAGACTACTGCGTGCTCAATGTTAATTTTTCTCCACCAATCTTTAAAGAGAGACACATTCTTTTGATTCATTTCAAATGTTGTACCAATAAGCGACACATCCTCCTTTTTACCCGTTAAAAAACTTGTGAGCCGTCCTGAGTACTTCCCCATCCCATACCCTTTTTCTTTTATATATAACGACTGTCCGAGGTTTAAATTTCCACCGGCGCCTGCGTACGCAAACGCAGCCAAAAATGTCGTTGCGGAAATTCCTGCAGGCACTAACCAAAAGTGTGACCCAAATCCTAACACGCCTCTCCCCAGCGCTTCCCAATCGCTTGGGCCAGCAAAATAAATAGCAAGTCCAAAAATAAATGGTACTCCAATAATAATAATTAAACGCTGTAGCGTTTCTTGTGTTTTGTAAATAACAGGCCCTAATGTGTAAATGACCCCAATTGCGAGCAATAACCCAATCGGAATAATAGGGGTATATGAGATGCCAAAAAGCGCCGCAAGAAGCGTTGCTGCACTTGCAGCTATTCCCGGCCACATCCAGGGAATAAGCGTTGAGAAAATAAACCAAATAGGTGAAATGCCACCTAACTTTCGGGTGAGCCCTACGAACACGCTCTCCCCTGTCACTAATGTGTATCGTGCAATTTCCATATTAATGAAAAATTGCAACGTAATACCCAACACTGCCCCCCAAATAATACCTAACCCATACTGAGAAGCGAGATATGGCCAGAGAATCAACTCCCCACTTCCTAACCCGAGGCCTAAGAGAATAAAGCTTGGTCCGAGCAGCTTTACTAAAGGGGGAGCCTTTGGGAGTGAAGCTTTTTTCAGGGCAGGTAAACTCATATGTTTCAGTGTATGGATTTTATGCTTTCTTGTCTATAAACAAGACCTCTTTTGTAAGAAAATAAAAAAGGTATATAATTGCGTACACTTGTAGCCAAGTGGCTCGTTCTACTTTTTTTCATAAGGAGTAACTCTGTGACTAAGTTATTTTTACTATGGAGCTTGTATCGACATGTAGCGCTCCGTCGTCGCCGGTGTAACTGCACATGCACGTACTGCACTGGCAATAGAGGCTTCCATTGTGCAGAGTGCGATAAAAAGCACAGCAAGAAATTTGAGTAACGAGCTTCAACAGCTGGGTGACGTTTTCGTCACCCAGCATGTATCCTATATTAGTTTGCATTTTTCATAAAAATTTTATATACTACAATTTCCCTAAAAAAAGGGAGTGGCAAAACTGTCCTTCTATTTATTGATATTAGGAGTAAGAAATGCTTGAAATGACAGATCTCTCAGGGAAGAAGCTGGGCAAGATTCGGTGGAACAAGCTCACGAATGCTTTACCCACTGGCGGAGTCGTCGTGATGCACTTGAGGGGAAAAAGTGACCCTCTGGTTGTAAGACGAGACCGCGACTTTGAACAACATAAGCGCCGAAACAAAAATGAGACGGTTTTCAAAGTCCTTGTTTATGGCAAGGGTGAATATACCCAGCCTGACAACGCTGCTTCCACTGCCTGATTGATTGCCATTCATCGTTGGTCCTCAATGTGTTAACACGTTGGGGACTTTTTATTTGAGGATAAATCTTCTGAAGAAATACACGAGTGTTGCTCCGGAAACGAGGAAACTAATGGAAGCTACGATATCTTCTGTCATTTTTACTTTTCGCTCTGTAGCAAGCTGCGCTTTACAGTCTTCTTTAACGCGTGGATTCACTTCTGCTGGTGTCGTTTTTTCACTGTCAACCGGAGCTGCGACATATGGATATTGCTCACACTTTGTTTCTTCCCATGTTTCGAGTGGATAGTTTTCAAAAACAGCAAGTTTAACAACTGTTCGTGTTCCTTGGATAAATCCGGTAATCATGAGGATTACTCCTATTACAAAAAGAAGGTTTGTAAAAATGGCTTTGATCGTTTCAGGTTTCATGATTTTAGTATAGACAGTTGCCCATCACTCGTCTAGTTATTCCGTTGGTGCGGTTGATGTAATTCTGACTGGGTCGGACGTTTGAATAGCGCTGGTCCCACCCAAAAATAATGAGTAAGAAGTGCTTGCTGCATTCGTCACTATTTGCCCTGTTCCTTCATTAAAGTGATAGAGCAAAACAGTTGAGGCATCGTTTGTAAACTGTGTTGAAGGTACGGTGAAATTAGCAGTATACCGAACGATGCTTGAAAGGCGCACCTCATCAAGTTGTCCATTTAAATATTGATATCCAGTTGACCCTCCCAAAACAAATGCTGTGACATTTCGGATTAGTCCTACATTTCTTGTAGCCTGTGCAACGCCATTCACATATATAACAGCAACTCTCGTAGTTGCGTTGTAAGTAGCTGCTATGTGATACCACGTATTTACAGCTAATTGTGTTGTTCCGGTAACCGAACTCCATCCCCCGCCATTATCAACCCAAAACGCTACTCGACCGTTATTTAATTCCAAAGCCCATCCATTGTTGTCATTATAGTTGCCTGCGACAACAGCGTTTTCATTTGCAACCAACGGTCTCACCCATGCTTCAATTGTTTTTGTTCCCTGTGAGGAAATTGCTGCAGTGCCTACTGTGTCGTTTGACCCATCAAATGTGAGTGCTCCATTTACCACAGGTGGTGGTGTCGGCGTTGGTGTTGGTGATGGCGTAGGCGTTTGAGTTGGCGTAGCACTAGGAGTAGGAGTAGGAGTTGGAGTCGCTGTCGGTGTTGCGGTAGGTGTCGGTGAAGGAGTAGGCGTAGGACTTGGGGTCGGTGAAGGTGTTGGTGTTGCAGTTGGTGTGGGTGTCGGCGTACTTACGGTAAACGGTGAGTCATTTACTGTCCATGTTGGATCTGATGCATTTACGGCATTTGTCTGTCCAAGTGTTAATGTGTAATTGTTTGCAGATGCATCAGCTGATACTTGGCCCGAACCTTCGTCTAAGTGATAGAGAGCCACTGTTTGTGCGTCTGTGCTAAATGCCGTTGCACTTGGGGTAAATGCTGTTGTATATCGAATTGCATTTGATACACGAACTTCATCAATTCGTCCGACGAAAAACGGATACCCTGAATTACTGTTGAGTCTAAAGCTATTGGTTGCACCGATTGCACTCATGGTTGCAGCGGCAGTTTGAATGCCGTTAAGGTATATTCTGGTATCGCCCGTAGTTGCATTATGTGTCACTGCTACGTGTGACCATGCGTTTACTGGTAGCGCTGTTGTTCCTTGGATGCTTGACCAACTTCCACCACTCCCTCTCCAAAACGTCGGCTGTCCGGAAGTTAATTCAATTGACCATCCATTTGAGTCGTTAAAATTGCCTAAAACTATAGTGTTTTGTAAAGCAACAGTTGGTTTAATCCATCCTTCAATTGTTTGTGTGCCACTCGCCCCTATTTGATTGTTGAAGGCAAAGTCATCAACTCCGTCAAAGGTGAGAGATGCTGTTGTTGACGGTGCTGTTTGGGTATAAGTCGCGGTAATTGTTTGGTTTGTTGTTGGTACTGTTATCGTGTGACTTGCAGCACCCAAGTCGGACCATGAAGTAAACTCGTACTGACTATTATTAACTGTTGTTGTTGTCGGTGCTACGACTGGTATTTGGAACCCGATAACGCGTGACGTTGTAAATGGTGTCACTAGTCCGAATTCTTGTCCAAACGCAAGTGGAATGCCAACTGGGTTTGTTGTCAACGTGAGTTGCACTGTTTCAGGGTTTACTCGAACGGCCTTGGTATCTGATAACCCTACTTCATCTGTGACTGTTACAACGATATCAAAGGACGTTGTATTGTCTAAGTCATGTCCTGATACGGGAACTGTGAATGTTCCATTTGTCACTCCATTAATCGGTCCTTCTTCCGGATGGGTATGACTGGCATGGTTCATAATCACCCGCCATGAATAGTTAGCTGCAGTAATACTGCTATCGCTGTCTGTTGCACTTGCTGAATAACTAATAACGTCCCCTGCTCTGAATGTTGTACCAGTGGATGGAGAGAGAATTGTAACAACAGGAGCGATGCCTACTGTTATCGTAATGGGATTTGAAATTGTTTGTCCTTGTGCATCAGAAACCGTCACTCGTGCATCGTATTGCCCTTTTTGTGTGTATGTATGAGTGACTTGTGCACCTGTTGCCGTTTGTGAGTCACCAAAAGCCCAGGTATATGTCAGTGGATTGTTTTCAGCGTCTGTTGCAACTGCCGTAAATGAAACAGTGAGTTGAGGTCCTGGTCCAGAAGTCACATCAGCTGTAGCTTGTGTGATAAGGGGAGGTGTGTTTGCGCCAGTGTATTTAATTCGTCGTATTGTGCCCGGATTTGAAACACCTTCCCATGTTGCGCCAAAGTCTACATAGTAGAGTGCACCATCAGGCCCTTGCTTAATATCAACTATTTCGCCGTAAGGTCCATCGCTACCACCGCTTTCAGGCTCAAAGTTTTGGCTCCCTAATACAACCCCGTTTGCATCAAAAGTAAGTCGTCTAATCCAATTTTGTACATAATCTCCGTAGAAATATGATCCTTGATAAGCGCTTGGAAAGTTTCCTCCTCTATACACAATTCCGCCAGTGACAGATGAATCTCGATTGTTATGTGGATAGGTGAATATTGGATTGGTCATTCCAGCAGTTCCACAATTCCCTTCACAAACTGGCCATCCAAAGTTGGCACCTGCCGCACCAAGATTAACCTCTTCAATTGAAGAAACCTGGTTATTCCCACCAACATCTCCGATGTACATTCTCCCATTGAGAGAATCAAATGAAAATCTAAATGGATTTCTGAGTCCTCGTGCCCAAATATGATCAAGTGTACTAGAATTACCATCTCCGGCCCACGGATTATCTGTTGGTACTGTGCCATCTGAATTAACTCTCAATATTTTTCCTCTGAAGCTTGCTAAGTTTTGAGATACAGGGCTGTCAAAACCATCTCCTGTTGAAATATAGAGTTTACTGTCTGGGCCAAATGCGATAGTTCCCCCGTGATGCCACAATTGTGCTTCAACGGTGTCTTGCCAAATCACAACTTCAGTATTCAAAGCGGCTGTATTTCCATTCACTGTAAAGCGAGAAACGCGATCTCTCAGAGGACTGTTTGCTGTGTAGAAGAGATATATATACCCATTTGAAGCAAAGTTTGGATCAATGGTAATTCCGACTAATCCGCGCTCGCCTTGGTCTGTATTAATGTTTGTTAGGGTAAGCACCGGTGTTGCGTCCAGTGTCGTTGCACCTGCTTGAACCATTCTGACAGATCCATACCTGTTAATAATAATCATTCGTCCGTCGGGCAAAAATTGAATTCCTGTCGGTTCAACAAGATTTAAAATAATTGTTTCATTGGTGAAATTTTGTGGTGCTCCTTTTGTTACGGTTTGTGGGGAGAGAAGAAAAATGAGGGTGAAAAAAGCACCGAGAGAAACTACTGCCAATGCTTTTTTAACAAGATGCATAACGTATCTAGAAAACATCATATATTATTTTGTTTCATTATTCAAAGTGGATTTTTTGAGTGTATAATCTCTGTATCGAAAGTTTGAATGGAGGTGCTTCTATGCGAGGTATGTCAGAAACCCCATTCAGGGAGATAAATTGGACAGTAGGTGAAACCCTAAAAATTGAAGATGAAACATTTCTTCGGATTCATCAATTGAAAGGAATCACCGTTCATGAACAGGTTTGGCTGTGCGCGCGTTGTCAGAATGCTGAACCGGCACGTGTCGTCTACCAAATGCTTGAACATGAAGGCCAATTCTATTTCGATGTCTTTTAGACAAATTACGATCATGCAAGTGGACGAACGACTTTGGGGATGATAGCCCAGACCTGGGCAATGGCAAAGAATGCATTTGCCAGAGTTGGCATTCAAATACCAAGTGTCGTGTGGTTGCATATGTACGACGAAGTCCCGCTTGCTGCATAATATCTTTTCTTCAGGTTTAGGGATTTCAGTCGCTAACCCTTTTTTGCAATTTTAATGTTTGTTTTGCTCTGTTGACTTTTGGTTTTTGTTTGGGTTATTGTAATGTATGGCAACCCAAACAATAGACGAAAGAAAAGCCCTCTCATCTTTTAAAATCTCAGAACCTGTATCGGTTCTTTGTTCATATACAGCAAACCCTGCATACGTTATACCACAGACTGTTATCTGGAAAGGACGTGAATATGTAATTCGAAAATTAGGGCTGCATCATGTCTTTCGTGAAGGGAAAACTCTCTTTCATGTATTCTCTGTGACTACGGATACGTTATTTATGCGCCTTGTATTAAATACCGATACTCTTTTTTGGAAACTTGAAGAGATTTGGGACATATCTTCTGGGTATTAAATGCCGTGAAGGAGACGCATAATACTCCCCGCTTTCCCTTGAACGATATGCCGTTTAACCCCGTCGCACCGCTTGTTATGCATATTGATTTAAATGCGTGTTTTGCCTCCATTGAACAACAAGCAAATCACTTGCTTCGGAATAGGCCTGTAGCTGTTGCTGCATATCCATCTCCCAATGGCTGTATTTTAGCGGCTTCATATGAAGCAAAAAGAAAAGGAGTAAAGACGGGAATGCGGGTGAAAGACGCAAAACTGTTTTGCCGAAATTTAATTGTCATGGGTCCTGACCCTCAAAAATACAGGCACATTCATCGAGAATTTCGAAAACTTCTTGCACGATATACCTATGACTTTTTTCCGAAGTCGATTGATGAATTTGTACTTCATTTTGATGAAGTGCTCTCAGTGCATCGAACTGGCATGGTAACGATTGCTCAAGATATTAAAAAAGCTATAACGCGTGAAATTGGAGATTCTTTAACTGTATCAATTGGCATTGGTCCAAATCGATTCTTAGCAAAACAAGCGGCTGGAATTACAAAGCCTGATGGGTTGGATGTTATTGACTCTGTGAATTATGAAGAAGTTTTTCGGAGGCTTCCGCTCATGAGTCTAACTGGTATTAAAGAAAAGAACGCTGCACGTCTCAATCGAATGGGAATTTATTCAGTTTGGGATTTTTATAGCGCTCCTTTATGGAAACTGAAAGCTGCCTTTGAAAGTGTGAATGGATATTACTGGTTTATGCGATTGCATGGATATGAGATTGATCGTTTTGAATTTGGTCGAAGAACATATGGAAATAGCTATGCACTCCCCAAACCGTTTGAGGAGATCAAAGATCTCTCTCCCCTTCTTTCAAAGCTCGTTACGAAGATGAGTAGTCGTGTTCGAAAAGCGGGATATTGCGCTCGTGGAATTCATCTGGGCATTCAATATCGCGATGGGAGCTACTATCATCGCGGGCATAAAACAGATCGAGATTTGTGGATTACTCAAGATTTTTATCAGGCAGCATTTCGTATTCTTGAAGAAAGTCCCCGAAAGCCAGTCCGAAACCTCGCGGTCTCTTGTTTTGATTTGCGAGACAATATTCATATGCAGAGAGCGCTCTTTACGGACATTGATCGAGATCTCTCACTTTCAAGTGCCTGTGATGCCGTAAACACCCGGTATGGGTTATATACAATTACTTCTGCACGCATGCTGAACGCGAAAGAAAATATTCCTGATCGGATTGCGTTTGGAAATGTAAAAGAGTTGGAGGAACTAATGGCAGCTTCTTAAATGAGCCCAAGCTCTGTTGCCAGTTTCGTTTCTTCTGCCACAAACTCATCGATCACGGAGAGTCCTTCGTACCAAATGCTATCCGTTGTAATATCCACGCCAGCTTTCTTGAGTAAGTTCTCAGGGTAATCAGAGTTTCCAGCTTTTAAGAGTGCAACATATGTAGGAGTGAATTCGTGAGGGTTCGTTATATAGAGTTTATACAGCGAGAGTGCGAGTAGTTCTCCAAATGCATATGAATAAACGTATCCGGGCGTATGGATAAAATGAGGGATATAGCTCCACCATCCTCGGTACTCTTCACGCAATTTCACGCTTTTACCAAACATTGCGCGTTGAGTTTTCATCCACACTTCACAAAAGTCATCATATTTCAGTTCTCCTTTTTTTCGTCTTTTCCAGTGCACTGCATCTTCAAAGCAATGCATGGCCGTTTGTCTAAAGACTGTTGCAATAATGCTGTCAGTTTTTTTCATAAGAAGTGCTAATTTTTCCTTTCCTTCGACTGTTTCTTTAAGTTTTGAAAAGGTGATCATTTCACCAAAGGTTGAAGCCAATTCCTGGGTGGTTAATGGCATTCCCATCCCAATTTGTCCATGGGTTTTTCCTGCTAGATACTGGTGGATCGCATGACCAAGTTCATGTGCGAGTGTCATAACATCATCATCTTTTCCTGTGTAGTTCATGAGAATATACGGATGAATTGATGCAATCGTTGATGCTGAGAAAGCTCCAGGCCGCTTGTGAGGAAGGAGTGCAGCATGAATTGCGTTTTCTTTGAAAAGCGTTTCAACAACATCTCCCATTTCAGGACTAAAGTCACGGTATGCAGATTGTACAATCGCGACTGCGTCATTCCATGGAATGTTTGTTTCTTTCTTGGATAGGTTCAGCGGTGCATATCGATCAAAGTCCATCAGTTCAGAGAGTCCAAGCAGTTTTCGCTTCAATGTATAGTGTCTAGACACAATATCGTACCGTCCGGTTACACTTTCGATTAATTTGTTAACGACTTTGTCGCTCACTTTGTTTCCCAGGTTTCGACCAGTGAGCCACGAAGGGTATGTACGGCGTTTATCTTCAAGCATTTTGTCAGCAATAAGCGTGTTGTAGATGTGTGTAAGCTCCATTTTTCGTTCAAAAAGCGTTTCAGTTATCACCTCTGATGCTTGTTTTCGAACGACACGCTGTGGATCTGACAGTAATTTCATGACCTCTGATTGAGTCAGTTTCTTTCTATTAAATAGGTAGATAAATGAAGAAGTCATTTGGGTAAACAGTCGCTCCCAACTCTCCCACCCGGTGACATCTTTCTCAATCAATACTTCTTCTATTTCTTCAGAAAGTGCATAGGGGGCAAATGCTCTCATGTGTGTCAGGAAATGCTTGTATGTTGGATTTTTAACAGCGTTAATAACACGGAGTGCTTTCTCTTCTGGCACTTTTTTCCATTCAATACCAAAAAATAAAGTGTATTTAGAAAGGTCCGCTGCCCATTCTGTTATTTTTTGCTGCAGGGCACCATACCCCTCGTTTTTGGTATCAACGGTTGTAAGGAGTGATGCAAATGCACCGAGTTTTCCGGATTTCAAACTTAACGCTTCCATTATTTCAACAAGGGCCTCCATTTGCTCCCCTGATAATTCGTGAACTTTTCCTTTATATTTTTTCTGAATTGCCTGGTACTCTTTTGCCAGGAGTGACATATCAGACTTAATCTTTGGGTCAGTAGGACTTTTATAGAATGGAGAGAGATCCCACACAGGTAGCGTGTCGTTTGTGGTCATCGAGAGAGTGTAGATGTTTTAAAGTCTGCAAGCAAGTTCCGTCCCATCATGGAAGCAGGAATCCCAATATTTAAGTAGGACAAAATGGTCGGTGCAACGTCTGCTAATATTCCCGATGGAATCATTTCAGGCTTCGCTTCAAATTCCTTCGCGATTGCAATAAATGGAACCGGGTTGTCTGTGTGTTCGGTAGACACCGCGCCCGACTTTGGATTAATCATTTCTTCTGCATTTCCGTGGTCTGCAGTAATCACCATGAGCCCACCGCGTGACAACACATATTGTGAGAGTTTTCCTAAACATACATCTAATGTTTCCAGTGCTTTAATCGCAGCGCTTAAGTTTCCCGTGTGCCCTACCATGTCAGCATTGGCAAAATTAATAACAACCAATGCAAAGTCACCGTCATGCAACAGTTTTTGATACACTGCCTCGGTCAATTCAACAGCGCTCATTTCAGGCTTTAAATCATACGTTGGCACTTTCGGTGAAGGAACAATTAACCGCTCTTCTCCTGGAAACGCAGTTTCTTGTTGCCCATTAAAATAAAACGTCACAAACCGCTCCTTTTCGCTTTCTGACGCACGCAGCTGTCTTAACCCTTCGACAGATACTGCGCGCCCTAATGGCATTGAAATATGTTCTGGTGGGAAAAGTGGTCTCGCTCCTGCTTCAATTAAAGGCTTCTCGTATTCGGTCATTGTTCCAAAGAATAAATTAGTCAACAGTGGCCCTCTTTGAAATCCAATGGTAGGAACATTTTTGTCACGCATGTGATGTTTTTCGTATTTAATGGTGTATGGATCAAACCCCATTTCACTTGAAATCTCTGGAAGGATAAATGCACGGGCGAGTTGTCGTGGACGATCAATTCTGAAATTGAAAAAGACAACTGCATCGTTATTTTCAATTAACGCAATCGGTTTGCCCGCTGCATCTGAAATAAGTGATGGCTCAATAAATTCATCAGACTGCCCTCTTAAGTATGAATCATCAATGATTTCTTTTGCGGTTTTAAACAAATGACCCTCGCCTTTGGTTAATGCAAAATACGCTTTTGCTGTTCTATCCCACCGAAGGTCTCTGTCCATTGCCCAGTAGCGGCCCATCACTGAAGCGATTTTCCCTACCTTCTCTCGATTCATAACATCCTGTACTTGAGATAAATACGTTGCGCTTGCGTTAGGTGGTGAATCCCGTCCATCGGTAAAGGCATGGAGATACACTTCGGAAATGTGCTTCTGTGCGGCAAAGTGTAAGAGTGCATATAAGTGTTCAATGTTGCTATGCACTCCCCCTGCTCCAATAAGACCCATGACATGCAGTTTTGATTTGTTTTTAATTACATGCTCTGTCGCATCAATGAGCACTTGGTTTTCAAAAAATGACCCATCCGCAATAGACATATTAATACGGGCGAGATCTTGGTACACAATACGTCCAGCACCTAAATTTAAATGACCTGTTTCAGTATTACCTACTTCACCGCGAGGTAACCCGACTGATTCTCCTGACGCACCCAATTGAGTATGAGGAAAGCTGGCTAAGAAGCGTTTCATGTTCGGAGTATTTGCTTGTGACATTGCGTTCCCTGGACTCGCAGGTCCTACTCCCCATCCATCAAGGACAACAAGCATCGCAAACCTATGATCTTTCATATGTTCTTTAGTGTACTACACTTGAATCCTGTATTTGCGGTTGTATACTCTGAGTCAGAACGACGATTACAGGAGAGTAACATGAAAATTTTCGTGAGAGGTATTGGTATTTTCTTTTCTCTACTTGGAGTATGGGTGCTTATTGAGTATGAACAGTCGTTGTCCCGTACTGGTCTACCAAGAGAAACACAGTCGCACATCGCGGTAGTCGTACTAGTAAGCATTTCTTATTTCAGCAGTTGTATTAACCATTCGAGGAAATTCAGCAGATTTTTAGCAAGTGATAGACTGCAACCACGGGAATACCCCGTGGTCTTTTATTTGTTTTGAGTCATCATGAGCTCTGCTTCAATAGAAAGAAGTCTATTGTATTTGGCAACGCGCTCTCCTCGTGCAGGAGCACCGAACTTCACATAATCAGCGCCCACTCCTGTGGCAAAGTCTGCAATTAAAAATTCATTAGTTTCTCCAGACCTGTGAGAGACAATAACCTTCCACTTCGCGTCTCGTGCTTTTTTAATAACATCAATTGTTTCTGAAATAGTTCCAATCTGGTTTGGCTTAACTAAAATTGCATTACATGCTTCCTCTGCAATTGCTTTTTCAACACGTTTTGGATTGGTAACTAATAAGTCATCCCCAACAATTGCAATTTGGTCACCTAACGTTTGTCTCAACTTCTTCCACCCCTCCCACCCGTCTTCATACAGTGGGTCTTCAAGTACTGCTAAGTGATACATATTGTTTACTTCTTTATAAAATTCAATCAACGCTGTCTCGTTTAATGGAGTAGATTTATCGCGAATGGTGTACACACCGTTTTTATAAAATGTGTCTGCTGCAACATCTAACCCGAGAAATACATCTCGGCCAATTTGGTAATTAGCTTCCCTGATTGACTCTACTAATATTTCAAGGGCATCGGTATTGGTGAACAAATTCGGCGCATATCCTCCTTCATTCCCAACAGAGTGAATTGCACCTCGTCTTGCTAAGTTATTTCCAATTGTCATGTAGATTTCCACTCCAATACGAAGCCCTTCTGAATACGGCTTTGAACTTGCAGGAATTACAAAAAATTCTTGGAAGTCGAGGTTTCCTGCCCCATGCAATCCTCCGTTTATCATGTTAAAAAGTGGGGTGGGAGCGTGAATTCGAGCTTCGATTCCTTTTGCTTTTGCAAGCATTGCAACCCACTGGTAAATTGGCATGTTTTGACTTGCAGCTCCAGCCTTTAATATTACTTGTGATACCGCAAGTATGCTGTTTGCGCCTAATTTAGACTTATTCTCAGTGCCGTCGAGTTGTCTCAATAAATCATCAACTTGTTGCTGATTTGACGCATCAATTCCTGCTTGTGCAATAGCTGGGCCTAGAACCGTATTGACGTTCGAAACGGCTTTCAATACTCCCTTACCCCAGTATCTGGTCGCATCTCCATCACGCAGTTCAAGCGCTTCGTGGGATCCGGTCGACATTCCTGAAGGGACTGATGCAACTGCAATCAGCCCAGTATCGAGTTGGCACGCAGCTTCAACAGTCGGAGTAGCACGAGAATCTAATATTTCTCTCGCCCAAATTTTGGTTATCTTAGCCATTGAAGATCATTATAAAGTAATTCTTATCGAATGTTAGGAAATAACTTCCTTTTCGGTCTTTGAAACAACTTCGCGTACTCGTTCAACCGCATCTGGATTCACAGAGATTCCAGTAACACCCCATTTTACTAACTTCTCCACTAAATCTTCATATGTTGATGGTGCCTGACCACAGATTGATGACGTAATGCCATATTTGTTACAGGTTTTAATAACTCTCTTTAATGCCCAATCAACGGCTTCTGATCGTTCGTTAAATGCTTGGGCAACTTCAGAATTATCACGATCTGTACCAAGCAGCAACATCGTCAAGTCATTGCTTCCGATAGACACTCCGTCTATTCCAACCTTAATAAATTCTTCGAGCAAGATGACATTGACTGGGAGTTCACACATCATGAGGAACTTAAATGTCGTGCTTTCAAAAAGACCTGATGCTGAAACCAGTCTTCGAACCCGAGCTAATTCTTCAGGAGATCGACAAAATGGAATCATAAGGTTCAAATTCTTGTATTTCTCTCGAACAAGCTTTATGGCTTGCAACTCAAGGTTGAATACTTCTGGGTTTGCGACATATCTGAATGCTCCACGGAAACCAAGGAGTGGGTTTGGCTCAATTGGTTCCCATACTTTACCCCCAGGGAGGGCTCTATATTCATTTGTCTTAAAGTCAGTCGCACGATATGTAACTGGACGTGGATAAAATGCTGCACAAAATGTCTCTAAGTCGTGAGCGAGCTTTTTAATAAACTTATCTTGTGTTTTTTGCTTAATTGCTTCTTTTGGATGGATCCCAATGTTTGCAATCATAAACTCAGCTCGTAGGAGTCCAACTCCATCTACGTGTTTCTTTGCAATTTCTCGAGCACGTTCTGGTTCTGCTAAATTAACATAAATCTTTGTTGCTGTTTTAATTTTTCGCTTCTTTTTCTTCAACACTTTCTTGACCAGAGGCTCAGAGCCAGCTGGGAGTTTTCCACCCAAATACACGAGCCCTTTTGTACCGTCTACAGTTACCACAACGTCATCCTTTAACTTGTGTGTCGCATCACGCGTTCCAACAACACAAGGAACGCCAAGTTCTCGTGAAACGATTGCTGCGTGAGAAGTCGATCCTCCGGCATCAGTGATAATAGCGGCAGCTTTCTTCATTGCGGGAACATAATCAGGGGAAGTCATCTCAGCAACTAAGATGTCACCTTCATGAATTTTCCCGATCTCCTTCGGAGACTTCAAAATCTTAACGCGACCTGTTCCAACTCCTGGACTTGCAGATGTTCCGTGTAATATTGGTGCTGCAACTTCCATCTCTCCGACGGTTTGACTGCTGGCTTTTTTAACTGCAGCCATCGTTGTTATTGGACGGGTTTGAGTAATGTAGAGCTTTCCATTTTGCTTTGCCCATTCAATATCTTGTGGAAAATAATAGTGAGCTTGGAGTCTATCCGCGAGTTTTGCTAATGCTACGATTTCCTTGTCTGTAATCTTTTGTTTGTCACGCCATCCCATTGGAACTGGTTTTTCTTCCGTTCCTGTTTTACTGCGCACTAATTGTTTTGATTGATCAGATACTTCTTTTGAAAGGATTGCAAATGTTTCCTTTTGTACAACGTATTTATCAGGAAGAACAGAACCCTGCACAATCATTTCTCCCAGACCCCATACTGATTCGATAACGATTCTATCTTTTTCGTTTGTAACTGGGTTCATTGAGAACATAACACCAGAAACTTCGGATTGCACCATTTTTTGAACGATCACACAAATTTTCACTCGATCGTGTTTAATTTTGTTTTGTACGCGGTAGAAAATTGCTCGCGCAGTAAATAGTGAAGCCCAACACTCTTTAATTTTTTGCAATAAATCTTTGTCACCTTTAACGTCTAGGAATGTTGCTTGTTGACCTGCGAAGCTAGCGCCTGGAAGATCTTCTGCTGTTGCGGAGCTTCTGACAGCGACTGTGGCTTTTGAAAGCATTCCTGAAAGTTTTCGGTAAGCGACTAATACTTCTTTTGCAACATCTTCTGGGAAATCAGCATTGAGGATTCGTCGCTCAATATGTTTCGTTGCTCTATTTAATTCATCAGAATTATCAACATCAAGTTGTGCGAGTATTGCATTGATTTCATCTCGCAATCCGCTATCGTCCAAGAATCGATCGTATGAGACAACGGTTACTGCAAATCCATACGGTACTGGAAACTCTGCCTGGGTCATCTCTCCCAAATTGGCACCTTTTCCACCGACTAAAGGAATATCGTGTTTATCGATATCTTTGAAGAATGCGACTAACGGGTGGGCAGTTGGCATATACGTTACTTATTCATAGTAGAGAAGTTTTGCAGTCAGTGCAAGCGAGAAAACTGAAATTATTATATAATACGTTTATCGCATAAGATTGGGATAAAGGAGTCGTTTGTATGGTTGCTTTAGACTTCAATGAGTTTTCCAAGTGTGACATTAGAGGGACGATGTTTCAGATACCGAAGGATGGCGGGACAGAAATTCAACTCGGGCATTTTTTCATCTTGGGCCAGGCACATCCTCTTGTTGTCGTTGGCGAATTGTTTACCCAGTTGTATTCGGATGATCCGAGGATTGGAGTTCACTTCCCAACGGAACTTCCAGCGCGTGCGCAAGATGCGAGTGCATTGAAAACAATGCTCGATATCTATTATCCAACGATTTTAGGCACTATCTTTCCGTCTCTCTGGCGCAAGTTAGGGATTGAGATTGATGAGGTATATCTTATTCGACTCAGCATTTGGAAGGATGGCGCAACAACCCTCCGTGACGACAAGATCTTTGTGATCAATGGAGCAATTACTGTTAAACAATCTGATGCAGTGTTTCGTCTCGGATTGGATGACACGAATCCGTTTCCGGGTACTATTGCCTGGGTGCGCGCCCATGATAACTATGTTGGGAATACGCCTCTGCAACAGGCAGCGTTTATGTTCGCAGCGCACGAACAGAGGCGATACGAAACAATCCAGGATGCGCTTTTTGCAATTGCAGTTGGTAGTTAGCAAATTCATTTCGCGAAGGAGTAGCTCGCTACTACTCCTTTGCCATTTCTTCTTTGAAGTAATCAACCCATGGAATTTCCATCATTTTTGCATTGTTTTTAAGTGCTAAATAATACTGAACAAACGAACCGAAGGTTAACAGTTCAAACACTTGGGACAAGGTATCCATAGATCTTACCTTGTAACTACTATGTGTGATCCCATTTTTATCGAGTACATCCTTTGTAATTGCGTATCGTTTCTTCACTCGATCTGAATATAAGTCGCTTTCAATGAATACAAAATGCAAATGCTTTTTTTCTTCAGCAGGGAAAGACAATCCTTCTAACAAATGGTGGTTTAATTCTGGCAAATCAAAAAGTGCTGAGAAGGTCTTGGCGGTTTCGTTTAATTGGTTTTTAAATGCATGGGCACTTCCCACTAGATGCTCACTGGCAATGAGTACCGGGATTTTGCTGGTCAGCGTATTAATCATTCGCTTAGGCTCATTACTCTCCTCAGGCATTTCTGGAGAAAATTCTTGCGCATAGCCTTCCGCTTTGTGGACAGCACTGGCAAATTCTTCTTGTGAGATAGACAGAAATCCTGCCTTATTAAAGAGTGCGAGCAGTGACCCGACGTTATAACCAAGCGCTAATCGCGGTTGATTTGAAGGATTAAATTCTGGGTTAATGGTATATCCTGGAATTTGATGCTCTCCTGCGAGCTCAGCTAATTTTCCACCGACTGTTATGGTAAACAATTGACCTCTCTTCTCATAAGCCTCGTGAAATGCATTGAGTGTCTCTTCAGTGGAACCTGAATACGAACAAAGAATAGCGAGTGTTTGTTCTCCTACATAAAACGGAACATGGTATCCCGTTACGACTTCAAATGGTAAATGCAATGAGCGCTCGGTGAGTGAATGGACAATCCTTCCTCCTAATGCGGAACCTCCCATTCCACACAGAACGACATTTAAAATTTTGTCGAAATCGTACGACAATGTGAGTGAAGACACCTGCTCCCAGCTTTGAAGTAACTGTGAAGAAAACGCTTTTATAGTATCAAGTACTGGATCTGTGGACATTAATTTATATTACACCTTTCTGATCTATGGATCATAGTCTATACTCCTTTTTAGTCCTTCGTCAGTTCGTTCATTTAACAGGAGAATATTTCCATGACACGTCGAGTAATTGGTATCGGTGTCATCCTTGGTATTGTTATCGCCCTATTGAGTGTTGGTCAGTATGTTTATGTACTTCAAGAGTGCGGTGAACTTACAGCACTTCCACAACAGGATTTGCCAATCATCAAATATGTCCCATCACCACATTGTGACAAGGTTGCTTTTGTCTATCGGTCTGAAGATGCATGGCCGGTTGTAGGAATTCGTGATTTATATACCAATGAAACCTTTCTCAGCAAGTCTTTGGGTTTGGCCATTTTTGAAGGACTCGTGTGGTCACCAGACTCACGGTTTATCTTATTCGTCACAAGCGAAGAGGATGTGGCGGCAAATTCAAACTTGAATGTTATACGCATTTATTCGTTAGAAGTGACACGCATTACAAAAGACCAGTACTGTCTCATTCAAGACTACTCATGGGAGCCTGATGGAACGATTCTTTTTACAAGAAATTGCGTCGGCACACAAACCATGCATGTAGTGAAAGCAGATATTGAAGGAGTAGTTATTGAAAGTAAGTTAGTCGGGGGAAAGCCAGCCTAAGGCCGACTATTCAAATCCATTGAGGTTGACTCCTTTTTCCCAGTCAACCTCTGTATATTTTTGGAGGATCTGTTTAATTGCATTTTTGAGAGCGTCGTATTCCTCTTGTGTTTTTCCTTCAAATTTAATTGTGACATACGGTCCATTTTGGCTCGCGCGAATGATTGCCATGCGCGTCGCATCATCTGCCCTGAATCCATCGATATCTGTATACGCTCCATTTGGGAACAGTGCCTTAATATCGTTTGCAAAATGTGTTTTTACAAAATCAAACTTAATAGTGTCGGCAAGCCCTAACTTAATTTCAGGGCTACTTATATACTGAGGCAATTCATCAACTGCTTGAGCGAGCGTTTTCCCTGTTCGCTTTAAAAATTGCAACAGTCGTAATGTTGCGAAGGCCCCGTCATCGTGCCCGTAGAAATTATCCATAAAGAAAAAGTGTCCTGAGAGTTCTCCACCAAAGGGTGCTCGGGTCTCTCGCACTTTTGCTTTAATAAAGCTATGGCCTGTAAGCCACATAACGGGCTCGCCTCCATGAGATTTTATGGTGTCAACGACGACCTTTGAACAGAGGGCGTTAAAAACAATTGGACTGTTGGGAAGATAATGCAATATATCTTGCGCAAAAAGCGCAACGAGAACGTCATTCCACAGGAGCCTCCCGTGTGCGTCAACGACGCCAACGCGATCTCCATCTGCATCATACGCAACACCTAAGTCGGCCTGATGTTCAGAAACACCTTTTGCAAGACGCTCTAAGACATCTTTTTCAGTTGGATCAGGTGTTCCAAGTGGGAATGTTGGGTCGAGATTGGTGTTTTGTTCAATCACCGTGCATCCTGCTTCGCGTAATATGTCTGGCAAGAATTTACCGGTTGTGGCACAGGATGAATCGATAACAACCTTGAGTCCTGAATCATGTAAAGGGATTCTTTTAAATAGATCTGCTTTGTATGAAGGAAACACATCGTCAACGCGTACACTCCCTGTTTTATCCCAGCCTTTGAATTCACCGGACAAAGTAATCTCTTTCAGTTCCTGGATTTCTTCTGTAATTAAAGTGTCAGAAAAGCCGACTCCTAACTTCAGCCCATTAAACTCTCGTGGATTATGAGAAGCGGTTATCATTGCTCCCCCTTTGGATAAATAATGATATTGAGCAAAATACATAATTTGTGTAAGTGATAAACCGAAATCCACCACATTAATCCCCATCTCAACAAGACCTGCGATAAACGAATCTTTAAATTCAGGCGAGCTCTCTCGAATATCCATGCCAACCACGCATTCACGAATTTGACGCCTGTAGAGAAATGTTGCGTATGCTTTGGCTAATCGATTTACAATTTCAGGAGTTAAGTCTTCTCCAACCACCCCTCGAATGTCATATCCGCGGAACATGGTTGTGTTTATCTGGGGTTCACTCATTATCTGCATTCTACACTCATCGTAAATATTTGGAAATTGCGAGATCGATTAATACGACGAGATCTCCCTTTCCGGTTTTACTTTTGAGATCTGCTTCTGCAAGTTCGTGAGTAAAAAGGAGAAGCTGTTCATTTGTGAAGCGTTTAGCTTGTCGTTCTAATTTTTGCAGTCGCCATGCGGGAAGGTGTAGCGCTTTTGACTGAGCTTTGACTAAGACAAGATCTCGCAGATGCCTTCCTAAAAGTGCCATAACAAGTTCTGGTGGGTCTGTTTTGATAATCGTATGGAAGGTCTTCATAACTGGTGTGAAGTTCCCTGGATATACCATGTCCATAATAGAAAATAATTCCTTTTTGAGCTTGAATTCCTCAAAGACCGTATCTTTCGGCAGTAGTTTTTTGATAGCAGCTGGCACCGTGCTTTTAAAATACAAAAGGAGTCTTCCATCGTATTGCTCGTGGTGGGTTGCGAGCCACTGATATTCCTTTACAGGCACTTTTGCAGCATGCATTACACTGAGCAGTCGTTCATTTGAAAAGAGTGAGCTTCCAGCGATCACTTCTGACAAGACAGACGAATCAGCGAGTGCAACACATTCCCACCCGCGTTTTTTAACCTGAGAGACAATGTGCCTAAAACGAGCATCGCTCTTTGCTTCATCGTCACCGAAAATTACAACAACCTTCATTGTGAGCATAGTATACCAATGAAAAAGCCGCGGAATGTGCGGCTTTTATGACTGGCTATTGGCAAGTACGTTTTCTGAGTACTGATATCGCTTCTACAATGATCCATGGAACAAGCGCGGCAGCCATTACTACACTTACTTGACGCAGATTGTGATACATCGTTACTGAAAGTGAAATTACTCCTAATGTCACAAATAGGTATGCCAAGTAGAGATATCGAATTGACTTCACACAGTGCTCCTCTATTGGTAACTAGTCTTTCTTAATTCTATTATATGAAGCAAGCATCTCATGCAATTTGTCATGGAACCCTCCTTTTGAATGGGTGTGGGCAAGCAGTGCCCCACTGAAATTTTTAGGGATGTGTGCTAATTCGTGGAGCAATACTTTATCTTGTTCTTTATGGGAAAGCTTATCGAAATATTGAGCAACAACTTCAATACAGTAGAGTGCCGGAAGTCCCGCGGCAATTTGCCATACTCGACTCATTCCCCAAATGCGCGCATATGCACGGGCTGAACTTCCCGTGGAGCGTACGGCATAAATTTTTTCTGGTTCAATCCATGTCAATTCAAGCCGTTCAACCAGTGTGAGTACGCGGTGATGAATGTCCGGTGCGCGAACCCAATCAACTTTCCCAACAGTTTTTTGTTTTCTTCGATACATTATGACTTGTCCCGTTCTTTGAAGGCGTGACACATGGCAATTGCCAATGCATCTGCAGCGTTATCAAAATGTGTTTTCCCTGTGAGCGCAACTGACACTTTCGTTCCCAATATTTCAATGACTGTTTTCATCACCATTTTCTTATCAGCCCTCCCGGATCCTGTTACTTGTTTTTTTATAGTTCCAGGTGCGTATTCTGCAACGGGTACTCTACGGTGAGCAGCCGCCAGTAACATTACTCCCTGTGCTTGTCCTACGCGGATTGCAGTTTTTGCGTTATTAGAGAAAAAGACTTTTTCGATTGCCATGACGTGTGGATTGTACCGAGTAAAAAGCAGATTCATTTCATCAAATATTGATGCAAGTCTGTTTTCTGGAGAACCTTCTTTTGCAGTTTTAATTAATCCGTATGTTACTAGCGCCAGTCCACTTGAATTCATTTCTATAACACCAAACCCAGTTGTTGCTGTGCCGGGATCAATACCTAAAATCGTGACAGGAAGCATCGTGAAGCCAGTATAACCCAAACAAAAGACAAAAGAAAACGAAATATGTGCATAAAAAAAGGGCCGATCGATATGATCAGCCCTTATTAATTTCAGTGCCGGATAAGCATTTAGCCTACCTATCCGGCAACCGTTGGGGGGAGCAGGGAGTTATTAGACGACATTCGGATTCGAACCGAAGGATAGTGCCTTTGCAGGGCACCGCGTTGCCACTTCGCCATGTCGTCATTCTCTGACTGCTATCTTCCTCTCAACTCTCGGAGAGGCCTCAGACGGTGTGTCGCCGAGACCCCTGCCTAAGAGAGGAGGGAGGGAATTATCTAAAAATGTGCGTGAACTTGCCGGAGACGGGACTTGAACCCGTGCCAAATCATTTTTCAGACGATCGCTCTACCAACTGAGCTACTCCGGCCTTAATGATTCGAATTATAATAAACCTATAACTAATAGTCAACGAGAAAATAAAAAACACTTATAGTTATTTGAAGTGTAGCATTGTCTTCTGATATACTACCCGCTCGCATGGGTTGTTCTTACAAGGAGTAGATCGTGAAGAAAGCTACCATTACTACGCTGGAATCAGGTTTGATTGTATGTTCAGAAGGATATGGGGCAGACGTTGACGCAATGCTTCCCAAGTTTGCGGAAGCGCTTTACACTCGTCGCCAGCAAGGCGGAGAATCTGTTGATATCGATGTAGATGGGTTAATCTCACATGTTGAGACGCTCAGGATCGCTTGTGGTGACACGCGGTTCTTGAAAGCGGCGAGGGCATTGCCCCGGTATTTGCAAATACAGATTTTTCCACATGGTGTCCCGGACGATGATGAAAAACCTGATTCATTTATGGGCTTTTTGACGCAGTAGTAGCTTCTTTGTAACACCCAAGGCAGGTGGCGCTTTTATAGGCGCCACTTTTTTTGCGCCGCACACCAAATCACTCACGTTCCCAGATTGTTACGTTTGCGTTTTCAAATATCTTTTTGACGCCACTATCCCCTGGTGAGTACGGCAACTCCTCTGTATAGCTTTCAAATTTCGTGAGGTATAAATATCGTGCATTTGTTTTCGTAAGCGTCTCTTTTATCTCTTCCCGCTGTGCCTGAAACACTGTGTTACTGTAGACAATAGGTTTTTGCGAGAGCAGCGACACATATCCCCTGCTATTTACCATAAAAATAGGTTTTCTCGTGGTGTGATATTCACATTGCAAACATTCAGTATCAGGAACGAGTACCACTCCTTCTGGCTTTGTTTTTAAAAAGGATAGCGCATCAAGTTCTCCGGGGGTGACTAAATAAAGATCTGTTCCTTGTATAAAAAAGACCCCTACAATAAAAAGCGCCAAGATAATTGATTGTTTTTTGTATCCAATGACGAATAACAGAATAAGTCCACCACATCCTGCTAAGAAAAACAGCCGCGCTTTATTTGAACCAAGCACACTCCATGCTTCAGGAGTTACTGCACGCAGCTCCACTCCTTCGATTGGATATTTCCATGGGAGGAATGAGAGAGACTGACGAGAAGATTGCACCCGATTGTTTTGTTGAATGTGATTCGGAATAACGACTGGACTACGAAATACAATTGAGCGTTCTTGAAACGTGATATCGTTCCTTGAAAGTGGGATTGTCCATGTACTACTTGGATTAATATATGAATCAAGTACCCCTGGGAGAACGATGGATAAATGGGAATCTCTATTCGGAGAACTGTAATAAGGCTCCTTAAAGTTTTGATCATATGCACGTATGTCGAAAATAGTTACCTCATTTGCGTTTTCTCTATACCGAAGTCCTACTCGATAGTATGGTGAATTAACCCACTCGGTCGTGGTGTTTCCACCCAATAAATCTGGCGCGGTTATCTGCATTTGGGGGGTTTCTCCAAACTGATTACGGTAATACGTTGAGAAATCCTTCATGGTTTGGATTTTAATTTTTCCTGTATCACGCATTCCCTTCGCAATCGTAAGCTGTGTTTTATACTGTTCTGAATAGTTTTCTGGATTAAAATCCCCTTCAAGGCCAATGACGGCAAGTCCAAACGGGTTTCTCTCGTCAAACAAATAGGTATGTAAGATTTTCTGAAAATACGTTTCATCGAGTTTCTCTGTTGTGGTGAAGTAATCTTGGGTGCTATACAGACTTGATTGATATCCATGAAGCGGGTCCCTGAGTGCCCACGGCATCATAACAACATCGATTTTATTGTCTGCAGTCCCAGGGTTTCCTGCGTGTATTTTTGAGGGATAAAATGGCGCACCCCAGTATTGTCCCCACAATTGATAGTTATCGGTCGCATATTGGTCACTGCACATAAGGTTTGCCGTAATGCCATACGTCTTTTGCATGTAGTCCAAGCTAAAGCTATCAGTCCACCACGACCCGACTGAGGTTGGTGTATAACCAAGGCGCTCTTTAAAAATGCTGAATAACGTATCGATCAAGCGAACCCGTTCATCCTGTGTGTACCCTGAGAGAAACAGCGCTTTCGGGTGATACCAATAATCAGGTTTTTTATAGGTAACGCCAGCTTTCCTGGCCAATGCCTCAGAAATTTCTAAGAACAACCCTATTTCATGATCCTGGGGAAGGGATTTTATTTCTTGCAACGCTGATTCGTTTTCTAATATCTCGTGCGTTATAAGCCATGTTGCTGGAATAGCTAATTCGCGAGTCACGAGCGCTTGTGCTTTGATGCTCTCAGCGATATTAATGGTATAGCTAGAGATACGAACGGGGTTCACAACGGAAATAACTGCTTCGCGTGCATAAATTGTCTTTGAGGAGAGGAAAAACAAACCAAGAAGAGAAATAAAGAAGAAACTAATGCGCTTCACGATACGCTTACTGTAGCACGAAAAAAGAATTTATAAATATAAGAAAGTGAGTGTTACTTTGCAGTCTTTTTAACTGTCTTTTTCTTCGCTTGCGGTTCAAGATCCTTTTTGTGAGTTCGAGAATAGATCTTATCAATCTCACGTCGGCTCTTTTCACGAATAAAGTACAATTTTGCTTGTCTTACTCCTTTGACTCCAGCCTTTGAGATTTCGACTTTTTCAATAGTAGGAGCATTTAAGGGAAAAATCATTTCCATTCCAACGTTTTGAGAACCAATTCGTCGAACCACAGCACTTTTACCCATATCTTTTCCACGAATAGCAATTACCGTTCCTTCAAAAACTTGCACACGGCTTTTGTCTGTTCCAGCCTCGAAAAGTCGTTGATGTACTCGAACTACATCTCCTACTCCGAAGGTTGTTTCTTTGTGGGTGGTCATGATTGCCATACGTGATCGTTATTGTACCTGATTTACTGCGTATTTAGCAAGAACCAGGGCATAATCGTTAGTTCTGCAAGGGTTGCTCGGACAGGAGCATTGCAATTTTTCGGGATAGGTCTTGATTCCAAAGAATCGTAAACGGTACTTCCACTTCATGGTTCATTCCATCAAAGACAAGAATTGCCTTCTGGCTTCCGGGGCTAGTTTCCAATAAATCCTTTAATTCCTTCAATTTCTGGGATTCAGTACCCATCGGAATAGTGATTTTGAGCGTTCCTCCTTTTTCCTTGAGCGTTGCGACTGTTTCAATTGAATCGGCAAGCATATTTACAACGTCGTCTCGTAAATCCAGTTTCCCCGTAATTAGCACCGGCTTTTGTTCAACCCACTGTTCTTTTGTTTGTGCGTAGAGCTTTGGAAACACCACAATGTCCATACTCCCCGTCCCATCGTTCACCTTTGCAAATGCCATCTCAGCTGAGGTCTTTTTGGTAATAACGGTACGGACTTCAGAAATGACGCATGCAAGCTTCACTGGCTCCTTTGGAAGGTCGTCTGCTTTCAAATGGGATATCTGATGTGTTTGATATGGGGTTAACTCAGCAACAAGCTGTGAGACTGCAGGAGCCGATAGCGAGAATCCCATGAGTTCTCGCTCAAGCCCAATTAAAACATCTTCTTCAAATTCAGGTTTTGTATCAAGAATATGCGTAATAGTAGGAGTGGCAGATCGCTTTTCCTCCTCCTCTTCGAAGAAAAGACCTTGCTGTGCTGTGGTACTGACTGGTTTTGTTTTTGATCGTACTTCATCAACGCTCTCCAGTAAGCTGGCACGATTGCCGAAGGCGCCCATCGCCCCTACTTTAATAAGACTCTCAAGAACGCGTTTATTTACCCGTCTTCCATCAACACGCTGACAAAAATCGATAAATGAAGTGAATGGTGCTTCATTTCGTGCAGCAATAATTGCCTCAATTGCAGCTCCTCCGACGTTTTTAATTGCAGAAAACCCAAATCGAATACCATTTCCCTCAATTGAATCCTCGTGAGGAACAACCTTAAACCCAATATCACTCTCGTTGACATGTGGAGGCAACACTACAATTCCCATTCGGTTACATTCGTTAATGGCTTCAGTAATCTTTTCAGTGTCTCCACTTTCTGCAGTCATGAGGGCAGTCATATACTCAACCGGGAAGTTCGCTTTCATATACGCCGTTTGATATGCGACCATTCCGTAACTCGCCGCGTGCGCTTTGTTAAATCCATACGACTGGAATGGTTCAAAGAGTTTCCATAAGTCTTCGGCAAATTGCGCTGTTTGGCCATTTTTAATAATTCCTTGTACAAATTTGTCTTTCTGAGCTGCCATTTCTTCAGGAATCTTTTTTCCAACCGCTTTTCGGAATTTGTCTGCTTCTTCCCAAGTGTATCCAGCTAGATCGATGGCGCTAAAGAGCAAGTCATCTTGATACACAATAAGCCCGTACGACGCCTCTAAGAATTTGCGCATTCGGGGATCTAAATAGTGGATCAGATTAGGATTATTTTTTCGGGCAATGTATTCAGGAATCACAGCCATCGGTCCTGGTCGATATAATGCAACCATTGCCATCAAGTCTTCAATTTTCGTAGGCTTCAAATCCATCAGATACTTGGTCATTCCTCCTCCAGAGAGTTGAAATACCCCCATGGTTTCTCCTCGCGATAACATTTCAAAAGTTTTGGTGTCATCGAGCGGAAACTTGCGCAAATCAAGTTCCATTCCTCGTGATTCATTCACGAGAGCTATTGCGTCTCCCAAAATGGATAAGTTACGAATACCCAAGATATCAAACTTAATAAGCCCCACATCTTCACAGGCATGCATTTCATATTGAGTAATAATCTTCCCTTCCTTCATTTCTTTTTGGATCGGGCTAAAGTTTGTGATATCAGATGGAGCGATAACGACTCCTGCGGCGTGCATGGATAAATGTCTTGCGGTTCCTTCTAAGTTATGTGCCAAGTCTAAGATAATCTTTGCATCACGGTCACTATCATAGAGCGCTTTTAACTCAGGACTACTTTCAAGAGCGCGTGGTACATCAATTGGGAATCCTTGCTTTGGTGGTGGAATTAATTTACTAATCTTGTCTCCAACAGCATACGGATACCCCAATACTCGTGCCACATCTCGCGCAGCAGCGCGGGCTAGCATTTTTCCAAATGTACAAATTTGAGCAACTTTTTCCTGACCGTACGTGTCAGCCATGTATTTAATAACATCATCACGCCTTACGTCAGAGACATCGAAATCAATATCAGGTGGGGTCGGTCGATAGGGATTTAAGAATCGCTCAAAGGGGAGATAGTATTTAATTGGGTCAACCGTTGTAATTCCCAATACGTATGAGGTTAAACTTCCAGCAGCAGAACCTCGGGTATTCGTGATGACCCCTGTTTTATTTGCCCATTGCACCATGCTCATCACAATTAAAAAGTATGGAGCATACCCTTTTTGAATAATAATGCCTAACTCATAATCAAGCCGCTCAAGAATTTCTGGCGTTACCTCTTCATACCGAGTTGAAACCTGAGAATGTGCAAGTTCTCGCAAATAGTCTTCCGCGGATTTCCCTCCAGGAACTTCATACTGAGGGAAGAACCATTTTCCAAAGGTTGAAATTTCAAGGTTACACTTTTCGGCTACTTTCAAGGTGTTGGAAATGGCTTCTGGCACATCAGGAAATAATTCCTTCATTTCATCAGCGGACTTAACATAATAATTTGGACAGTCAATAAATCTGATACGCTTCACATCACTCACCTGTTTTCCGGTTGCAACACAGACCAATGCATCCTGTGCCTGCGCATCTTCTTTATTTAAATAGTGTGAATCGTTTGTAGCTACAATCGGTACACCAAACTCTTTCGATAGGGTTAAAACACCTTCTTTAATGGTTTTCTCCATTGCAGACATTTTCTCCATCTCTGCACGGATTTCAGCATTGGCTGCAGTTTTAATAAACTTGTGATATTCATGGTTTTGGATTTCTAAGTAATAGTCATCCCCAAACACATCTAAAAACCACTGAACGGTGTCGCGAGCTCCTTTCATGTCATTATCAACGATTTTCTCAGCCAGTTCCCCTGCTGGACACGCAGAAGTGCAAATTAACCCCTTTGCATATTTGGCGAGCGTTGGACGATCAATCCGAGGACGGTAGTAATACCCTTCCAACCACGCGGTTGAACTAATTTTCATGAGGTTTTTGTATCCTTCTTCGTCCTTTGCGAGTAAGAGTAAGTGGTGAATTTGTCGCTCTTCCTTTCCTTCTCTTTTCGTGTGATCAAACGGTGTCGTATATGCCTCCATTCCAATAATTGGCTTTACCCCTTCTTTCTGACCCATTTTGTAAAATTCAATTGCCCCGTACATTGCACCGTGATCTGTAATTGCAACAGAATCCATATTAAGCTCTTTCACACGCTTCATGAGTTTACTAATCTTGCTTAGTCCATCGAGCAATGAATACTCAGTGTGGAGGTGGATATGGGAAAATTCAGGAGACATAGCGCTATTTTATCAGACGAATACAAGTCAAAACTGAGGAGATTTAATAGGTAGGAAACGTCACAATGTCACCAACTTTGAGGTTGTGGGCTTTACTAAATCCTGCATTTACTTCTAAGACATGATCAATACGGGAGTGTGGGAGATAGAGTGGCAATTTACTATCAGGAGTTCCTTCCGTTGGAGGCAACACCGTTTCGTTAATCTGAATCACTTTCCCGTCTCTAATCCACAAAATATCAAGTGAAATTTTCATATCTTTCATCCAAAAAGCAGTACTTGTTTTCGTTTTAAACACAAAGAGCATTCCTTCATTTTCCATCAGCTGAGTAACGCCGGATAAGCCTTGCCTGTGTTCGTCCTCAGTAACAGCCAAGCGAACAGTAACTGGTGTTTCACCTACTTTCATAAGATATGTCGGAACAGGTGTTGCCACAGCTACATACGGTGCATTGGCAGGAACATAGCGATTGCGAAGAAAGAGCGCAAGAACTACTACAAACACAACTGACGGCATAAGAAGTAACAGTAAATGCCAGTGACGATTCTTATCGTGTTGAGTTGAATGAATCATCTTCTCTTCTCTCATAGAATTCAGTATAGCAAGATCTTGTGTCGGTTATAAATACAAGGAAAATATCATTGACGGCTTTAACCAGTATTGGATAGGCTTGTTACTCGTCTGTTTGAATGCCTTGGGTCTCTTGAAGTAAATACTCCACAACAACAAATACATTGTGATCTCTATTATATTAGTGCCGAGGAGAGGACTTGAACCTCCACACCTTGCGGTACAGGTTCCTAAAACCTGCGTGTCTACCATTTCACCACCTCGGCATAATTCGTATGCACATTCGATTATACCGTGATTGATGATCAAACAAAATATTATGCAAAAATCAAGGTCTAGAAGGGCTTGCACAGACGCTGTATAATGATTTTATAAACACAGAAAAACCCCGGTAAGGGGGTTTTCCTGAATTTGGAAGTCTCTCAGACGAAATACGCGAACGTATCCATCCGATTAACGTAGTGTACTATAGCACAGTATTATGAGATATGCAAGTCTGTGCCCTCTTTTTGTCCCCTAAATACACTTCTATCCTTGTTTTTGAGCTAAAATGAAGATTGACGGTCCAAAATATATCTTCGCAAGGGGTACTTGCAGTGCGCTTTCCATTTCCAATAACACTTTAAAAGGTACGTGTTTTTTAAAGAAGTGATTTCTAATATTTGAGACTGAACGAATGTGCTTCACCTTTAAATTCGCAGATTTTAATGCATTAAAAATCGTATCTGGATGATAGTTATAAAAAGAGATGGTTTCATCAGTTTTATTCTCCACACAGCGTCTATCCGTTGGCGTTTTATCCAGTGAAAAAAAGAAATCCCCACGACAGACGTTTTGAACCAGTGCTTTCCCATGAATTTTGTTTGCAAACTCCAAAATGAGCAGCCCATCTTTCTTCAGCATTTTAGCGAGCGTTTTAATACTAGCTTCAGGATCGGACAAGTGATGCATAACACGAACCATAGAAACAGCATCTAAACTGTTTTCTTTGATATTGTGTGGAAGATCTTCAACGGTTGTTTGAACGAATCCAACAGATTTATTCTTCTTAAATGTTTGTTTCGCAACATCAATTAACGCATTCGATGGTTCAGCCAGAATAATTTTTTGAGCTTTGGGAAGATAATATGGAATGAGTCTTCCGAATCCGCCACCAACATCTGCGATGGTTCCTAATTTTTTTACTGATTGAAGAAACGACTGTAGCGCGATTACTTCACTCTCATGTTCATAGTCACGGCCTTTCCAATAGGCGGGGTAATCATACGTATCGTAGTGGGCATTGCGCTTCTTCATGGGTTATTCCAGGTCTTCCATGAACTGCGTGACACCGTTTGCCCATGATCCATTTGAGTGAGGAGTATATTTAGACATGATTTCTTCAGGAGTTTTATAACCTTTATCAATATACTTTTGTTTTAATCCTAATGACACTACCTCTATCGCCTGATCGTAACTTTCAAAGCCTAAGGTCCCTGACTTGTGAATGCCCCACCCCCAACAATTGTATGAATCCTCAGGGATAAATTTACATAAATTACTTTCTTGACGGGCAATTGCCGTAAGTAATCGAAAGTCTAATTCGTTCTTGTCAGCTTCACTCACAAGCTTCTCAGCGTGAGCAACAAGCGGTGAATTATACTTTTTTAAATACGCACGAATGATTGGAACGCGCGCATCTTCAACAGCAAATGAAAGGGAGACAGAGGGGTATTCCTCAGGAAGTGACGAGAAAATCCGCACTGGGTTCTCTTGTTTCTGTGGTGCTGGGGCTTTGAAGCTAAGTGCGAGAAAGCTTAATGCAACAACAAATGGTGCGAAAGACAAGAAAAAAAGTGTTGCCGTGAAGTTACGTTGATTTAACAATGAACCTTCCATAGGTTGCTCCAGTCTAGCATATCTTAAGTTGAGTTTCTGCTCAACCATTTTGGGCATAAAAATATCCTCACACACGTAATTTGTGTGTGAGGACGTCTGCTACACATTGTTGTAGCGGTATCCAACCCCACGAACTGAGATGATTTTCTCAGGCTGCGAAGGGTTGTCTTCAATTTTTTCACGAATCCAACGGATGTGGACGTCTACTGTCCGTGGGTCACCGATATAGTCCCGTCCCCAGATATGATTCAGTAAAAGGTCACGGGATAAAACGGTACCTGCATGTTTCATGAGCATTCCAAGCACTGCAAACTGCATGCTGGAAAGCACAACCTCAGTCTCATGTAAAAATGCTTTACGACCGGCAAAATCTATGTACATGTCCCCGATACGAATTTCTCGCGCCTCTGGTTTGCGTGAATCTTTTCTTCGGTTCAAAGTCTTGATGCGCGCAAGTAACTCTTCAAGAGAAACAGGCTTTACCATGTAGTCGTCAGCCCCTGACTCAAGCGCTACAATTTTGTCCATTTCATCGCTGCGTGCTGATGTTACGAGAATAGATGTGTTTTGTAGTTGTTCGCTCTTAGATAGGATTCTGCACGCGCTATATCCGTCAACAAACGGCAGCATGAGATCTAAAACGATAACGTCTGGTATCCATTCTCGCGCAATTTTGATGCCAGATTCTCCGTCAGCAGCGGTTTCGACGACAAAGTTTTTCTCTTGCAGAAAGACTTTCACACTGTCTCTCTGCCTTGCATCGTCCTCAACGATCAATACTTTACTCATGCAGAAACCTCCTTTTTAGACCATATGTTCGGCTTATTTCTCTCGAATTATACTACAAGCTGAAGTATTTTATTGATGTGTGAGAATTGGTGCACCCGGTGGGGTTCGAACCCACGACCAATCGCTTAAGAGGCGACTGCTCTACCACTGAGCTACGGATGCATGTGTGTCCTTGGGAGGACTCGAACCTCCTACCTACTCCTTAGAAGGGAGCCGCTCTATCCAGATGAGCTACAAGGACTTAGTATATCGCAATTATACTCAATTCTCCCCTTGCACTCCAGTTTATTTCAATTTATAGCAGCACAAAGCTCCGGTATAGACTGTATGGAGGTTGGATATGGCGAAATTCGACAGAGGCGGCGGGATGAAGTCCATTCGAGGGGTCGCCCCTCGTTGCACTTATAACCAAGCCGCAATCACGATTTCACCTGATGCTGGAACCACCGTCACCGTCTGAGCAGTCAATCTGCTGCGATAGGGCCTCACTCGTTGAGCGCCCTATTTTTTTTGGCTTCAACAATTCAGTTTAAAATTACCCCTTGCACATGGGGTTTCTCACCTTTATAGTATCTTAACTCGCGTGTTTGTTGATTTTTATCTATATTGCGAGCCAATGGTAAGGAGGCGGTTCATGTTGTGTTTCGTTGAGGTCTTGTGTCGCGGCGCTCCGATGGTGATGAATATTAAGGATGCTTGCGCGATGACGATGAAGGCCAATGGTGCAGCCCAGGGTTCGACGCTGTTCACGCAAGAACACGTTCCCCGAGAAGAAGGCTAGCACTGGCGAGGGCAAACATTAACCACGTTCGGCTCTAACAGTCGAACACCACCCATTGCGGGGGGGAATGATCCACTCATTCCCCTTTTTTTATGCCCAAAAAATTTTGATTGTGAATAGCACTCGACAAGAAATTATTTACGATCAAGTTTGGGATAGAAATGGAAGTACTTCATGAATTGGATCATCTGGTTCACGGTTAAACGCGCCAGCTCGAAATTCGTCTACTGAGGGGAACGCCTTTTCAGTCCAGACAGGATCTGTATCAAGTTGTTTTACAAACGAAACGACTTGGTTAAACGTATTTGGCGCAGCAATCATTACGGCAAGATCATGCGCTGCCTCACTCACTTCACTTTCTGAGAGTATTCCACTGACCCGGTCCTCAATATGATTTGCCGCCCAAAGTTCAAGCGCGGTGTTTTGTGAATGTGGATCACCTGGATTTTCTGCTGTTTCCCACTTTAATGATATCGGGAAGTCATTTGTTGGTATGTCTGTAATACCACCTGCTAGTAGCTGTTTGGTAATAGTTTGCATGCCAGAAAAGTCCATTCCTGTAGTGTCATGAAAACGTTTAATTTTTTGCGCATGAGCGGTCGTATCTCCGGTTGAAGAAATGACATTTAAACTCATTCTAAAGCGGTTCGCTACTATTTTTGATTCATCACCCTGGGGATCAACAAATAATTCATTATTCCATAACTGACTACCGTGCTCTTTGATCTGTTCAGGAATATGGGCTATCAGAGACTCGCTCGTTTCAGATTCTTGGGCTTGAACAACGCCCTCACTCGCTTGATCTTGGTGTAGTCCTCCCGGAATTTTACCAAACACAACAGGCGCACCAAAGGCAATATTGCGCATGTGTTGGAGGAATCCTCTGCGGCTAATTGGTTTTGGAGAAGCACTTTGTGTTGGGGGTGGACTAACTTCTGAATCTTCACTCATCTTTCATGATTGTATCACCGAACATACAGAACAGTTGTATGATTATTCATTTGGAGCGGGTAGCGGGAATCGAACCCGCGTACTCTGATTGGCAACCAGATGCACTACCATTATGCTATACCCGCACAGTGGGGTTATCAATTTTGTTTGTGGTGCCGAGACTGTGAGTCGAACACAGATTTGACGCTCTTCAGGCGCCCGCCGTGACCACCTTGGCTATCTCGGCTCAATTAATGTTCATATTATACAGATCTCGCTCTATTAAGTTAAGTCCCATGCTAAAAGTTAGTGCGTTAACTCAATAATCGCATTGCCTGCAGGAGCATTTTTCCCTACTGAATGAAGATACTTCAATACCGGTCGTTTCCCTTGCTTTTTTAATATGCTCATTATGTCTTCAATTCTTGCACCCTCTGTGCGTCCTAATGAGACTTCAATATATAAATATGTGTAGGTGAGGGACTTTAACGCTTCGAGTGCCTCAACTTCAGCCCCTTCCACATCAATTTTCAGTAAATCCACATGACTGGGTAAGCGATATTTTGTGAGTGTATTTTTATTGAGCGGAAGAATGGTTGCTTTGATTTTAGTTATATCTTTGTTTTTGTTTGGGATCGTAGTCCCTGTCGCTGAATGATCTTTTGTAAAGTATAAGAAATTCTTCGGCTTTGATTTGCCTATTCCAAAGTTAAACGTTTTCCAAGATCTATGATATGTACTGTTTTGAGCAAGTAATGGGTAAATGTGTGAGTTTGGCTCAAATGAAAACACGGTTGCCTTTGGAAAATACGCGAGGACTGTGCTTGCCCACTGGCCAATGTTTGCGCCAATGTCCATCACTTTTTTTACATTCTTCATAGGAATATATTGAGCCATTACCTCAACTTCATTGGGATACAGTTCAAGAAGTGTTGGAGTGTGAGGGTTGTCGTACGAAAGAATGTTGCCAAAATAGAAAATTGTTTGTTTTTTTATAACAAATCGCACATATTTTTGAAGCAAAAACTGGATTTTTCCAGAAAAAGATAATTTTTTTGTTCTGAGGAAGTAATAATCATGAAGAA
>DJCV01000012.1:1078-69161 GCA_002430735.1 Candidatus Woesebacteria bacterium UBA5941 | reverse complement strand
AAAATTTCGGCTTTTTCTTCTGCCTCTCGTAATCAAAATTGTTAAACTATGGGTAATCGCCCTTAGTAATTAACTATCTAACCTAAATTAATTTGTAAGTGAAGCGTAAATCTTTCGGAGCTTTGCGTCGTTTTCTTCAGCACTTCCACGGAAAGTGAATACAACTTTTGTCTGTTTTTTACTTTGTGACAATTTAACTTCAGTTTTGTCTTTAGATTCATCCTCAGAAAATCGTAAAGCACGTTCCAATTCTGCCTGCATTTTATCCATTTCTTCTGAAACGATACGAAGGTCATCGGTTCTCGTTTTTGGTTTAATGGCTTGATTACTCTTTGCTTTCATTCGTCGTGCGAGTTCTTCTGCACGTCTAACTGATGCACTTTCGCGAAGAACCTGTTTATATGCTTCAATAATTAAGCTCGGGTCATCGATAGACGACAAAGCGCGTGCATGCCCTTCTGAAATAAGACCAGACAGCAGTCCATCCTTTAGTGCGTCTGGAAGCATGAGTAGTCTCATTGAGTTACTTACATACGCAACAGACTTACCTATACGAACTGCAATTTCACTGGTTGTTAACGTAAATTCATTCATTAATCGCTCAAACCCTTTTGCACGATCGAGTGCATTAAGATCTACGCGCTGTACATTTTCAACAAGCGCCATTTCAAGCATTCCTTTTGGAGTCGTATCACGCACAACTGCTGGGGCATGAGTGAGTCCTGCGAGCCGACTTGCGCGCCATCGTCGCTCTCCTGCAATAATTTGGTATCCAGCTGGAGTACGTGCAATAACTAAAGGTTCGAGTATTCCGTGTTCTTTTATGGAGTCAACAAGATCAACTAAACTTTCTGGGGTAATAATTCCACGCGGCTGCAAAGGATTCGGTTGAAGTTCTTCTAATGCAATCTGAATAATTTCTTCGGCCATGGACAGTAATAATAAAAACTAACGAACTAATTAAATAACAGACACAAACTTGCGACCAAGTTTTTGTCCAAATTTCACAATACCAGTAGAAACAGCGTACAGAGTATGATCTCGACCAACTTTAACGTTTTGACCAGCGTGGAATTGAGTTCCTCGTTGTCGCACCAAAATCTCACCGCTTCCAACGGTTTCACCTTGTGTTCTTTTTACGCCCAACCGTTTACCGGAAGGACTAACGTGTTGCTTTGTTTTACCTGCTGCTTTGTGTGTTGACATATATTGATAGTTTAAGCCTAAATAAATTTTTCACAGATGTCAAGAGTATCTTAGGTTATAGTTTGATATGGTTAGGAGTTAACCAATCTTTTCTACGTGTACTCGAGAAAACTGAGGGCGGGAACCGATATGCTTTCGATATCGGGATTTAGCTTTATATTTGAAAACTTGGATCTTTTCACCCTTAACAATTGGTTCTGTAATGGTGAGTGACACGCTTGACGCCTTGAGTGTTGGGGCACCAACTTCTACTTTTTCGTCGTTAACAATTAAGAGCACATCATATTTGAGCTCAGAGTCGCTTTTTGGCACCAAAAAATCCTGTCCTTCTTCGACTCGATACTGGTGTCCTTGTGATCGAATAACTGCGTATTTCATATGGACTGTATTTTACCTGAGTCTTGGCCTGCTTGCAAGGCAAGCGCCAACATGATCATTGTTGAGAGCAAAGATGAGCCTCCGTATGAGACAAGCGGAAGTGGGATACCGGTAATCGGAAGCATCCCCATATTCATCCCGATATGCACGAACACTTGTAAAAAGAGTGTCCCAATTACCCCGCTTAAATACGCCCTTTTCACGGCTGAGTGTGACTGCTCTAATAGGCTGGATAATCGGTATAAAATCCCAAAGAGCGACAGAATCACAATCACGGCTCCTACAAAGCCTAATTCCTCTGAAATTGCCGCAAACATAAAGTCCGTGTGTTTCTCTGGAAGAAACGATAGCTGTGTTTGAATTCCATTTCCCAATCCCCGTCCAGAAAGCATCCCAGATCCTACTGCAATCACTGATTGAATGGAGTTGTACCCCAAGCCCATAGGATCACTACCAGGCATGAGAAGTGCGAAGATTCGATCCTTTTGATACGGGGCCAAAAGAAACCACATAAACGGTGCACCAATGATTCCGAGTACTGTTCCCCATATGTAGTACTTGCGTGGTACTGAAAGCGAGAAAATGACTCCTGCAAAGCCAGCAAGGGTTAGGATGGTGACTCCCAAAGACGGTTGTAAAAAGATTAATACAAGTGGAAGCAGCATTAAGGGAATACTCAGTGCAAAGCGTCTTCTCGTCACTGAGCGAGATGCAAAATAATTTGCAAAAAAGAGAATCAAAAAAGGACGGACTACTTCGGCAGGTTGCAAATTAAAAGAACCAAGCGGTATCCACCGAATCGTTCCTCTCGTTACCTGCCCTAAAATAATTGGTAACACAAGAAGAATAATAGAAATAACATAGGCTCCAACCGAAAACGCACTCAACGTATCAAAGTCAGTTTTGGTGAAAATGATGAAAAAAAGTACTGAGAATGCTAAGAACACATAGTATTGAGGGAACACTTGCGGAGCAACTGAGCGAAGCATAAGAAACCCTAAGATAAGACATAAGGCAATCGGAACTAACGCGATATCAAATCGTGGTAAACGAGGCATTAAACAGGTGTTACAGAGAACGCTCCAGTAGTTAAATGGCGAATAACCGTTTCCTTTTTAATAAAGGCTTCATACTCCGCTGGCCATGAAGGAAGGGTCACGTCCACTTCCTGGTCTAGGGCCGTCTTTAGTTCCTTACGCTTCAATTGAATGTCACGCACTAATTTTCGTGCTTCTCCTTTTGCCTCATTTAAATTCTCCCCTGCAAACAAATAACTTTCGTCTTCTGTTCCACCAAACGACTCAGATTGTCCTGCGTATTCGACATTTTCGACGTTTACCTCTGCAGCTAATACCGTAAGAAGCTGGTCACTAAATGATTGAGGCCCTTGGTACTTAAATTGAATAAGTGGGATACGTACAGCAATATTTGCAGTTCTTCGTTTCATATGTACTAATGTTGCAAGATCTCTAATATTCTGCATCTGTTTTTCAAGCTCTTCATTGATAATGTTCTCATCAACCATTGGCCAATTCGATAAGTGGACTGATTCCTCTCCAGTTAAATTTGTATACATCTCGTCACTCACAAACGGCATAATTGGAGCAATCATCTGGGAAAATGTGACAAAAACGGTATAGCTTGTGTTAAAAAACGCCGTTTCATCGACCTTATCATCCCCCTGCACTCGGTCACGAGATCTGCGGATGTACCAATTGGAAAGATCATCAATAAAGGTTTCGATCGCCTGAGATGCAGAATAGGGGTCATATGCATCGAGGGCTTTTGTAACTGCTTGCACAGTATTATGAATTCTACTTAAGATCCATTGGTCAAGAACGTTTAGGGCTACATGGGTTTCCAACTCTTTGGGAGTCCACCCAACAAGGTTTGCATTCATAACAAAGAAGTTATACGAGTTCCAGATTTTAAGAAGCACTTGTCTCCGCACTTCATCTCCCTTTTTATAGCCAAAAAGCATGTTGTCAGCAGGATTTGCAGACGCATACATGAATCGCATAACATCAACACCAATTTTGTCAGCACCTTCATTAAATTCAATGGAATTGCCCCAGCTTTTATGCATAGGACGACCATCTTCTGCAAGTAGAGTTCCAAATCCCAACACTCGATCAAATGGCTGTTTGTTCTCAAGAACGGTACTCATCGCAATCATTGAATAAAACCAGTTTTTAAACTGTCCAGGGAAACTTTCTGTGATGAAATCAATCGGGAACCACTTTTCCCATTCTGCTCTATTAGTGAGATATAACGGATCTCCCGTGTTTTCTTTCATAATAGTTGAGTAGGGAACAATCCCTGCATCAAGCCACGGATTTCCAACGTCAGGAATACGGTGCGCTTCCCCTCCACACTTGCTACATTTGATAGTTACCTGATCGATCCATGGCCTATGAGGCGTATTCCCTTCGAATTCTTCCCATCCACTCATCGCTTTTTCTTTTAACTCTTCTTTGCCGCTTATAACTTCGAAGTGATCGCAGGATCCACATACCCAAATTGGAAGGGCAAGTCCCCAATACCGTTTTTTCGAAATGAGCCAATCGTGCATATTTGCAAGCCAATCAAGCTCTCGTTTCAGTCCAAATTCTGGCATCCAAGTGATTTTCTTTGCAACCTCAATCATGTCTTCTCGAAGCGACGGGGTTCCGATGTCCATTCCGATGTACCATTCGTCAACAACGCGCCACACAAGCTCAGTCTTACATCGCCAACATGCTGGATAGCGGTGTTTGTATTGGTGAGATGCAACGAAAAATTCAGTCGTTTTCAAGTAATCGAGGATAATTTCAGGATGTTTTTTTGCATTTTGTCCTGAAAGCTCTCCAAATCCATCCACATAGCTCGCTTCTTCATCAATTGGTGCAACAACTGGCAGATTAAATTCTTTTCCTAACGCAAAATCTTCTGTTCCTGCACCAGGAGCTATATGAACTAAGCCTGTTCCTTCATGAGGAGTCACTAAATCTTTGGCCGCAATAACAGTATGAAATGTCTCTGGATGTTCCTTTTGTGCTTTCGCTACAGCGTCTACATGGTCATACGGACCTCGGTACTTCTTTCCGAGTAACTCTGAACCTTTTATCGTCTCTCCTTTGGTCCAGTCCCCTTTTACGAAGCCAAACACACGTTTTGCAATATCCACTGACCCTTCCCAATCACCACTATCGAGTAAAACAATTCTTGCTTTCGTTTCTGTGTTTTCCCACACCTGATATGTCCAATTAGGGTGCACCGCGACAGCGACGTTTGCAGGAATTGTCCATGGAGTTGTGGTCCACACAAGTAATGAATAGTTTTCATTCGTTACAGGAAGCGCCAAGAATGCTGATTCGTGAACCGCCTCTTTGTAATCTTCAGTGAGCATTTCATGTTGAGAAATTGCAGTACCACAGCGTGGGCACCACGGAACTGAGTCATGGCCTTTGTAAATAAGCCCACGTTCATGACATTTTTTCAAGAAATGCCAAATCATGTAATTGTTTTCAGCGGACATCGTGAAGTATGAATTTTCCCAATCCATGAAGTTACCAAGACGTTTCGTTTGTTCAGTTTGAATACCAGAAAACTTTAAGACTCGCTCTTTGCAGAGAGTAATAAATTTAGCGATACTTTCCTTTTTGTCATTTGGAACCAAGTTTTCAATATCTTTTTTGTTATGAAGACCCAATTCTTTCTCAACTTCTACTTCAACCCAGAGACCTTGGCAGTCGAATCCATTTTGAAATCTCTGTTTGTATCCTTTCATGTTGTGGTACTTTTGCCATAAGTCCTTATACGTCCTCCCCCACGCATGGTGTACACCCATTGGGTTATTTGCAGTGATCGGTCCATCGAGAAATGAGAAATACTTCTCTGATTCGTCGTTTTTATGAAGATATTTATTCACAATTCCTGAGTCATACCAATGGGACAAGAGCGTTTTTTCCATTTCAGGAAAATTCACTTGCAGGTCAACAGGCTTAAATGAAGATTTAGTAGACATCTGTGAGCGTATTTTACACTGTTTCTTATTTTTTGGCCATAAAAAAGAGGCGACTGGGTCTGTCGCCTCGTAAAGGGGGGATTTCTCCCATTCACATACCGACCGGTAAGACACGCGCGCGCGGTATTGGTACCGCTCTGACATCCCAAATGTCTTACTGTCTCTTTTATTCGCAACTATGTGCGAGTAATTATTTAAGGAAAGGAGGCAACAATCTGTTGGCACAATGCCTGTCTCTTTCAAAAGTTCTTTTCTAACAATTTAGATGTGCTTTTGAACGGATTGGCCTCCTTAAAGAGGGCACCAGATAGGTGCCCTGTTTACGAAGGTCAAAAGGGTAAATAAGGGGTGAAGTTTTTAACGCTTCACCCCTTTTAATATTCATTGTCCAATGAGTCACCTCCTTGGACCTATTTAAAAGAACACCCCGTGTTTGGGAGCAGGGTCGCTTACGCTACTCCCATCCAACGTGGGCCCGCCATCAACATGAGACTAGTACCAGTGCTCTGGGAATACCGCCCGCACCTAGACGGACCCCATACGTACACATTGTGCACTGGTATGATCCATCGCCGCGGTATCAAGTCTCACTCATCCATCCATGGTAGCCTACACCTCAGCGCTAAAGGATGAGTTTTCAGGGTTCCGGATAATCTGGTGGGGGTCCCTGAGGGGGACCAGATTAACGGATGACCGTGTTGAATGGCAAACTAGAAAGATACAAAAAGGTATATCCTTTTAGGTTGCCACAACGAATGATTGTGTAATGAGCAAAATGATAGCGTCCCGCAAGTGGTGTGTACTTAAACACAGTGCTCGCTAGGTAAAAACGCAAATTGTCTTTCAAGCAGGCATCCCACAGAGCGGGACGCATCAAGCTCGTTAATGTGTAACGAGTTGAAAGCAGTATAGCAGAACTACTCTGTTTGTCAAGTATTATAGGTGTTAATGCACCTTGCGTAAGAAGGCTGGGATTTCAAAATCATCCCCAAATTCATCCTTTTCTTCAGGCTGAGCTTGATTTACTGGCTGTTGGTTACTGAAAACTGAGCGTGGTTGCTCTTCTTGTTGTCGTTCTTCCTGTGGTTCGCTTGCGCTCACCGTTGGGCGAGGATCCCCGACCATGCCTTCCATTCGTTGTGGCTCAACAGGGCGACCAAACTTAGTCAATCGAGCTTGTGTTTCATCAAATCCAGTTGCAACAACGGTAATTCTCACCTGATCTGACATATCGGTCTTAATAACAGATCCAAAAATAACGTTTGCATCTGGGTCTGCTGCACTACTAATGATGCGTGCAGCCTCATCAAGTTCATACATCGTTAAGTCAGATCCACCGGTTACATTAAAGAGCACTCCACGAGCTCCATCGATTGAAAGGTCAAGAAGTGGTGAACTGATAGCAGCTCGAGCAGCCATTTGAGCTCTGTTTTCTCCAACACCAACTCCAATACCCAATAAAGCCGTTCCAGCGTCTTTCATGATGGTCTTTACGTCAGCAAAGTCAACGTTCACAAGTCCAGGAGTTGTGATAATTTCAGCGATACCTGTCACTGCTTGACCCAAAACGCCATCAACAATCTTGAATGCTTCAACTAAGGTCATCTTTCGATCAACCACATCCATAAGTCGTTGATTTGGAATAACAATCAACGTGTCAACTTCATCGCGTAATCGATCGATTCCATCTTCCGCATTGTTAGCACGTCGTGCACCTTCAAATGCAAATGGCTTTGTGACAATACCAACAGTCAATGCACCTACCTCTTTCGCTAAGCGCGCAACAATTGGAGACGCACCGGTTCCGGTTCCACCACCCATACCTGCAGTGATAAAGACCATATCTGAGTCTTGAAGGAGTTCTTTGATTTTTTCTTGGGATTCTTCTGCTGCTTGAGATCCAACTTCTGGATTTCCCCCGACACCGAGTCCACGAGTTAGCTTTTCACCAATTTGAAGTTTTGTAGTAGCTGTATTATCAAGAAGTACTTGTGCGTCAGTATTGACGACGATAAATTCAACACCAGCAATAGTGTTTCCTTCAACCATTGAAGCGACGGCATTTCCACCACCACCACCAACTCCAATAACTTTGATTTTTGCAATTCGACTTGCGTCAGGTTTAACAAGCGCCATAGTGTGTACGTATCACTACGGGCAGTGTAGCAGAAAGATTTACGGCAGTAAATCTCGGATTGATTCTACCAGTCTAGTAAATATTTTTGTATTTGGCAACTTCATCTTTGAAGCTGAGAAAGAATTGGTCTGAGCACTTTCTGGAGACATGCGCACTCCGTACAAGATTAATCCGACAGCTGTTGCATACTGTGGGCTCAAAATATCATCAATAAGACCAGAAACGCCGCCAGGAGAAGCAACCCGAACTGGAACTGAAAGTACTTTTCGTGCCGCATCTTCTGCTCCCACAGTCAACGCACCACCGCCTGTTAAAATGGCACCGGACGGAATTTTATGAACAATCCCTGCCCGTTCAAGTTCTGCGCGAACCATACTAAATATTTCATTCAAGCGTGGTTTTATGATCCCTTCCGTTAGTGTTCTCTTGGCCACTTTCTTCACTTCAGAGGATCCTGTCTCTGAAATTTCAATCTGCTCATGCTTTGAATCTTTCCCTGCAATACGCGGACGTTCAATATTATTTCGATCAGAAAGCATGAGCTTTATGTTTTCTGCAGTATCCAATGAAACGCGGAGTCCAATTGCCAAATCGTTTGTCACGTTTCGAGCACCAACAGGAAGAGCTCCTGAATACGCGAGCGCACCGTCGACATATGCAGCAATAGATGTAGTGCCTGCGCCAATATCAATTAAAACACACCCTAATTCTTTTTCAGTATCAGAGAGCGTTGCATATGCTGAGGCTAATGCGCTAAAGACCGTGTCATTAATCTTAACCCCAACCTCGTTCACTGCTTTTGATACATTTTTAAGCGCAGCAGTACTAACTGTAATTAAATGAGTATCAACTTCTAATCTAACCCCACTCATTCCAACGGGATCCCGAACTCCCCGCTCACCATCTACCATAAATTCGCGTGGTAACACATGAACTACCTGTCGTGCCGCAGGAACAGAGATCGCACGAGCGGCTGAAATGACTCGAGTAACATCAGCTGCATTTACTTCCCCACTTGGATCGGAAACAGCTACAACTCCTGTTGAATTTTGAGATGCCACATGCGCACCACCTACTGAAATAAAAGCTGAATCTAAATTGTATCCAGCCATACGTTCGGCTGCTTCAACTGAAGCGATAATAGACTCAACAGCCTCCTCAATGTTTACGATTTGTCCCTTTTTTACGCCTCTGCTTGGTGTATTTGAGACACCAACAATGGACACTGAAGTTTCGTACGTCAATGGTTCAATAGACACTTGAGAAATAAGTGTCGTAATTTTACTTGATCCTATATCAATTCCTGCAACAATTTTCTGTTTAGCCATGAGTTTAATGTATCACACTATCGCAAAACCGGATTTTTAAATCGGAAGTCGATTTCCTTCACCGCTGTCGGTTCACCATTTATCATAAGTTTTCCTTCGTCGCGGTTCAACTGTGAAAACGTTAAGAGTGATGCGCCAAGCAGAACATCGATATCCCCTGAGAGGGGATAAAACAACTTTCGCCCATCAGAAAGATTCACTTCAAGGGCAGTACCGGTCACTATAAAGGTATTCACTGAAAACGTTCTCGAAAGTTCATATCCAAATTGTGCCAAAAACGGAATATTTTCCTTTTCGACTTGCTCAACAATCGCAATAGTGGGGAGGTCCGTTGCCGTCGACTCGCCAACAACAGTACCATCCTCAGTGTACAGTGTCGAAACTTCTGCTCCACTTGCTTTAAATGCAATAACGGGATCTCTGAGGGTGAGCGTTACTGCAAGCGATCCCAGTGGACTAATGCGCGTTGTATACTTTTTTACTTCGGAGCGTGTGACTATCTGCTTTAGTGATGGAGCATATCGTAATAGTGGCATTCCTTCTAATCGAAGTAAATCAGTTTCAATGACAGAAGGACATGGAACGTTTGTTGTTGTGCTGCAGCTCACGCTTCTCACTTTGAGTAAAAAGAGAGATCCAATAAGAAGTATTGTCCCAAGAATTCCAATCGCTACAAATATTTTCTTCCGCTTCATGAGAGTTCTTGAACGATTACAGAAACGAGCAGTTTACTCGCATCTCGATCAATATGTGCCGACTGTTTTCCATGTGCAGTCATCACATTCCACTTCTTCATTGTCTCACTGACTGCCTTTACCAATGATTCGACCGACAATTGCGACTCAGGAAGAACCGTTGCAATTCCCAACTTTTCTGCAAAGCGCGCATTTTTGGTTTGCTCATCATGTCTACTCCACGGGATTGGAATAAAAATGCTCGGTATTGCCAAAGCGATTGTCTCGCCTACGGTATTTGCCCCTGCGCGTCCTATTAATATAGTCGTCTTCTGAAAAATAGTTCCGATTTCTAACGGATTAATAAATGAATGGATTTCATAGCGTTCTTGCTCTTCGAGAGACAACAGTGATTTAAGCGATTTTGCTTTTTCAAAATCAAATACCCCGGTTTGGTGAATGACTCGAAAATGCTTCAAAAGCTCAGGTAATGCAGCAAAGATAACCGTATTCACTCGCTGTGCACCGCGAGATCCGCCTGTTACATACACAGTCGGCTTTTTAAGCACATTCTGCCTCTTAACGGTTAACACTTCGTCGATAAGAGGATTTCCCACAACAATTGTTTTCTGTGGGTTAAAGTAAGACAGACTATCAGCGCGCGCAAGCGTCACTTTTCGAGCAAAGTAACTCGCAACCGTGTTTGAAAGCCCTGCCGCAACCGTTTGTTCATGAACAATAACAGGAATCCTTAAAAGCCATGAGACAATCACAATGGGAAGAGCCACAGATCCTCCAAAGGAAACAACGATCTGTGGACGGATTTTCAATATGTAATAGAATGCCTGCACAAAGCTAATGGGTATCTTAAAGAGTGCAGGGATTGTGTGTCTTGTGAATTTACTCTGCAATTTTCCTGAGATAATTGAGTAGACAGATACATTGAGTGTAGGAAACAGTTTTAATTCAAAAGGCGCGATACCACTACTTTCTACGGCCTTTTTAGGACCAACCCAACTAATTGACCAGTTATGATCTTTATCTTTTTTTAATGCTTGGATGGTAGCGAGGGCTGTGGTGGCGGCGTGCCCTCCGGTCAGCAAGATGTGAACTGGGTTCTTGATATGCTCCATGTCGTGAAATCTGTAATAGTATACCAACCGAAAGCAGAATCATGGTAAGGGAGCTTCCCCCATAACTAAAAAATGGGAGAGGTATTCCCGTGAGTGGCGTTAGTGACACCATGGATGCAATATTTAAAAACATCTGCCCACCTAACCACACTGCAATACCAGCACTTAAAATTTGAGAGAATTTATCAGGCGCGTTTTTCGATATTTTAAGCGCCCGCAAGCAGAAATAGCTTAGAAGTAGAATTAATGCTAATGCCCCAATAAAGCCGAGCTCTTCAGCTATAACTGCAAAGACTGAGTCAGTCGCGGTCTCAGGCAAAAAAAGTTGCTTTTGTTTAGATTGCCCCAAACCCACTCCAAATAAGCCACCTGAACCTAATGCAAGCACAATTTGGCGAACGTGATAGCTCGTCCCATTTGGATCAGTTTCATGCGAGAAGAACGAGATAAGGCGTGCTCGTCTATATCCGGAAGTTAAAATTAACACCAATGCTGAAATTGCGCCTGCTCCGCCAAAAATCCCTAGTGTGAGCAGTGGGAAGCCGGTTATAAACATTTGAATAAAACCCATCGTAACAATCGTAATCGTCGTTCCCAAGTCTGGTTGTAACATCACAAGGCCAGACACAACTGCTAAGGTCCATGCATAATATTTAATCGGAGCATTTCGCTCAGAGAGCCATGCAAAGAAGAGTGCGAGTGCGAGTTTAATGAATTCTGAGGGTTGAAACGATGCCGGGCCAATTGAGAGCCAACGTCGTGCACCCAAGAGCTTTGAACCAAATCCTGGAATAAGAACGAGTATTAGCAGAATCACCGTACCAACAAAGATGTGCGGGGCAAACTTTTTCCACAAGGTATATGGCGTCATGTATGCAGCAATCAACGCAATAAAACCAAGAATTGCCCATACGACTTGTTGCTTTACAAAGAAAAGCGGGTCATTAAATACAGTAACCGCGAGAGGAGCTGAAGTATTGGCAACACTTAAGAGTCCCAGAATTGTGAGTAATATTGTTAAGCCAAAAAAAACTCGGTCTCCACTTGAAGATGTTTTGTACACGTTAGATTGTAGCAAGCCATAGTCCGAGAATGGCAAGCATTATTCCAGCAAGCCATGCACGAATGACAATTTTCGGTTCTTCCCATCCTCCCAGTTCAAAGGCGTGATGCAGCGGCGCAAGAGGGAGGATTTTTCTCTTCAATACTTTATATCCAAACATTTGAAGCAGAGAAGAAAGTGCTTCCATAACAAAAATAGCTCCGATTACAAATGTAGTTGCAACATTTCCGGTAATAAGCCCCATTACTGCAATCATGGCACCAAAACTTAATGCACCCGCATCCCCCATCCAGATACGTGCTGGCCAGGTATTAAAGTACAAAAAGGCAATGAGCGAACCGAGCCACACTGAAATAAACATAAACAGTGGTGTGTCCAGGTTTCCTGCAGCAATAATCACATACGCGAACAAATAAATCATGAGTAACCCTGAAGCGAGTCCATCTAAACCGTCTGTGATATTAAAGGCATTGGTGAAAAAGACGATAACAAAAGCTGCAAACGGGACATACAGAAGCCCTAAATGAATTGTTACGTTAAACAGTGGGATATGAAGGATCTGAATACCTAAAAAATTATAGAGATAAAACGCAACAAAAAGACCAAGAGCCCATTGGAGTGAAAACTTTTGCATTTTTGTAAGCCCAAATACAGAACCCAGTTTTCCCGGCCGTGGTTTGCCAAAGATTTTGACGTAATCATCGAGTAATCCCAGTAATCCAAAGGATATAAAAGTAAAAAGGATAATAAATCGCTCTTGATTAAAATCAAAGGAGGACTGGATCGCAATCCCCACATAATTCATGAAAGGCATGAGAATTAAAAAAAGAATGGTAACAACTGCAATTACTAAAATGCCGCCTCCAATTGGAGTGCCTGCTTTTTTGTCATGCAATTTATCAAAAAGAGATTTACTGTTTTTCCCTCCCTGCACCTGACGCGTCAATTTCATCTTAAAAAGGAAGTCAATAAAAGGCACCACAAGGATAGAAGTAATTAAAAAGGAGAAGATAATTAAACCGAGTGCCAAGGTGAGGACGCTTTGGTTACCCATAAAATGTAGTCTTTAGTGTACCATCTTTTCACAAGCGCATACTAGTCTCTTTCCAATCTCCTCAGCTCAAGCGCGACCAAATATTTAGCTTTTGGCACGTTTCAGGTTACAATGATATGTGAAAAGTTTTTCCAAGTACTTCAGTGAAATGAAAATTACTGTAATGGGTCTCGGGGTTTTAGGACGTGGTGTGGGCGATGTTAAATACTTAGCTGAGTCCGGAGCAGAGATTATTGTCACTGATTTAAAAAAGGCTGAAGACTTGCAAACAAGCTTGGATCAATTAAAAGGATTTACAAATATAACCTATGTACTAGGTGAACATAGACTTGAAGACTTCAAGGATCGAGATCTCGTTCTCAAGGCAGCGGGAGTCCCACTCGATAACATTTATATTGCTGAAGCAAAAAAGAATGGCATTCCTGTTGAAATGAGTTCTGCTCTTTTTGCTCGACTAAGCCAAAAAAGAGACGTGCGAATTATCGGCGTAACCGGAACCCGTGGGAAGTCCACTGTTACCCACATGATCTATCAAATCCTTAAAGCAGCGCAGAAAAAGAAAGAGATCGAAGCACGGCATGTTTTTTTGGGGGGAAATGTAAAGGGTGTAGCAACTCTTCCCTTCCTTGATGAAGTTGAAGGTGAAGACATTGCTGTTTTAGAACTGGACTCGTGGCAATTGCAAGGGTTTGGTGCCGATCAAATATCACCACATATTGCCGTTTTCACTACATTCCTCGCGGATCATATGAATTATTACAAAGGTGATATGGCTAAGTACTTAGACGACAAGGCAAACATTTTTAAATACCAAACGAGAAATGATTTTGTCATCATGGGTGCTCAAGCTGCGCCATTCATCACGAAAAAATATTCGTTTAATGCGCCTCATGAAATCCGTGATGTCTCAGATTTTCCAAGTGGATGGTCACTGTCAATTCCCGGGGAACATAATAAATATAACGCAGCACTCGCAATTGCAGCATGTCGCGCAATGAAAATATCAGACATAACGATACGAGAAGTACTGCAATCCTTTACCGGCGTTGAAGGAAGACTTCAATTAATTAAACAGGTCAATGGTGTGAAGATTTATAACGACACAACTGCAACAATGCCTGACGCGACAATCGTAGGATTAAAAGCAGTCTCTAGAAACAATAACGTCGTATTAATCATGGGAGGGGCCGATAAGGAGATAGAAATGGGAGCGCTCATCCAAGCAATTCCATCTTACTGCAAAGCAGTCGTCATGCTCCCCGGGTCTGGTACCGACAAAATTCGGGAACAGATACTGACTCTCACGCTCCCTGTTTTTTTTGAAGAGTCACTCAAAAATGCTGTTCAAACTGCATTTAAAAACACTCAGTCCGGCGATGTCATTTTACTCAGTCCAGCATTTGCCTCATTCGGACTATTTAAAAACGAGTACGACCGTGGCGAGCAATTTAATCAAATTGTAGCCTCGTTTTAGCTCCAATTGATAGTCTTATAGTATTGACAAAGTGTCTTTTTAATGCTATAGTATTCATATTAGTAAAGAACTAATACCTCGGAAAATCTCCCGTAATTAAGTGAATTTTGAGCCTAGATACAAGCGCACAAACAATGCTCTCGTACCTACGCTTAGAAAGATTCGCACGTTTACACAGACAGCACATTCTCACTTAATCTTAATAGCGACCTTCTGGTTGTTTACTTAAAATAGCTAGACTGTCGCTATTAAGTGACTCGTGTTGAGCTCAGCTTGCACGATTCGTTTATGTTACGCCAATAGTATCCAAAGGAGCTAATAATGGCTAACAAAGCAAAACAGGGTGTTGGTACCCTCATGCAAATAGCATGGAATTATCAACAAGCTGCGAAGCTGGTTGCAAGCTCGGGTTACGGTCAAGAGATCGATACAACCCTTGCATTAAAACCATTTGCAGACGCTGTAGAGCTAGTTGTCTTGAATCACCTGAATGAAGTTCAGGTTTCATGGCAAAGTTCCGACCCTGAGAAACAGGATTGGGGCAACGACCATTCAAAGCTCGTTATGGCGTACGGCAATATTCATTTAACGGTTCGAATCCAAATATTAAAGGATCGAGCCATAGACAAAAAAGTGAGAAAAATCATGTCTGATCCGAATGCAACAATGAACGTCATGCTGTCACCCTGGAACTGGAACGGTTTTAACTCAAACGATGTGAAACAATTTGAATCCCGGCAGGTAGCAATCGAACATGCAATGAACGAAAGCGTGGATCAGAAAGACCCGCTTATAAGTTTAAATGTAGAATTTGATGATGGAAACCGGATCGTAATACATATTGAACATGGGTATTACTTTTACGGTTGGCGTATAAGCCATCAATATTTCTACTTTGACCCACGTGCGGAGGTCAAAAAAGCATTTGATGAAGTGAACTTTGAAGAGTACGAGGTTCACGAACTTTCAATGACTAATATGGAGCTTTCTCTCTAAATAGTCACTAAACCCCTGCGGTAACAACTGCGGGGGTTTTCTCTGTCCAGAAATTCCGATTACCTGTTAGAATGAAACTCCTCATGACTCAATCCGACGCTCTCGATATTTTGAAATTGGGTCATAACGTGTATCTCACTGGTGCAGCTGGTGCTGGAAAAACATATGTATTGAACCAATACATTAGTTACCTGAAATGGAGTAACGTCCATGTTGGGGTTACCGCTTCAACAGGAATCGCTGCGACACATTTAAACGGGATGACTATTCATAGCTGGAGTGGCCTGGGAATTAAAGATGCGTTAACAGATCGAGATATCGACAACATGTTAGACAAACATCATCTGCAAACAAAATTCCAAGGAACAAAGGTGTTAATTATCGACGAAATTTCAATGCTTCATGCATACCGTCTAGACATGGTTGATCAGGTCTGTCGGGCGTTTATGTATAAAGATGTGCCGTTTGGCGGGCTTCAGCTTGTTATGTGTGGCGACTTTTTTCAACTCCCACCGGTTACCAGAAGTTCTTCAGAAGATGGACGGTTTGCATACGAATCCAATGTTTGGAATGAGATGGATCTAAAGATCTGTTATCTATCAGAACAACATCGGCAAGAGGATGATGGGATTCTAAAAGTACTAAATGATATCCGCAGTGGATCAACCAGTGAAGATACATTAGAGGCACTCCAAAGTAGATATCGGCAAGAGATAGACGGGTTTAGTGAACCAACTCGGTTGTATACACATAACATCGATGTTGATTCGATTAATTTAAAGGCGCTTGAAACAATGGATGAGAAAGCACATATCTATAAAACCGAGAGTAAGGGTATCCCAGAACTCTGTGAACTATTGAAAAAAAGCTGTCTCGCTCCGAGTGAACTCATCATAAAAAAAGGTGCCATTGTTATGTTTGTAAAAAACAATTATGACAAAGGATATGTTAACGGCACGGTGGGAATCGTTACTGGTTTTGAACCGAAAACAAATTATCCAATTGTTACGACAAAAAGCGGAGAGCAAATAGTTGCAACACCTGAAGTCTGGATGATCCAAGATGATAACATGACGAAGGCGCAGATCACTCAAGTTCCCCTTCGCTTGGCATGGGCAATCACTATTCACAAAAGCCAAGGGATGAGTCTAGATGCCGCTGAGATTGACCTTTCCCGTTCATTCGTTCCAGGCATGGGATATGTTGCCCTTTCACGAGTGCGATCATTATCTGGTATGAAGCTTACCGGCTTTAATGAAATGGCACTCAAAGTAAACGAAGATGTATTACAAAAAGATATTGAGTTTCAAGAATCATCAATGCGAAATGAACAATTGTTACTCCAAATGAAAAAGACTGAGATGGAGAAACATCAGAAAGAGTATTTAAAATCGGTTTCACCGAAAAAGAAATAAATTAGTTAACTGGGGTATGCAACGCCTTCATCTTGAGTGCTGACTTAATAGCTCTCTGGTCGGACCATGGGATTTCCGTTTTACCAAATGCCATCGATTTTTCATGTCCTTTTCCACAGATAACGATGGTATCTCCACGATCTGCATGTTTATGTATCGAATCATAAATCGCTTGACCGCGATCTAATTGAACAACATATTTCCCGTTTACTTTTTCAATACCTTTTTGAATTGATTGTGCGATTTCATGAATACTCTCGCTTCGGGGATCTTCAGTGGTAATCACAGACAAATCAGCATACGTTCCTGCGACTTCTCCCATGAGCAGTCGTTTTTCACGATCCCGCTCTCCTGCTGAACCAAACACAACGATCAACTTATGTTCCTTGGGAGTTTTAACTCGGAGTGCTTGCAAAATATGTTGCAATCCATTTGGGGTGTGTGCGAAGTCCACAAAGATCCGTAGCCCTTTCTCATTTTTTATTTCTTCCACGCGTCCTTTTGGAGATTTAAATGACTTTAGAGAAGACACGATATTCTTCCACGGAACCGAAAAGGTTCGCGCAACTGCAATTGCGGCAAGTGCATTAAAGACATTAAATTGGCCCACAGCTTTGGAAGAAACGGTATACGTCACTGCGTTGTTCTTAACTGAAAATGAAATTCCAGTATCAAATGAAATGTTAAATGCCACAAAATCTGCCTGCGCTTTTATTGCATAAGTAGTCATCGATTTGTTTTTTATCTCGGATCGAACGTTCTTAAATGAAGGATCATCTGCATTTAATACCACATGCTTGGCATTTCTAAGAAGAATCATCTTAGCCTGTAAATAATTGTCGAATGTCTTATGGTAGTCGAGGTGTTCATGCGTAATATTCGTCAGCACTCCCACATCAAACTTCACGCCGCTAAAACGATCTTGGTGTAACCCGTGTGATGTAACTTCAAGAACGACGTGAGTAACTCCACCCTCTTTCATTTTATGAAGAAGGGCTTGTACAACAGGTGCGTCTGGACTTGTTACATGGAGACCAGTATCGATTAAGACGCCATTAATATACGCACCCAATGTTGTGATCATTCCCACTGAATATGTCTTTCTTAATACTGCATAAATCATGTGACATGTTGTGGTCTTTCCATCAGTTCCCGTTACGCCTATAACAGTGAGTGAATCGGAGGGATTGTCATAATAATTTGCAACAATAAGTCCGAGTGCTTTACGGGAATCAGGGACTGTAATGTAGGTAACACTTTCTGGGATAGAAAATGGGAGATTTGATAGTTCGTGCTGTCCAACGACCACGGTAACGCCTTGATTAATGACCTGTGGAATATATTGATGAGCATCATTTGTTAAGCCAACTACTGCGACAAATAGATCTCCTGGTTTTGCATGTTTAGAATTCGCAGTCACACCAGTAATTGTGTGATTCTTATAATGTATGGAATTTGTTACGAGAACGTTTTCGAGAAGCTCATCGAGGGTTTTATTCATTGTTCCCAATAGATAATTATAACATCCAGTTCAAAATACCATATATAATAGAGAAATGGATTTACTTGTTCTTCATGGGTGGGGGCATACCAAAAAAGAATGGATGAATCTTGAATCGCAATTAAGAGGAATACAAGCAATTCGTTCTGTCCACATCATTGATTTGCCGGGTTTTGGTGAGGAGCCATTACCTCCGACTAATTGGGGGATACCTGAATATGCAGAATGGGTGTCTCTCTATATAAAACGACAGAAGCTTTCAGATGTCATACTATTAGGCCATTCCTTCGGCGGAAGAATCGCGGCATACCTTGCATCACAGGATCCAGCATATGTAAAGGCACTTATATTGTCCGGTACCCCAACGATCTATAGCCCATCTACCTCAGTGAAAATAAAAAAACTCTTCTCTAAAACGTTTAAGTCGGTAACACCTGACATAGTGAAATCTCAGTTTTACTCAGATGATTTAAAGGTAGCGTCTACTAAAGGCCTTGGCGGTATTTTACGAAATGTTGTTCCATTTGACCAAACCTCGTTTCTGCCACGAATCAAAGTTCCAACGCTTCTTATTTGGGGAGAAAATGATGACAGCGCACCTTTGCAAATTGCACATAAAACCAATACACTCATTCCCAAGTCTCAGTTGAAAGTAATAAAAAAGGCAAAACATAATACGTTTGTCTCACATCCATATTTATTTTTCGGATATGTTAAAGAATTTATTGAACAGTTATAAATACATTTTTCCTTTTGAGGACTTTTTGTATATCTTGCAATTAGAAGAATACGATTCACAACGATATCTGAATCGATTGCCTCAGTTTTATTTCAAGCGCAAACTGCAAAAGCGCGATACTTTAAAATTCACTTCTCGAATACAAACAACATGTCTCTTATCCGTATCAATCACAGTTCTTTCTCTCGTTTTTATGGTTATATCACCAGTAAGCATATTAGGGACTGTGCTCCTTATACCTTTTTTTGTGTTGTTATCAAACGTCTTACTAACTCCGTTTTATTCGTTCATGAAATATCGTTTACAACGAAAAGCTGCTGGAATTGTTGCAATGCGTTCTGACTTATTAATAGTTGGTGTTGCGGGCTCATATGGAAAAACGACAACAAAAAATTTCTTCTACGAGTTGATTCGTTTTACGAAACGCACTCAGATGGTGCCTGGAAATATAAATACTCCAACAGGCATTGCAGCATGGGTTATAAAAGAATTGAAAGACAATACAGAACTCCTTATCGTGGAGATGGATACTTATTTTCAGGGAGAAATTAGACGCAGTTGTATGATAACGCCACCTGACATGGCTGTAATTACATCAATTGGAGATCAACACGTTGAACGATTTGGCAATCGCAAAAAGATGGCGCAGGCAATACTTGAGATATTTGAGTATGCTAAACCTCATGCCAAATTATTCATGTTCAACGAGGAATATAAAAAATTAAAACAGCTTGGTATCGCTTTTACAAAAGCAGTAACAAAAATTGATAGTAGTATTTACATAAAATCAAACATCAGAAGCGAGAGCGCCCAAAAGGATTTACTCATGGCAAAAAAGATTTCAGAAGAGTTTGATATTCCCAAAGAAATTATTAAAGACACATTGCAAAATCTAACACTGCCTGACAGACGACAGAAACTTTCTTATATGAATGGATATCGTGTAATTGATGATTCATACAACATAAGTTTTACTACAGCCTTAGCAGCGGTTTCTGAACTAAAAAAGCTCGGAGACAAAGAGAAAAAGAAGACAATTGTTGTGACAGGTGGAATACCCGAACTCGGTCCAGACAATCTAGATGCCAACAAAAAATACGCAGATTACTTGGAGAAGCATGTTGATGAAGTTGTCCTTTTAAACACAATACTCTCTAAAGACATGATTCGGAGCCGGTTTCATAGAGCACAGACATTGAGTGAAGCGTGGAACATTATTTCTGACAAATACAGTCCTAAAAAATATATCCTTCTTATACAGCCAGAACTTAATGATCTGTACTATTAACGAAGTTTTTAATAATATCGGAGTCGTATTTTAAATTTTTCTCCTTGGCATTTTCAAATGTTCGAATAGCTTCAGTAATCGCTTCGGTTATTTGGTCTGTAAAACTCATTCCACTTGCTTCCCACAAATAAAAGGCCATTGAACCCGGGATCGGATTTATTTCGATTGGATAGAGTCGTTTTCCAACAAGCATAAAGTCGCATCGTAACATTCCCTCTGCCCTCACAGCTTCATACATCGTTTTTGCGAGCTCTTGGATTTCATCTTTCAAGCGTGGAGAGATTTTTGCTGGTAACTCTCGTGAGAGAGAAGCCATACCTCCGGTTTTCTTACCACCACCACGCTCATACTTATCAGCAAACGATAAAATCAGATCCTTTTTAATAGGTCGCTCTACTTCACTTACAAGGAGCTCCCCGTTGACGCGTTTTACTGCACAATTGTATTCAATAAAATCTTCCATGAGCTTTTCGATAACGATCTCAGAGTCGATCTGAGACGCAGCAAGAAGTGCTTTTGTTAACGCTCCTGAGGTCTTCGCAATGGTGACTCCAATACTTGAACCAAGATGTGATGGCTTCACAATTACGGGCAACTTTAATTCCTCCAGTACATGTGAAACGACATCTTTCGTTTGTAATCGCGCAGCATCGCTATCAACAGATACTCCAGGAATTGAAGGGATTTCATATGCGGTGAGCATTTCCTTTGTCGCTGCTTTGTTCATACTTAGTGCCGCCCCGAGTACCGTTGCTCCTGTGTGTGGGATCCCAAGCGACTCAAACATACCTTGCAGTTGGCCAGATTCACCAGTGCCTCCGTGGAATGCAAAATACGCACAATCAAGATACGTTTTCTTTCCGAAGAGCCCCACCGTTTCAAAATATCCACCTTTGTCATCTCGTCCGAATCGAATCTGGGTTCGTGCGGTTTTTAAGAAATCAGAACGGTCAGTAAGATTCCTTAACAAGGAAAATTCACCCGATGGGGCAACATAAAGGGCGTAGGGGATAAATTCACTTGTCTCAATATTCTCGATCACTTGCAGTCCAGTAATGACTGATACTTCATGTTCAGGTGAAATTCCTCCAAAGCAAATTGCGACGTGTTTCATGAGTGGTTATTGTACTACTGTTTTGGCGGAATGCCTAAATATCTCATAAGATCAGCTGCTGTTTGGAACCACAATGGAGCTGCGGTTTCTGATGCCCAGGGGGAAGTCTTTGGTTGCTTGAGCGTAATAAGCATTGCAAACCGAGGATCGTTCGCTGGGGCAAACCCAATAAAGCTTGCGTTCGTTTTTTCCTCATCGTACTTACCTTCAACTGCAATCTGGGCGGTTCCTGTTTTCCCTGCAAACGTATGCTCGTATCCTTTTGGTACTGCCCATTTGGCTTCACCTTGAGAAACCGCGTTTACCATAATAGACGTTATTTGATTACTTGCTTCCTCGCTAATGACACGTTTACCTTGCGGATATCGCTTCTCCTTTTTCCACGAACCCAGTTCCACTGCTTTTACCACATGTGGGGTTGTGGAAATGCCTTTGTTAGCAATAACTGAGATTGCTGAAAGCATTTGTATCGGGGTCACGGCAATTCCTTGACCGAAAGACGCAGTATGTCGTTCGACCTCTCCCCACTCCTCCTTTTTTCTCATTGGCGCATCGAACTCACCTTGCAAATCAATTCCTGTGTATGTCCCAAAACCAAACTTTGAAAGATACTCATAGAGACGTGGTGTCCCCAGTTTATTGCCAATGAACACCATCCCAACGTTATCTGAATGTTTTATTACATCAGCCATCGTTGTGTTTGCATAATATTGATTATTCCAAGTGCGAATCACATACGGACCTGTGTGGTATGGTCCGGAACAGATATCACACTCGGTAGCTGGGTTAATAAGCCCAGCATCAAAAGCAGATGCCATAACAATCGGTTTCATAATCGAACCGGGCTCAAAAGAGTCGGAGATAATTGGATTTCTAAATAAACTGTCATCACTCTCGAAATATTTCCCTGGATCATAGGATGGGAATGCCGCCATAGCTAATATCTCACCGGTTTTAGGATCCATTACGGTAATAGTCCCCGCGTCAGCCTCATATTTCGCGAGCCCGTCTCTCAGGTGTTTTTCCACGCTGAGTTGAATCCGCTTCTCAATACTCGTACGCAAGTCTACTCCTGAAAATGAACTGAGCTTCACATCATCCTCCGTCACAATTGGGGCACCTAATGCGTTTGCCTCCGTCTCGTATACTCCGCTTTTTCCAGAGAGCAATAGATCATAATTTCCTTCTAACCCAAAGTACCCGATGTCCTCACCATTATCTGCCTTCCCTACAAACCCCAAAATGTGTGCGCTCATGGAAGCTTCTGGATACATACGCGCTTCTGTTTGATCAAATCCAATGCCTTTTATTTTCAATGACTCAATGGCAGACTTTTGTTCGCGACTCATGTGATTTTTAAGAGGAAGCCATTGTGCTGAAGCGTTAGAAAGGATGGACTGTAATCGAGCGCTTTCACTGGAGATTGCAAGCATATCAGTACTATTTGGCACAAGGAGCGGTGTGACCCGGGTTATAATTTCTGGCTCTTTTGTTTCGCTCTCTGGTCTATATAAAAACATGTTCCAAGTCGGTGCTGAGGCTGTTAACACAGAACCATCAGACGCGAGAATACGACCTCGTTTTGCATTTAAGGTTTGTCTGTTTGTTTGTTGTGCAGCAGCAACATCCGAGAGTCGTGCGCCTTCGATAATTTGCCAATAGAAGAGTCGTATAATAAGTGCGACGACACCGATCATGAATGAACCTGCGAGAATTCTACTTCGATCTTGCATATTACTTTGAGGCCAATGCTCCTGCAGTGTCCTTTACGTACTTCACAGTACTCTTGCTAAATCCAAGAGCTGCGATTTTCTCAGACAAGTTCGTTAATGAAGTTTTGGTATGAAGTTCTTCTTGGACTTGTTCCGTATCAGTCGAAAGGGTTGAGATGTCTGACTTCACTGATTGAAGCACAGCCCCTGTTGCGGTTGTAAACACTGAGGTGATTACAATTCCAGTGATCAGGAGAACTGGAAGGATGACGAACTTTTTAGTAACTTTTGAATGATTATTCATATTAAATTTTTTCAATACTTCTTAATAATGCTGATCTGCTTTTTGCATTCAGCTCTATTTCTTTCTCGCTTGGGATAATAGGGCTTTTTTGCAATTGTCGTACTATTCCATCTCGTTCTAGTTTCTTGAACAAACGACTAACGATTTTATCTTCTAATGAATGAAAGGAAATGATTGCGAGTCTTCCTTTGCTCTTCAAAATGTTCACCGCTCCTACTATTCCTTTTTCTAATACAACGAATTCGGTATTAACGGCGATCCGTAGTGCCAGGAATGTCTCAGGACTCAGGCTTCCCGCGATATTTGATAGATCACCTACTGTTTGAAATGGCTTTGTTAATCGCCGTTCAACAACTCGTCTTACAATTGTCCGAGCCTTTTGATTCCCAATGATGGGTTCAAATAACTCTCTTAACTGCTCTTCAGACAATATGTTTAATAGAGTGCTCCCGGTAACTCCTTGCTCAGTCGAAAGCCGTAAATCAAGGGGTTGGTTTGGTCTTTTAAAGCTGAATCCCCGCTCAAGCGTGTCGTAATGATAGTTAGAAATTCCTAAATCAAGAACGACACCATCAACTGGAATTAATTGCTGGGCAGTTGCAATTAATTCCATTGACCCAAAATTCCCTCGGACAAGCGTAGGACAGTAAACGGATAGACGCTCCTCCGCGATTTTGAGCATAGTTTCGTCAGCTTCGATTCCCAAAACTAATCCTCCTTTTTTCAAAATGGCTTCAGAATGACCGCCAGCACCCAATGTGCCGTCGATGTATCGTCCACCTTCAATAACATTTAGTTCGTGAATCGTCTCTTCAAGTAAAACTGGAATGTGCGTGTAATTATTTTCCATCTGCCATCTGTTCTAATAGGGCAGCGGCATTCTCACCAATAAAGCTTTCCTTTGTTTCCCATTCTTTCTTATCCCAAACCTCAACTCGTGAACCCAATCCTAAAAAGACCACTTCCCCAGTAATCCCTGCATAATTTAATAAACTATCAGGAAGTACCACTCTTCCTTGAGCATCAGGTGAAACCTCATATGCTGATCCCATTACGAATCGCATCGTGTCTCGAACTGCTGCTGTTGGAACAGAATCAGTAACTGTTAACCGTTGTAAAAGTTCAGACCAATTGTCGGGTGAGAGAACTACCAGACATTTGTCGTACCATTTGGCCACAATACATGAGTCTCCCAGTTGAGACCGAAATTTCTTGGGAATTGCTAATCGCTTCCCCTGACTTAAGTTCGTTGAATAGTTTCCTAAGAGCATATTTCACCATTTGTCACCAATCTTCACCATTTTGACGTGTTTTCACGGACACGTCAAGGGGAAATCTTACGTATTTCTTACAGGCTTTGAGGTTATGAAAACTGCGCGCGCCTCAGGTATAACCCTGTATCGATAATGTAAGGAGGATACACTGTGGAGACACAACCACTGAGACTCATTCATCGTCCAATGGTATATTTGGTACATGTTTTGAATTAGCCTGGGCATATGAAGCTAGAACTCCGGTAATTCTATTAATGGAGCCGAACAATGTTCACAATCATTTGTTTGTTCGAGAAGCCGCTCCGTTTAAGCTGTGGAAGTCTACAGATATTGAAGAGGCGGTAAATCTCGCCGCACACATATTATTGCCATAGAGTAAATCGTGGCAAAAGCCGGGCTTATACCCCGGTCTTTTTATTGGAGAGATACGAAAATACCTAGATCTGGAGATACGCCGTTTTTAACTTCATTCCATTTTGATTCTCCCCATCGCATAATTGAGGATCCTTCAAGCGTTACTTTTCCAGGCAACTTGGTGGTTTCTGAAGAGAATACTCCATAAGGACCTTTGTTAATGGTTCCTTTCACCCCTTCTTGAACACCAAAAGTCATCATTGTAACGAAGTAGCCTTTTTTGATTGCCTTATCGAGTTTGTAAGTAAACATGCCATCACCTGAGGTTAATTCAGTATCAGGACCTTGGAAATGAAAATCGGTTGCAAGCTTTCCTAAGAGCTTCCCTTTATCATCTCTAAACTTAAGAGTGATCATTCCCTTACTCACGCCCTCATCGTATCGAAACTTTCCTGAAGATTCAGATCCTAACAACAAATCTCGGTCAATGGTTGTGATACCACTTAACTTAACAGTTCCTGGGACTCCTTGGTTTAAGCCTGCTTCAGTTGTGTATTCAAGAACATAATCAACGCTCGCTGCACCAGTTACTTTGTTAACCCCCATTACCGTTAACTTGAGCCAATGACCGTCTGTGCGTGGAGTTAAGCTAACAAATGGTCTTTGATCAAAAGGGATTTCTGGTGCTACTTCGTCTGCAATAGGAGTAGGTTCAGTAACTGATGAGCCTCCGCTATTGGTATAGGCAAACACACCAACCACCAAAACGACACCTAAGGCGAGGAGTATAAATGGAGTATACTTTTTCATTAGTCTATTCTTTCATTCGCTTGTTCCACTTGTCAAATTAAGCGGACTTCTCAACTCTATCGTTAATATACTGAGAAAGTTCTGAGATCGCGACCCGTTCCTGCTCTCCCGTATCGCGGTCCCGAACAGTAACCGTGTTATCAGTAAGCGTTTGGAAATCTACAACGACGCAAAACGGTGTTCCAATCTCATCTTGTGCAGCATATCGCTTTCCGATGTTGCCTCTCGCATCCCACACCAAGTGATATTTGGATTTCATAGAATTAAAGAGTTCCTTCGCCTTTGTGACAAGCTCTTCTTTGTTGGCTAAAAGTGGCGAGATACATGCCGTGTATGGAGCAAGCTTTGGGTCAAGCTTTAATACGACTCGCCCAGTTTCGGGATCCTCAGTATATGCATCAGCTAATACCATTAAGAATAATCTATTGACACCTACGGCAGGTTCAATAACATGCGGCACAAACTTTTTGTTTGTTTTTGGATCTAAATACTCTAAATTTGTTTTACTATGCTCAATGTGCTGTTTTAAATCGTAATCCGTTCTATATGCAACTCCCCACAGTTCTTTCCATCCGAACGGGAATTGGTAATCAAGATCATACGTATCTTTACTGTAGTGGCTTCGTTCTTTATCAGTATGCTGTCTCCATCGAACGTGTTCTTCGTTAATACCCAACACTTTGGTGACAAAGTTCCACATTCCATCTTTCCAGTTACTAAGGATGTCTTCCCAATTCGATTCATTAGGATTAAAGAAGTATTCAATTTCAGCCTGCTCAAATTCTAGGGTTCTAAAAATAAACTGCCCTGTGGTGATTTCGTTTCTAAAGCTTTTTCCAATTTGACCGATACCAAACGGCAATTGCACTCGAGTTGAATCAAGAACCTGTTTAAAATTTGTAAATATCCCTTGAGCTGTTTCCCCTCTTAAATATACTTTTGATTTATCATTGGCGACTGAACCAATTTCAGTTTCAAACAGAAGGTTAAATGCTTTTGGAGGTGTTAAATCATTTCCTTCCGGACTTTTCACTTTATTCTCTTGAATAAACTGCCCCATTTCTTCAATCGACATATCTTCAACAATAACTCCTGAGTCATCAGGCAAAAACGCCTCAATAATATGATCAGCACGATATCGTTTGTGGGTTTTCACATCCTCAACTAGGGGATCAGAAAACGAACCTACGTGCCCACTTGCTACCCATGTTTGCGGATGCAAGATAATTGAAGAATCGAGTCCAACCATGTCCTCTCGTTTGTGAATAAACTCACTCCACCAGAGGTTTCGAATATTTCTTAATAATTCTGATCCCATAGGACCGTAATCATAGGAGTTTGAAAGCCCTCCATAGATTTCTGAGGTTTGAAATACAAAACCGCGTCGCTTCGCAAGAGCAACTATTTTTTCCATCTTATCCATATTCGCTATTGTACTATGAATACTTTTGAAAAACGACCGTATACACCTTATAATGTTATGTCCGCAATTTAGGAGATCTGACATGGCTGAAGTTATTCAAGTTTTTGTTACAAGGCAACCAGCAAGTGGTCAGGACTTTGTTGATTCATGGTTCACTGGAGTCCTGAACAAACATACTGGAAGCGAATTAACAAATATGCTGGGACCCGAGTCGGGTGACAAGCATTCTTGGGGTCTTGATGAGATGGCAGCGCTTATTGAGAATGGATGGATCCCTGGCCCAGTAATACATGATCAGTATTCCCAAATCGGCACGGGGGAGCAATCCCTCTTATTCTACAGGTGCATCTTTTACAGGATGATGTAAGGTCGCACCAAGGGGGAGGATAACTACTGTTGTCCTTCCCCTAATTCTAATTCAATGCCTTTGATTTGCGGCATACTACCCCCAACTAACCCTTGCATACTTCCATACACGTTAACAGTTGCAAGCATAAGACGTTTTTGTTGCGCCTCTCGCGCTTTCCAAATGCGCTCAAACGCTGCTCGCTCTTTATCAACTTGATCATGCATCTCTTTATACACTTCAATCAAGGATTCGATTTGTTGCCTAAATTCATGCCCCATCACATAGTCGTAGAGCAAACTCGCCTTATCTGACTTTTGTGCTGAAACTGCTTTTTGCCGTGCAACGTCTAAAATATTTTTTCGAATGAGTTGAGCCAGAATTAACGCCAAGTCATACTTCACAACCCACACACCGTCATATAAACCCATCGAAGGATTCATGTCTTTCGGAAAAGCCATTGTCACAATAATAGGAACATCAGCTTTCTCGGCTCGTAAATCTTCTTTGAGTTTCGTAGCCCATTCATCGCTCCACGCTTTGGTCCGTTTACTCTCCCACAGAATTGTTCCACAAATGTTTCCTAACGGCGTTTTTACAACTTGCCTAATGTCAGCACCTCGAACCCCTTTTCCAACTGGTTCGATAAGATCCCCTGGAAAGCTTGCACGCAAGTTCTCTTCAAGGTCCAGCTCTAACACCTCACCTTGAAGTTGCTGGCTGCCCTGGCTTGCTTTGCGCCGTGCGTCGTCCAGTGCATCTCGCAGTTGTGAGATCACTTTTTCCTTTTCCATTTCTTTGAAGCGATATTCCTCGTCAGCCTGCTTTCGAATTTCTTGTGAAAGGTTTTTCTTTTGCTCGTCGATACGTCGAGCCATTTCAAGTTCCATACTTTTTTCGCGCTCCTCAAGGTTTCGCTTTTGTTCGCGCAGGTCCATTTCTGCTTTACGCATTTCATCCATTTTCTTGTCTTTCTCAGAAATGGTTTTTTTTAAGTCTTCTAACTCAATTGAAGCTTGCTCTGTTATTTCCTTTCGAACTCGTGCCTCTGTCTCAGCACGAACTGTTTCTTCAAGCTGGTGTTTAACTGCTTCAGAGAGTTCAACGTCTTTACCACAATGAGGACACAAGAAAGTATTCATCGGGCTATTGTATCATCCGTCCGATGCGTACGCTGCCCAAATCGCGCTCTAATACATCCTGTAAATGTTTCATTGGGTCCACCATTTCCTCGGAAGAAAACCCCGTATAGTCGAGTATCTTTCTAATGAATGTATTTTTAACCATGCGAAGTTTGGACTCCTTTTCAAGCGTCATCATTGCAGAAACGAGCAGTGCATATATTTCAGGTTGTGGAACGTGTTCTGGGGTAATTTTACGAGTCACTTCGCAAAAGAAGAATGCGAGGGAAAGCTTTTTTAAATCAAGCTGAATATTTTGGAACGAACGAATTAATTTCGCTTCAGTCACAAGACCTAAACCACCAGTATCAATATATTCAAACGACACCTGATTAAAAACTTGCAGCGCACCTCTTTTTTTACTTGCTATTTTTCGAGCACCTTTCCCAATGGCAGACAACCGTCCTTTTTCTTTCGTATAAAAGGTTATTAGATTGTCAGCTTCTCCTTGAGGGGTACTTCCAATTACAATTCCGTGAAGTAGTGAAGAACGTGATCTTCCACGCATTACAAGCGAATAGTCATTGCCTTGTCTTGCAAGAGCATAAACTCTTCAACCTGTCTATTTCCGGTTACGGTGTAGAGAGACTCAACACCAGGTTGCTTTTGAATTAACGTTTGCAATGTACCACCATAGGTTCCAGGAATTTTGTATGTTACTGTAATTTTCTTTGAACCTTCAGGTCTCAATTTAAAGCCTCCAGCAAAAACGGTCTTCCCAAGTTCTTCAAATGTTTCTCCAGGTGTCTCAAATCCATCAGCTTTAATTAAAGTACTTCCTTTTGGAACATAAATGCGAGTATATGTTGGGAGCACTGAATTTAACCATCCATCGTACTTCTGAGGGTTTTTATAGGTAATCTCAACGGTTTTCTCAACAGACCCATCACTATTTCTCTTAAATGTCTGTGCAACTTCATTCGTTGCATAAAGGTTAGACTTTCGTCCTCCGAGGTTCGCGTTATTAATATGGAGATAGTCACCCGTTGTTTCCTGAATGCGACCAGCTAAATTAAACGACTCCAGTGCAGCTTGAGCATCTGGATCAAACATGTACATTTGAACATCTTTTCCAATCACAGAATCCCATGCCGCTTGGAATAAGGCTGGAAGTTTCTCCTTTGGTTGTCCTAAGGTATTGGAGAGTACTGAATTCATAAGTACACCCAAAATATCTTTTCGATTCTTACCATAGTTAGCAGGTGCAAAGATAATTTTTCCAGGTTCATCCTGACTCCATACAACCGGTCCTTCCACGCTTGTATAGTCTTGGAGCACATAAATATACTCTGGACAGTTACAGCGTTTATCAGTTTGTGTTCCAAAATTACCAAATCCAGGAACTCCGACTCGTCCAATCACTTCGAGCAAATTTCCAAGGACCTTTGTATCAACCATGATAACTCCATCAAACCCAGTTAGGCCTGCCTTTTGCGCTTCAGGAAGGAACATTTCCATGCTGGTTCTAAAGTCTGGGGACCAATTCATGTCGCGCAAACGGAACTTGTTGTTGGCGACATAAATACCTGCTAAATATTCAGGGAATATGTCAGGTGCTTGAATAGAAGGCTTATATTTATCATCTAACATATAGATGTCATTCGAAGATACTGACCTAAACTTTCCTTTAGAAATTTCAATAATTGAATATGCACTTAAAAACCCACCGGTTGGACGCAACTCGCTGTCGTTTTGGAAGATAAGTAAATACTTACGTGGTTCATCAACTCCTAATAAATATGGAGCTTGTTCAACAAGAGGCTTACTTTGAGCAAGTACTGTTGTTCCTTGTTTGGCAAGATCAAGATACTGAGTAAGTTGTTCGCGTACTTTAATCCCTCTAAAGTTTTCTGGATATCGTGAAGGGTCAATTGTTTCAAGTTCCTTTTCTGCTAGAGCTGCTTTTTCAGAAATCTCACCAATCTTTGGAGTAACGCCTTTAATAGTATTAATTAAAAATTCGAGCCGATTATTGGCATTTTCAGCACCGCTTGTGGCTACTTTGCTCGCTGCACCTTTAAATCCAATGATATCAGCATATGGCTCTACTGTTTCAAGGAGTAACTTGGCTGCTTGGATACCGTAAAGACCCGCTTGAATACCATGCTCACCGTCCTGGTAATAGGCTCCCAAAATAGGCAGTGGTTTCATAAGAGCCATTCCTTTAAATTTTCCTTGGAAAGAGCCCAATGCACCTTCAAATGTTTGAAGCTCTGCCTTTACAACACTAATGTCATTTGTTGCGATGGATGCTTTCAGTGCTTGCCCCTTCTGAGCTAATATTTGAGACTCTTTGTATACAGCAAACGCAGGGATACCAAGCAACACCCCAAAAATCCCCGTTACAACGAGTAGTACAACTAAGACAATACCCGCAATACGAATTGCCTTTTTGTTTCGCTTCGTTCTGGGTTTAGCTGTTGAATGAGTTGCTTGTTTCATGGGTACATGCATGTCTTCAGGCGTAATCTTCGGTATGTCGTGCTCAAGGTTTGGTTCAAGCACTGATGCAGGTTTTATTTGTGGAATGTCATGGGCATTTTTTTCCATACGTATCTATTCTATATGACGAACCACTAGTTTACGAAATCCGGATCATCTTTTTCAAGCATACCAAATAATTCCTTCACGCGTGCAGTTTTTTCAAGTGAACTTACCAGTAAGCCAGTTGGAGTATCTATTACTGCAATATTTGATAATCCAATAACGGCAACCATTTTGCCTTTACTCCCGACAACGAGATTTCCAGAAGCATCAATAAATCGAGCTTTTCCTTCTCCTTCAACGAGATTTGCCTCTGCATCAGAGGCGAGTGATTCAAACATAAGCTGCCAAGTACCGACATCTTGCCAACCAGTATCTACGGCCATCGTAAGCCGTTCATTTGCAGGGATTTTTTCAAAGAGTCCATAATCAATTGAATTCTTTTCAATTTTTCCATATTCACTTTTCAATGTTGATTCAAACTGATCGGTACCCCAGGTCTGTGCAATTTTTTCAACGTGGGCGTAGCTTTCGCCTGCATATTCTTTGAAATAGCCAACCAGGCGATCAATTCGCCACGCACCATAACCGGTATGGATTAAGTATCCTTTTGATTTAAAGAGCCGCTTCGCAGTTTGCAGATTCGGTTTCTCTATAAACTTTTCAATTTCATACAGATTCACACCGTTATAGGTATTAATCTTATTTCCGAAGTGCAGCCATCCATCGTAGATATTTGGAAATGTTGGATATTCGTTCACTGAAACAGGGGTGCCTGTTTCATGTGCATAATCGCCTGCAACTTTCACATACTGTAAAAATTCCTTTTCTTTTTTGATCAAGTGATCAGACCAACTAAAGAAAATCACTTCTCCTGGGAAACGTTTCTCGCAGAGCGCGGTAACTAATGCAATTGCAGCAAGGTTATCGCGTCTCTCGGGCTCAATAATCACATTCTCTACAGGGATTTCTGGTGCCAGTTTATAAATAAAGTCAGCGTAAGTAGCTTCCGTTGAAATTAAAATATCTTCTGGCTTATATGCTTTTTCAAATCGATGAAGTGTGTGCTCAAAGAAGGATTTTCCGCCTATAATCGGAAAGAATTGCTTTGGATAACTTTTTCGGCTTGCTGGCCACATTCGAGTCCCGTAGCCACCACAGAAAATAACAATCTTCATAACGATGAAAGCATTGTAGCAAATTCATCTAGGAAACGCTTCTTTTCAAATTGTTTGGCGTGATTTTTCAATACTTTTGGGTTGAAATCTCTTTCATTGAAGCTCTGTATTGCCCTGGTTAAGCTGGTAATTGTTTGTTTATTAAACAAAAGTCCAGTTTTTTTATCTTTCACCGTATCTTGACTACCTCCTTTTTTGTAGGCAATTACGGGCGTCCCCGCGGCTTGTGCTTCGAGGGATACTAAACCAAAGTCCTCATGCTGAGGAAAGATGAGAGCTTTTGCACCTGCATACAATTTCGCAAGTTCTTGATCACTTACCGTGCCACGAAATTCAATATTACGGTTTGCAATGGATTTCAAATGACGCTCCTGTCTACCAGTTCCTACAATAATTAACTTTTCGCCGATTTGATTAAACGTCTTAACCGCAAGAGACACCTTTTTATATCCAACTAATCGTGAAACGAGCAGGAAGTACTCACCTTTTCTCTTTTTCGTATTTATAAACAGTTCAGTCTCGACAGGTGGGAATATCAAAGCGCTTTCCCGCCCGTAATATCTCTGTATTCGTTTTTTTACTTCTGTGGAAATTCCTATCATTTTGTCTGGCCGTCCACTGGCTGTCCGGTCCCAGTTACGCAAGTACGTGAGGGCTGGCTTTGTTATTGCCCGTTTTAAAGCAGAATCAAAATATGTTTTTCGTCCACTCCACAAATATCGGGTAGGAGTTAAGCAATAACACAAGTGCAGTGTGTCTGGTCCAGTGATCACCCCTTTTGCCGCTTCGCTCGTTACTGAAATAACTACGTCATACGTGGAAAAATTAAACGATTCAAAAGCCATTGGCATAAGAAGTGCAAAGTATTCATGGTTTCTTTTTGCCAATGGGATGTACTGCACAAAGGACGTTTTCACATTCTTAAATGAAGACGCCCAGGGCGCTCCTTTTTTGTCATATACGGAGGTAAACAAATCAGCATTTGGGAACAATTCGTGAAGGGATAACAAAACACGTTCTGCACCACCCCATTTATTAACCCGGTCATATACGATCGCTACCTTTTTTGCCTTTGTATGCATCTGTGCCTATAATAACACCGACCGATCGAAAAAGGAGCACAATATCGACGGAAGCCTGTTACACTTGTGACAGGCTTTTATATTGCTTTACTGTTTCTTTTGCCATTGCAGTCCATGAATAGCGCTTTGCAAATGAGGACGCTTTCCGGAGCGCACCAAATCGCTTCTCGTTTTTTTCATTGAGAACTCGTAAAAGTACTAAGCTCATACTTTCAACATCATGGGGATTAAAGTACAGCGCGTTATCTTCATATACTTCATGGAAAACCGGGATGTCAGATACGACAAGCCTGGTATTACTTTGCATTGCTTCAAGTCCAGGCAATCCAAAGCCCTCAGAGAAACTTGGATACACAAACGCTTTTGCATGTGCGTATAGCGATTGTAATTCATCGTCATCAACACCGCTTTTGAGGATGACCAGATGTTTAGTCTTCGTTTTTTCAATTTCCTTTTTCAATCGTTCAGTAAACACATCACGAGGGGTAACCAAAACCAGCTTCACTGATTGTTCTCTTTTAACATTTAAATATGAAATAGCTGACAACAACGTCTTTAGATTTTTATGCGGATATGCATTCCCGACATACAGGAAATACTCGTCAGAGATTCTGACGCTTGTCTTCGCATGGTTCTCTTGTAAGCTCACTCCCTCATAAATAACCGATATCCTATCGAGTACCTGTGGATACGTTTTCTCAAGCTCCGACTTCACAAATTTCGAGGGAACAATTATTTTTTGTGCACTCTTCACCGCGTGATCAAATACAGCTCTATAGCCTAAGCGCTTAATGAGAAATTTCCATAGCGGAAGTGTTGTTGCCTCTTTACCAATACCTGAGTGCATAAGTAAATCATGAATGGTTACAACATATGGACGGTTATACCAAAGAGGGACATTTAAATGTAGAAAATGTGTGAGGTCCGGATTAATTTTTTTTAAAACCATAGGAACCTCTCTCTGTTCAGCAACACTGTAGTGGCGTGCACGCACAAGTACCTTTGTAAAGTTAGGAGAGAGAGAAAGCGACTTGCACCACTTTTCGTTCAATAACAGTGTGTACTCATTTTTAGTGTCGATTTTTTGCAGTTCTGCAATAAGATTCATGGTATATCGACCAAGCCCTGCATTCTCAAGGCCGTAAAAGCGAGCGTCAATTGCAATTTTCATGATAAATAAAACTTCGCCGTCCTAATAAGCAACAAGACTTTAATGCCTGCTATTACCATGTAATTAACGAGGAGTGGATATTTCGTCCACATTCTCTTTCGATAGAAGATTTCCATAGCCTGTACCCCACCAGTAACTGACCGTCGGGATTTATTCTTCTTTTTCGACCCTTTTTTAATGTGGGTAATTGCAATTTGTGGATAATAGATTATTTTTAAATCCTGCTCTCTAATTTTCCAACATAAATCGATATCCTCCCCATCCAGAAAGTAGTCTTCATCAAACCATGAGACCTTATTTAATACTTTTTTTCGTGTTAAAAAGTAGGCTCCTTGCAAGCAATCAATTTCTGAAATTTCATCTTCATCTTTGTACCCATACCAATACCGTCCAACGATTGGAGACTTTGGGAATAGTCGATCAAGACCACTAAAATGAGTAATTGCAACCAATGGTGTGGGAAATGACCTTCTTGTATCAGGATCAAGTGAACCGTCAGGAAGAACAACTTTACACGTCAGAGCTCCGACATCCGGCCTGTTTTGCATATATGAGAGCGTTTCTGAAAGTACATGCCGTTGAAGGAGCGTATCTGGGTTAAGAAATAAAACATACTCGCCCTTTGCATACTTTCTCCCGACATTATTACCCTTAGAAAATCCAAGGTTCTCCTGGTTTTCAATGAGCGTGATCGGAAGATCTTTGTATTTCCGCAGGACCTCCAAAGTTCCATCTGTTGATCCGTTATCAGAAATAATAATCTCTAAAGAAACGTCTTTATATTCTTTAATTGAAGCGAGGCAGTTCAACAATAACTCCTTCGTGTTATAGCTCACAATAATAATAGAGACCAACGGCTTAATCATGAACAAGTTCTTTATAGATTTTATTGTGAATTCCCACTATTACAGACCAGTCAAAATACTTCTCCACAAACTTCTTCCCTGCTTCACCAACCTTTTTTGCTCTACTAGAGTTCTTAAGGAGGGCCTCAACTTCACGAGCCATCCCTTCACTGGATTGGCTTACAATTGCATGAGTTCCTTCATCGATTCCAAGTCCCGCAACTCCTGTTGATGTAGAAACAACTGGGAGACCTGACGCCATTGCCTCAAGAACTTTCAGTCTTGTTCCACCAGGCCCCTCAACAGGGACCACCATAATTGAAGCTGATTTTAACGCATCACGTACATCAGGAATCGATTCTGTGAATTCGACACGATCGAGTGTTTTTGCTTTTGTGTAAATCGACTCAGGAATATTTCGACCTACAATCCACAAATATGCATCCTTCACTTTGGTTACAATTTCTGGCCAAACTTCCTCAAGCAAAATATTTACAGCCTCTACATTTTGCAGCCAGTTAAAGTTAGCTGCTCCATAGAGAACTCGTGGAGGAGACTTTCGCTTCACCGGATACTTTTCAAAATATGCTGCGTCTACCCCATTTGGAATAACATCGACCTGAATATCTGGGATCAGCTTTCTCATTACTTCACGATCTTCATCGGATACAGCAACGAGCCTATTTGCCTTCTTCCAAAAATAGAGTTCCCAATATCGAAGCTTCAAAATATCGAGTAAATAAATTGGCTTTAAAAACCAAGGGACTTCATGATCGACATAATGCTTATAGACCATGTATTCAATCGTTTGTTCAACTAAAACCGATGGGACCTGCGGGATATTACTGGGAACGTGAGGCATAACGTAAAACGTCTCGGCATGAATGAGATCGTACTTTTCTTTCTTGAGCTCAGCTACAACTGCGCGACGTTCTTTGAGAGAGAAATTACGAATAACTAAGAGTGGGTAATAACTAAACGCTGTAAGCAAAATGTTTCTGACCGTCCACGGTGACTTGGGGCGGTTAAATACTCTGACTTTTTTGCAGTATTTTTGAAGCTCTGGAATAAATTTTTTCTCGCTTTCGTCTTTGATTAATGAAAAAAGCGTAATTTCGTGCTCTTTAGATAGTCCTTTAATAATGTTATACCAGCGGGTTTGGCCGCCAGACATTGAAGTATTAGGCAAAAACGGAACGAGCATTAAAATCTTCATAGTCGTTCATGTAAGTCAAGAATTATATATTGGTTGGTTTTCTCTACAGTCTTAAAGAGCTTCATAAAATTATTCGTGTCGGCATCATAATTTACAGAAACGAAATAGTCAGCGCCCAGAGTAATCATTTCATCGATGCTTCGATCGACGACAGGCCATCCAAACCGTTTTGTTTGATATAAAAAGGCAGTATCACCATTGTATGGTGCAATAACCCGAGAATCTTCGCTGGTTAACTTCTGAACTGCCTCGCCTGCTGCAATAATTTCACCGTGATTAACTTGGTAATTATCTCGAATCTGGTACCATCCAACAAGAATCATCATACACATTGAAAATGCGACAAAAACGGTAGTCGCAAATTTATGAAACGGCGCATGAGAAATAAACCAATCAACCCCAGCTGCAACACAGAGCGCAATTGCGGGCACAATCATCGTTTGATAATAATCATGCCGTACATTTGCCGTTGCTACTAAGCTGAGATAACAAAGCATCCCTAGCGCTGAGAAGAAAATAACTGGATATTTCTTAATTGAATAGAGAAAACCAACGCTCAATGGGACAACTCCCCACATACCAAGAATCATCTTTGCAATCCGTTCAGCAAAAATCCAATTCCAAAATGACGGTCTAAAGCGAATTCCATCTCCATTAAATGCCCAAGCGAAGAATGGGATCCCAATGAATCGTGTTTCATAATTCATCCAGCCTCGCCAGACGAAAAACGGAATCAGTACCCCGCTAAATGAGAGCAAGAGCACTTTTTGCTTCAGAATTCCGATGATGCCATACTCCCTCCAAGCCATATATACCAACGGGAACGCAAAGAACGCAAAAAAGGGCTTCATGAGAAGCGCGCATGCAAAGAATATAACTGTTGGGATCAAGTACTTCTTCTTAAATGTGTCAAAATACACAACACCAAAATAGAGGCCGAGCACTGCAAACATCACACCCATCGGTTCAGGGAGAATGACTCGTGTAAAAAAGATATTATAAGGAAGGAATGCGTACACAAATGCAGCGACCAATCCACCAAATCTCCCAATAACCCGCCATCCAAGTAGAAATAACACAAATGTAGTTACCACGGACGAAGCAATTGAAATTAGCCTCCCCCATTCATCAAAGCTATAACCTGCACCCACGTATTTATATCCTATTGCATGGGCAATATTGAAGAAAGGGAATTCTACAAACCTCCACCCTTCTAAATTGATGTAAGATGTCTGAATACTCGATACGTCAAAATAGCGTGGATATAAAATATCGATTCCGTCGCGAACATAGAGATAACTTACGGAAGCAGTGTCAGCCTGTCGCCATGAATGCCAATCCGCAACGGGGCTCGAAATCTTGTAGAGCCTCACGCCAATTGCTCCCAACAAAATAACTCCTATAAATATATAAAACAATGACTGTGGAAATCGATTTTTCATGATGTACGTGCGTGTGCCAATGTTATCCCTAAAAAGAGCCAAAACATAATGGCAAATTTAGATGCCTCCAAAATATCAATAAATACCATATTTAAAAAGACGCCTGGCAAAAGTGCCAGCGCCGAAGCAACGAGTAATTTCTGGGTATTAAATGTTTTGTTTCTCCAAAATCGCTTCACCAATTCCGTGATAATCAACACGAAACACAGTAAAAATGAGAGTGATCCAATAATGCCCACTTCTCCTAGACTGCGCAAATACTCGTTATCTGTTGCTAATGTGATTGATGAATATCCTGTTCCGAGTAAAGAGTTTTTTGTTAACGCTCTGATTGCACGCGGCCATTCAACTGCAAGACGAATATTTGTCGAGCGATCTTCAACCGGAGGGATCGGAGTCGGCTCCGGAGTAGGGGTCATAATGGTTGAGACATCTGCTGCACTTACTTTGTCGATCAGTACGTCAAAGATATTCATATATCTGCCAATTAAGCTGCTTGAGCTAGCGGCAACAAGAAATACCACAATGGCAAATACAGGGATTAGATACATGCGCCTCACCAAAAGCAGTGCAAGGGAGGCTACCCCGACATATGAAACAATTGAAATACGTGAGGCCGCGTTCGCAACAAGCCACATACCAAGCAGGATAATTACAGACAATAATCCACTAATAAGCAGTCCTCGTCTGCCTTTTTCAAAGATGGACGGATGTGTCGCAAACACTAATAACAATGGTGTTATTAAAATTAGAACTGATGCCATGTCATAATGCCCAGCAAACGTCGATACCAAATGTCCTCCTGGCATATAAAAGAGTGCAATTCCCTTGGAGTACTCTTCGTTTTGTGTAGTAATAATAGGCCAGTTAAAGTATTTTTGACCTACTCCATAACCAAAAGCGTAGACAACAACCGCGGCGAAACAAGCTACAAAGAAAAGGAGTTCTTTCTTGGTTACTTTCAAATCAAGACAGAGAAGAAAAATCACCATATACTCAATTCTTCGGGCCCAACTTAATAATGCGATCAGTGGGTCAACGGTTTGAGTCAAAAAGATTGCTGAAATCGTTGAAAGGAGTCCAATTGCCCAAAAAAGGAGAAATGCACGCCAAATATTATTTGTTTTAAGAATCGTTGGAATTTTTCTGATATGTGCGAGAAACCAAACGAGGCAAATCACAAAAATAACAAAATCTTCAAGTCTAATAGATACATAAATCCCTGGGATATCAAAAAAAGGGAACTTTGGATAGAGAGGAATCGCTAAAATAAGCGTCCCAATCAAATACTTACCTGTCTTATTCCAAACGGTTTCAAATAGATTTAAAAGCTTTTGCATAAATTGCTCTTTGAGCTGATTTCCCTAGTATACCGAATACCAATACTCGAAGTCCTGCTCCAAACTTCAACATAACTCGACAGTATTGCGTGAACGATGACAAATGCTTCCGATAAAACAGCATAATATTTTTGTATTCTGAAAGAATTGCAAACTCGTTTGTGCTGCTTGCACGCCCTAAGTGAGTAATCGCACTGTTGTGTAGGTACTGAACTCGATAGCCCTTCTCTCGTGCGCGGTAACAAAAATCCATCTCCTCTACGTACATGAAGTAGTCTTCATCCAAATAACCAACAGTTTTCAATAATTTGTGTGGAAACATAAAAAATGCACCGGTTACCCAATCGAGAGGCATGTCCCGAGTATAGTAACTCGCCGGCGGGTGAAACGGTTTGCAGATACTATTAATAAGTGGGACATCATCAAGAAAGGTCATCCATAAAAAGAGCCGCGCTGGGTTTGGGAAGTACCCTCCAGTTGGTTGCATTGAACCATCGGCGTTTTTCAGAGAACAACTTACAATCCCTGCTTCCTCGTTTTTTTTGAGATACGAGATGCACGCAGACACTGAATCTTCGGTTAAAACCGTATCTGAGTTTAAAAGCAATAAATAGGCCCCGCGAGCTTTTTTTAAACCCAAATTATTTCCTTTCGCAAAACCGGTGTTCTCCTTTGATTCAATTAATCGTACTGCGCTGTTTTTTAAGGACTTAACAAACGCAACACTTCCATCAGTTGATGCATTGTCTACAACAATGATTTCAAAAGATACGCGAATCTGCTGCGTAATTGATTCAATACAATTTTTCAGTAAATCCTTCGTGTTGTAGTTAACTATGACAATAGAGACTGTAGGGCTTTTTTCCATTCCAAATAGAGGAGGTAAATGGCCAGCAATATAAGACCTGAAATTGCAAGTCTCACAAATACATTGCTTGGCACGTACTTAATAGTGATTTTTTGGTGAAACGGTTTTCCATCAATGACGATGTTATCCTGTGCTTTTTGTGCAATAAACCCATTAATGAAGAGTGAACCTCGCAGTGGGTGAGCTAATTCTTCAAGATACCAGCTGCGGGTCTGATCACGAATAATGGTCCCCGCCTCCTCTGGTGGATAGTTCAAACGAATGACCGGAAGATAATCGAGCTGTCCGCGATAATGCGCAATTACTTGCTCTCGCGTGTACTGTGTGAAGTATCCGCGTCTAAGCGGAGTTTCTGTGTCTGCTGGCTCATATGATTGCAGCGCATCAGGTGGCGGCCCTGGGAATGGATAATTGGGAATTGTAAAATAGCGAAAATACAGTGCTAAAAATGGAATACCGAAGGCAAGCTTTAGGATTGTGGATTTTCTCATTGAAATAATCGTGCGCGTCCCAATCGATATGACAGCTTTTTCAATTTGCGCTCACCAATCACTTTGGCAGGAACGCCTCCGACCATAGTAAATGCCGGAACATCCTTTGTAACCACAGCACCTGCAGCAACGACTGCACCTTTAGAGATAGTAACTCCTGGCAAGATAATCGCTCGCGGTCCGATAAAGACATAATCTTCGATGGTGACCGCACCATTTACAGCATGAAAGTCTTGGGCGCTTAAATCGTGCTCAGAGTTATAAATCATAACTTCTGAAGCAATATCAACATGGCTTCCAATGGTTAGTTTTTCACGACCGTCCAAAAAGATTCGATCGCCGAGCATAGAATCTTCACCAACGGTAACACCCTTAGGATCGAAGAACTTTGCACCCATGTGAATTACGCTTCCTGAACCAATTGTAACGCCAGCACTTTGTAAGACTGCTTTACGTATTGTCCAAATAGGAACATGAAGGGTAACTAGGTGAATGACAAATAAGGAGAAGTCTAAATAGTAGTTATAAAACCGGTTTAAAATTTTCGATGCTGCATTTCCAAGTGTTAATTTCTTGCCGTGTTTATCCTGAAAAGAAATTCCACTCCCAGTAATTTCTAAGTTCTGTAAAACCAACATGAGCTTATTGTACCAAAATCGTGGAGCTTACACAGGATCATTTCCTTACAATAAAGAGAGTAGTACTTTTATTGTTTCTCGCGCAGTGTTGTCCCAGTTAAAGCGCTTTGCTTCATGGAGGCCCATTTTGACCCTCTCCTTATATTCACCGCTTGATGCAGTAAGTATCTTCTCAATTCCTTGTGCGATCGAGCGATCATCATCAGGATTAACGACAATGCCGGCCTTCCCTGCAACTTCAGGGAGACTTCCTCGATCCGAAATAACAACCGGCACACCACATGCCATAGCAGAGACAACATCTAACCCGAATCCTTCCCAGAACGATGGCAGAACGAACGCAGTAGCTCCTGCAATAAGCGGGGGTTTTTCGTTTTCACGAACAAAATCGGTGAAGACTACACGCTCCTCCAGTGAAAGCTTTTCCGTGAGAGAAAAGATTTGTTCAAAGAGCCAACCTTTCTTTCCTGCAATGACAAGGGTCACCTTAGGATAATCCTTTTCAATACGTGCCCATGCTCGAAGTAGCCCTTCTACATTCTTACTCGGCTTTAAGGTACTCATGAACAAAAGATATTGTTGACCTATAGAGTAAGTGCGTTTTACCGTTTCAATTGCGGTTGGGTTTATGTGTGTGTTATAGATGGTATGATCATAGCCAAGAAGGGTGGTTGTCAGTTTTTCACGACTTCCGGGGTAATGTTTTATAATGTCTTTTCTCGTTGCCTCAGAGATCGACAAAACCTTTCGGGCATTTTTTATAGACCAAGCACTCCAGAGCTTTAACTGCCAGAAATCATATTTTTTAAATTGGCTCGAAAACTCCAAGTAACCAAGGTCCATTATTGAACATACTCGACTCATCGGCGCAACCGGAGGGATGTAGTGACTCGGAGACCAAAAAACGCGCGGACGAGTAGAGCTCATGAAAAGATGAGGGGTCAATGTCCGGAGGATCCATTGGCCACCTCCGTGTAAGACCTTGTATGAAAAGTGCTGAGTCTCTGGAGGCATATGGTTCAGCGGTTTTGAGCGCAAGTAAACAACCACCCGAGCGCGTGTGCTCCAGTCATCCTCTAGTTTCGCGATACTATTGAGCACTTCGTATGCGTAGGTATTCACCCCAACACGGTTTTCAACATTGGCTTCATTACCATCTATTCCGATAATTGGTTTCACGGTGTTTTTCATACGGTTTTCTTATAGATCGAGTGATTCATAAAGCGCTAACGTTTTTTCTGCAGCAGTCCGCCAACTAAACATCCTTACACGCTTTTCACCTTTTTTAATAAGCGTTGTTCTTGTCTTAATTGCACGCTTCACGCCAGATACCAGAGATGCTTCGTCGTAAGGGTTTACGAGAACTGCTGCATCCCCTGCAATTTCTTGCATGCTGCCAAGATTACTCGTCACGACAGGACAAGCTAACGCAAATGCTTCTAGAATGGGCAGCCCAAAACCTTCATATAGCGACGGATACAAGAAAACCACTGCATGACGATAGAGATTTGCAAGTTCGGTGTTGGAGACAAATCCGGTATATGTCACCTCACTACTGACATGCATGTTGTTTTGTGATTCTCCAACAACTACTAAGTGTATGCCCAACTTCCGGCACGCCCCTATCGAACGTTCAAGATTTTTCCGCTCATTTGTACCCACACACAAGGCATACTGTTTAGGCAGTGAAAATCGTTTAAAAACATCAAGCTGTGGAGCGTTGATAAGTGCTGGATGTGGGGCTTCGTAAATAGTGTGAATGTGCGTTGAAAGGAATCCCTGTTTTAAGAGCTCGTTTTCAATTGTTAAGCTTGGCACTATTACATGGTTTTGTGATTCTTTAAGTAAATGGAGTTTTCTTAAAAACACCCGTTTGACTCGAGGATGTGCAGTCTCAGGGTACAAAAGAGGAGAGAGATCATGCACGGTAGATATTTTTGGACACCGAGCCCGTGGTTCGGTCCAGTCTGAGGTATGAAAGAGTGACACATTCCCCACAAAGAACTCGATAGGGATTACTTGAATGTAATTCCACAGAACATCTGCAACACGAGGTGGTATGGGTGCTGTGACCAGAGTGAAATTCCCACTCAGGGTTTTTACATATGCATCCAGATCCCGTGACCTACGGAGCACTCCTGCAAATAAGGTGAAATGATGTTCGCTTTTTAAAAGAAGCAGTTCTCGAACGAGCTCTTTTGTATAAACGGAAACGCCAGTCCCATAGACTACCTGTGAAATGTCTATACCTATATTCATCGGGGAATCATAATTTCAGTTTGACCAACAATTTCGTCTACTTTGTAATATCGCTCAATATAGCGACTGATTTCAGGCATATAAGTAACTAGATTATACCCATCTGTGGTTGCATTCATATCCCTCAGTACAACTTTCGGCTTATCCATCATGAGCCCAGCTAATATTCGTTTTTCAGAAACTTTCATAAACCAAGGGAAATGAAAGACAAAGACGTTTCCTGCAGGGTGTGTTTCTGTCATGGCGTATACATGTGGGTATGTGGCAAACGCAAAAACGGCGTCACCTTTAGATACTCGCTCAGACACTTCATTAAAGACTACATAATCCTGTTGATCGAAAAACTTGACTGAAGGTCCCCAATATCGAGTAAAGAACCGTGCCCCAAAAATAACACTCCCAACCACATATGCCATTAATAATCCAAGCATAAACCGTTTACTCTTAATTTCTATAGTTGCCGTTAAAACAAGAGCAAATGGGACTAATGGTTGGAGGTGAATAAAATCAAAGCGCGCATACGCGAAGGCAAATGAACCGAGGAAAAATGTGCCTATTAATAACCGCGATAATGCGACATTTTTTGATTTTAGCTGGACGAGAAGACTTCCCAATGCAACGGAACAAAACGCAAGAAGCGTTAGAGCCTCTCGGGGAGTTGCAAACTTACGACCCATTTCACGGAATACGCTTACGTTAAATATAACGGTCCAATACCAAAAATCTAAAATAATTCCCCGTGCCAAAACAAAAACACCGAGAACAACTAATGGAATACCGATGCCTACACCGATCCACTGCAAGAGACTCCATCTAACTTTCTTGATCCATAAGATGAGTCCTAATAACAAAATGAGCGGTAAGACCACCTGTTTCATCACGAGCGCTATCCCCAACAAGATACCGCTTCCGACCAGCTGTCTTCGAGATGTTGATTCGATGCCTTTAATAAGGAAGTAACATCCAAATAAGAGTATGGGGGTAATAAACGTTTCAATCCACACGGTATATCCTTCAAAATATGATTGCCATATCACATATAAGAGCGATACCGTAAGTATCTTTAACTTATTTTTTGTGAGCATTCGAGTCAGAAGCAGAATTCCAACGTGACTGAGGAGCACACATCCTATTTGTAATAACCGGAAGGATGCTGGCGTTGTGAATCCGAGTGTTGCAAGGTTTAGTGGGAAGAACATAAGTCCTGGGAAGTGTTGGTCTAAAATCTCTTTATACGGAACCAGTCCAATTTTTGTGAGATATGGATAGACAAACAGTTCAGGGTATGGGAAGAAATGTATGCTCAGAAGCAAAAACACATGCAGAGCAATGATGCTCGATAATATAATGCCAAAATGGCGATTCGTAATTATGGTCTTTCCCATATAGTTATAATACCTACTCCTTGAAAATCTCCAACCTCCTTTTTTACCAGGTATCCATTTTCAACTAAGACACTCCGAACGATGTTATCAGGGTCTGTTAAATCTTGTAAGTAACTAAAGTAATAAATGGTTTTATGCTTTTCGATTTTTGACAAAAGCACGCCTTTTTCAGATTCGCCTTGGGATTTTATTTCAGAAAGACCTCCAACGCCGGGTACAATACCGTTCGTATACCAGCGGTAAGGAGCAAAACTGTCCGGAAACTCAAAAAGAGAGATCGCCCCCGATGGCGCCGTAGATTCGACAAACGATACTGCTTCACGCCACTGTTCTCGCTGTTGGTGCGGTTGCGTTGCATACACATACAGCCCTACAGTCGAGCAGACGAGTACAGAGATTGTTATCGCAAATGATGTTGCCTGATTTTTTATCTGTGAAATGCCATGTGCAATGAGAATGAAGAATGCAGGTACCACAAACGAAAGTCTAAAATATATGAATGCGGGAAAGAGAAATGATACGAGGAAACACACTGATGGTGGAACGAGGAGCCACAGCCATACGAAGGTTATAAATGATGACCGTTTTGAGATAAAACTCCGTATGAGTGCGTATATTACAGGAATGGAAAAGAGCAAGATCAATGCGAAATACACAGATTGTGGACGAATTGAAATTCTGCCTAAGAGGAATTTATTCCATACAAGAATCAGTTGCTTTAGTGTTGCACCACCTGCTAAACCTTTCCACTCAGGAAGAAATGATAGCACTGTTGCTCCACCAGATATTTGAACTTGTAGTATAGGGAGCCATGCTATTCCGAGGACAACTAATGGTACAAATGACAATCCAAACGATCTCCACCAAACGGTACGAGCTCTCTTCAGAAGCGCATACAGTGGAAAAACAGGCAGTAAGAATACTGGAACATAATCAGTAAACAGCAATGCACATACACTTAGACTGAATAGATACCATGAATATCGGTTGCGTTTGTCTTCAAATGTATCCAAAAAGAAAAACACTGCACTAAGCGTTAGAAACACCGTTGGCATATACATACGAACTTCTTGAGAGTAATAGATCAGAAATGGTGAGGCAGCGGTGAAGAGCGCAGCCAAAACGGCAGCTCCTGGTACATATTTTTTTGTAAGCTTATATACCATCACAACTGAAAGTGAGCCGAGGATCACAGTCGGAAGTCTAAGGGCGATATCAGAAAATCCAAAGACACTCGCCCATGCTTTTAACAGTAAATAATAGAGCGGTGGATGATTGTCATTCCGGAGAAAGACCGTGACTATGTCTATAAATGAATATTGCTTCGCAGCAATTGCGCCAATAGCCTCATCGAGCCAAAGCCCTTGGTTGATTGCAACCAACCGCAAGACAAACGCCAACACAAAAAAGTACAGCATTTTATTTGAGTCCTTTCTCCCACACTTTAGCCCAGGTAACGAATCTGTAAAAAGCCATGAGGAGCGATAATACTAGTCCATGATATCCATCAAGGAATCCTTTCTTTATAATGAACCGTCCAATAAACGAACGAGCGGAATAAAAGAACATAGGGATCAGCCCTCCTTTGTTGCCTGCTTTATATAACCGGCTTGCTTCTTCATCAGTATATTGGTTTAGCATTTCGATAAACTCTCTTACCGATTTGTGTGAATAGTGCAGTTTTCCATGCATGAGGATTCCAACACTCCCTGTTGTCACATACTCTTCATGGATCGTACCAACCCACTTCCCTTTTTCTTTGTTATACAGCCAGACATGTGCATCCGGACTCCATCTCGTGTGTTTGATCTCTTTCCCAAAGATGATATTTCTTCGTGGAATTAAAAAGGCGTCTTCGATCGGTTCTTTTAATCGGGTAACGATTTCATTTTGCAGATCTTTTGGGATTTCTTCATCAGCATCCATAGAAAGCACCCACTGGTATTTTGTGTGTTTGGTAGCTCGATTACGTTGTGAAGCAAAGTCATCAAGTGCATGGCTGATAATGCGACAGCCAGACTGTCTGGCAATGGCGAGCGTTTTGTCTATACTTCCCGAATCGACGATCACGATGTCATCGCTTATTTTTTTTACGGAATCAATCGCGCGTTGTATGTTTTTTTCTTCGTTATAGGTGAGGATAATGATTGATACCATCGCATTATTTTATAAGTGACTGAAATAGTGTACTGTATTGAGCTGATACCCGTTCCCATCGATATTTCTCTGCCTGAATTCTTGGCGTTCGACCCCAATCTTTCGATAGTGCCTTTTTCAGTGCGCGTGCATATTCACCAGAGTTATTTGGATCAACATAGATTCCAGCATCCCCTATTATCTCGCGCTTAATCGGATCATCCGTTGTAACGATCGGAAGGTTACACGCCATTGCTTCCAAGTACACAATTCCAAAAGCCTCACGAGACCACGTTGATAATGTAAAGACATCTGCAGCATGAAAGTATTTTGCAATTTCTACATGCGGGACTTTCTTTAACAAAAACCGTTCGCCCAGTAGCTCATGTCCAAGTTCAGACAGTGAAGTTACTAGTGGGCCATCGCCAAGCATTAATAGTGAAGTATTCTGCATTTGTGCAACTGCCTCAATGGTCAGAGCTGGCCGTTTCCCGGCTTGCAGAGAACCGACTGAAAGAACGATTGGCTTCTTCAATTCTAGAGAGACTTTTTGCCCTCCTTTCGTAAATTTTTCAAGCCATATACCGTTTGGGATCATCTCAATTCGTATGAGTGGATTAATTCTTCGCGCCCACTGTTTTGCAAATGTGCTTAAAGCGACGAAACAATCGGGGCACCACAATACATTCCAGGCATCGTCATAACCGATGCCAGCATGCCCAACTATGATCATTTTCTTTCGAAAGAAAAACGTATATATGCGAATTAAGGCAACCTGCCACCCGCCATTAGTCGGAATAATAATGTCGAAGTTGTCTTTCCTGAGTGTACTTAAAATTTGCCAGGTAAAGCCAAAGATTGCACGGCTCCAATGGTCGAGAAATAATTTTCGAATAACCCCAGCGCTTTCTGGAATACTACGGTCTATTTCCCGCTTCTCATGGAAAATAGTGACCTCGCATTCATCTTGTAAGGCTTCTTTTAAAGAAAGTGCCCATACTTCAACTCCACGTTCAACGTGTGTCGAGTAGTAGGATAAAATTGCAACTTTCATTGACGCAGTATATCAAGATCAATCATTGAAGCGGTATTTAACCAATGTCCACAATGCACTGAATCCGTCTTTCCAACTAATTTTTTTGCCATCATCATACCCTCGAGGTGAAACCGTGATTGGTATTTCCACTATAGAAATCTTTTTCTTCAATAGTTTTGCAGTAATTTCTGGTTCAAACTCAAAGCGATTTGAGGCAATCGTTACGCCGTGAAGTGCCTGTCTCGTAAAGACTTTGTAACATGTTTCCATATCAGACAAATTGCTGTGATACAAAATGTTTGTCATGAACGTGAGAAATTTATTTCCCAAATAGTGAGTAAAAAGTGGCGTTCTATGCTTTCCCACTAAATGAAGGGGGTATGTTTTTAATCGCGTGCCATATACAACGTGAGCCTTTCGTTTCAATATGGGTTCAAGAAGTGCAAGGTATTGCACGGGATCGTATTCTAAATCAGCATCTTGGATCATGAGTACATTGCCAGTAGCCGCTGACAACCCGGTTCGTATCGCAGCTCCTTTTCCTCTATTTTTAGGCTGTCTTAACACAACCATATCGAGCTTTGCGTGTTTCTTTTGAAATGAAGTTGCTATTTTCCAGGATTTGTCTCTTGATCCATCATCTACAACAACAATCTCTAGCTTCACATTTTTAGGGAGTGGTGCTGCAACAACTTTCTTTAGAAGTTGCAGAATAGTTCGCTCTTCATTATAGACGGGGATAATAACTGATAATTTCATTTGGATGCTACAACAATAACTGACAATCCAAATGGCGGGCGTATAAATTTCTCAAAGAACAATGGAATGCGTCCAATCATGGTAAAGATTCTGAGTTGATTGCTTGGCATAATTTTACGACGAAAAATCCGAGAATTGACAAACCACCCAATACCGCCGAATGCATTAAAGTAATACGTATGCTGAACAGTTAATCCAGCTTTAGTGAACTGATCGCCTAGTTTTTTTACTGTGTATCGTCTTTCATGTCCCAATCCTTGATCAAGTGAGCCAAAAAATAATTGGTGTGCAGGGGTGAGCAGAAAAACACTTCCACCTTTTTTTAATAAGTTGGAAATGTTTTTTAAAGTTGTATCGTCATTCTTTATGTGTTCTAAGACGTTTAAGCAAATGATTGAGTCGAATTTCTTTTTGGAATCAAAAAAATACTTTCCCGCCTCTATATCTCCAAACCCAACATGTGCGCTTTTACCAAGTGCCTTTTTTGTTTTAGAAATATAATATTTTTCAATATCAATTGCCCATACATCACCTCGTTTCGTGAGTTTTTTTGTGAATGACCCGATACCACACCCGATTTCTAAAATATCACCATGCATAAACGGTTTCGCTCGTCGAAAAATCTCGTCGTTATAAAAGCGAGCGGTATCCATACGCTTTAATGTTTCTGCCCCAATATGGTCCATAGAGTATTTTACTAATTTTCAAATCCAGCAGCTATCATCTAACTACAGAGTATATCGACTTTGCAGCTTTTCGAACGGCGCTTTTCAATAAATATCCTTTGCCTCTTACATAAAACGGGTAGGAAACAAATGAAGGCCGTTCTTTGAACAATGCTTCAGGGTAGTAGTAATCAAGTGGAAAGGCATGTCCCACTTCGCTTTTCATTTTCTTAGAACCGACATCGCTTCGTGATAAATGGGTCATATGAAGAAAGGCTGTATTTACTAAATGCATTCTTCTTTCCGAGGACAGATCCTGAATAAGCGTTTGCTCGGAGAAAAACCCTTCACGTCCGTATTCTCGATCCACATGCAATCCTGGCAAGTGTTTACTAAATGCACGTATGGTAAGAGCACCTTTTTTGCCATCAATAATATAGTTCTGTTTCTTCTCGTCTTGGAAATGAAATAAGTCCCCAATGCAATTTGTGAAATAAGACACGATCGAATCAAGGCTATTGCCATTGTCGTGTATTTGTTTTGTCAGTTCGGCAATGGAACTCTCCCACCACACTTCATCTCCGTCTAGTATGAAGATCCAATCACCTGACGATTTTTCTAGCATTTCCTGTCGAACAGCAGGGTACTCTTCCTTCGTTAATTTAGGTAAATGTTTTACAATAATTTTGTCAGGAAATTTTGTGACTAACTCTGAAATAACTCGCCTTGTGTAATCAACAGATCCCGCGTTATAAATGAGCACTTCATCTACATACGCGATAACACTGGTGACTGCAAACCACAAAAAGTTTTCTTCATTCTCAACTAAGACATTTGCACTAATTTTCATATTACTTTTTTATAAAAATAGCAGGTACCACAATTCCGGTCTTTGCAATCATATATTTAGCGAGAGTAAGGAGTGTCATGAGTCCATATTTTACTGAGCGCATAAAGCTGATCGAAGATGCGTCAGGGAAATACCTCACGGGTACGGGGATTTCTCCAATACGCAAACCTGAATAGACTGCGGATACTAACAATTCCTGATCAAAAACAAAATCATCAGAAAATCGGTGGAACGGTAATACCTTTAATGTTTCTTTTGTGTATGCGCGAAGACCTGTGTGGTATTCAGACAAGTTCCGACCGAGTACTGTGTTTTCAAATATAGTGAGAAAGCGGTTTCCAGCATATTTCCACCAGGGCATTCCTCCACTTAATACCTCTTCACGAGTTCTGATCCGGGAGCCGAGCATAATATCTTCGCGCCCTTGTAATAACGGTCTAATTAATTCTTCTGTTAATGTTGCATCGTACTGATAGTCTGGATGGATCATTACTACAATATCTGCCTTTTCAGACACCGCAACGGTGTAGCAGGTTTTTTGATTACCGCCGTATCCTCTGTTTTGCGGATGGCTAATGGTTTTAATTCCTAATCGTTTTGCTTTGCGGACTGTCGAGTCATGACTCCCGTCATCAACAAGCAATATTGATTTCTTATACTTTTTGGGGATGTCAGAATAGGTCTTTTGTAGCGTCTTTGCGGCGTTATATGCCGGCATTACAATAATTACTTTCTTTTGCATAAAACAACTAATGTGATAAGTATGATACCAATACCGCTAGCGATCGACCCAATAGCAACTGAGGTCTGTGGCTCATATTGTAGAGTATACCTCCCATCAGCAGGTATATAAAATGCATTTAGAAATGTGAAAAGGGGATAGCTTTGCGAATTTTCGTCGTTTTGAATTTTCCAGTGGGGACTATATGTATTAGAAAAACCGATAAAAGCACCACCAGATGTACCACTCACCTCTATTTCTTTACTTGTTGGCGTAGAGGCAAGGATGGACAACGTAGTCGGTGTTCCAGTTTGAAACAGCGCGCGCTTATCGACATCAGACATCTCATCCCAAAAACGCACGGACAAATGAGACCTTTTTTGAGTTATTTCGTTTTGAACAGTATCAGGAATAACTGCAATTGAAGTAACCGCATTTAATTCTCCCTTTGTTTGGAGTGAGAGGGTTCCTTTTGTTGTTTTTCCAAGATAATACCAGTGGAAAACACCTTCTTCATATTCAGTAACACTTGGAGCGCCGCCGCCACTAAACGAAACTGTACGTACTGATTTGTTTTCGGGAATAGTTGAGACTGTTCCGATAGCGTTTCCGTTATTTACGGCACTGACCATGCCTCCTAACGTTGTTGTAAGCACTCTAATGTAGAGATGACCATCAATTGTCGGCTCTTTTACTTCATGGGTAAGATTTCCCTCAGAGAATGCCCATCCATGACCATAATCAAAATCTCTCATATCAATCGCGTATTTTTCTTGCAGGAATACTCGCGCCTCCCTGAATTGGTTTGTTCCCCTTTTCCACCAACCAGACTGATCAGGGTCATTTTTCAGACTATCCGCAATGCTATGCATGAAATGTGATGGTATGAGGGAGGCCACAATATCAGTTTCAGTCTTTCGGAATGCGAGTACTGGAAAATTCTGTGACCACACTTCTTCCATTAGACCAGGGAACTGCTCTATCAATACTGTTCCTGCTAATCGGGCACTACTTGAAGCCATTTCATCATAGAAAGAATCAGGACCGAGAACAAAGTTCATACTTGATAACGGATATATCTCTGCCTGTGCATTTTCAACTAAGAGGGTATTCTCGACTTCCCCTTGCTCTGCCCACGGGCGCCTTGCAATTTGATCAAAGAATATATCATGATATGGCAGATCTTCGTCTGAAAGCTTCACTCTGCGTTTATCAACTCCAGGATAAACAATTCGAGAAATGCCACTCATAGAAAGTAACTCACCGACAAAAGATCCCTCCCTTAAGAAATTATTAATTTCATACGACCCCACAGATTGACTTACAAATGGTCGAATTTGATTGAGTATTGTCATATCAAGTGATGGATTAAGCGGTGAAGAAAACCCAAGTTGACCGCGATCAGGAATCCAGAGGGTACGTCCAGGTCCTTTCTTCGTAATAACTTCTTTAAACGTGTTGTATTCAGAAACCTGATCAGGATAGTTGAGAATTCCGGTCATCTTCCCACTAATAATTGGAGATACCACACCGATTAGATACAAAGAAAAAAGCGTGTAGACTCCGCGGGTTAAGTAGACGCGTTTTTGCTCAATTAAATAGTTGAGAGTATATGCAGAGAGTCCTGCAAATCCTAACCCAAGGAGAAAGTAAAATTTCGTTGGGTCTCTAAATAACGACATTCCTGGAATGTTCTGAAATATAAATAAATTCACTGACTCAAGCGGTGGATTTAACCCTTTGCTCAGTAGCAATCCAACTGCCAAAACAAGTAAATAAAATGCGACAGATTTGTTTCGACGCACAAAGACTGGCGCAGCAAATGAGATAAATGGAACAACGAAAAAGAGTGGATTTATCAAAGCAATGGTACCGAATATATTTTCATACCAATGCGGTGCTAAAAACTGAAACCCATGCCAGAATGTAGCAAAACTTAAAAAACCTAATTCTGCCGGTTGTGAATAGCTATAAGGAAGTGACACTGATCGATACACGAGCACTGGATACATCCAGTAGATATTCGCAATTAATAAAACAAGAGATCCTACAATCGTTGTTGTTGCTGCAGATTTTAATTGCTTTACATGCACGAGTGTCCATAGCGCAAGTACAATTAACGCGACGTACACAAATCGGAAATCGCAAAAACCCAAAAGGGTGAGTGTTATTCCGAAATACATTTTTGGTATCAAAGTCTTCTTTTCAAGGCTTACAAGGAATGCTTGTAAGACGATTGGTAACATGCCATATGCCAGAGCGACCTGCACTTGTCCCCCATCGATAAGTAGTAAAAAGTACGTGCTTGTCACATACAAAAGTCCTCCCAACACACGAGCATTTTTGTGCAAATTCGCTTTTTTAAGAATCGTGTAAATGCCGAAGTATCCCAGAAGTACTGACGGCAGAATTCCAAATACCTTTATAAAACTGCTATAAGAGAATCCAATTTTAGATAACGCTCCGCCGAGAAAATCGTATGGCCACAACCAAAGCGTCGAAACGTTGTCACTTCCAAAGCTGTTTCCATATCTGGTGATCCAGGCCTGTGGTGTCGCAAAGGCTTCTTGTAATTGGGCGGAATAAATAAACGGTAGATCGTGTGCTCCAATTTGAGGTGATACTGCCGTGCGAAAATACAACGAGACTCCAATTAGGATTGGAATTATAAAAATGGAGTACTTCGTTAGTTTCATCATTTTTTATGCAGTAACTCAGCCAAGTAGACTACTACGCCAAATGCGATAACCACTCCAACAAATAAAGGTAACCTATTTAATAACCCGTACCTTCCGATTACTGTGGTAAATGCTAAAAGAGGCGTAATCAAGAGAATGCTAACAAATAAGTATTTACTCATTTCGTAATAGTAAGACTATTAAGAGGATCACTGCAACGATCATTGCTCCATATGATAGGTAGAAGGTAGGGGTATACATTTTCTGTGGGACATACGATAGTGACAAGGTGGCTTGAATAACATCGTCTCCCTCACGGGTTACATCACTTTGTGGGAGCTGTGACAGCAAGGTATCTGTAAGTTTCCAGCTATTTGCATATCCGTTGTAAACGACAGTAGCTGCAGATGTAATTGGAATCCCTGACACTGATTCAAGTATCCAATCCCCGCTGAGCGGCTCAAGGAATGCAAGTACATCATCTACTTTCGCATTAGTGATGTGCACTACATAATGGTAGTCGCCAGTCTTTTCGTAAGTAACATTTGCCCCAGGGTTATCAGCAATAAATACCTTTTGTGGAATGTAGTCATCCTTCACTGAGTACAACGAATATCTGCTGCCAAAGTCCGCAATCTTAGAACCAAGTATTTCGTCAAAGAATTCACTGTCTTGGTCCTCAATTAAATTATCAGAATAAATATAGCTTCTTTGAATATCAGGTGAAACACTATTGTTTTTGATAATATACCCTACATTCATTTCTTTAAAAAACCCGCGCAGTTTTTCATATTCTCGTTCTCGTAGATACGTACGCACTTCTTCCCCTAAGGCACCAAAACTTAATATCCCCGAATAATCATTTTGACCAGTCAGTAGGAAAAGAGGAGAGACACCAACGTAATAATTATTTCTATTGAAGCGATCCTCAATTGGGAAAATATTTCCACTGGCAAGTGGTGCAAGCAGATATCGTGCATCCGTTGGATGCGACTTCATGTACTGAAGCAGTAATTCAAAATCGCTATTAAACGCTTTAATCGTTCCGTATGATGCCTCAGTTGTCCAAAGTGGAATTCGACTAAAGTCATTAAAGAGAACTGGTTTTAAGTTGAGAACCATTACAAAAAAGAACAGTGCTACAACTACTCTCTTAGCAACGTCGGATATCTTAGATTGCATGACAATATAAAAACTCGATGCAAGAAGTAGTGAATATGCTAAAGAAAATCCAAGTGCGAATTTGTCGTACATATTTCGAAACATTACAAACCCTGGAATGCGTTCTGTAAGAAGTATAAATAAGTCGACACCTATTGAACCGAAATTTACAATAAATAAATACAATCCTACTAAGAACGATACGAGCGTTACCAGATACACGACTCTCTCTCTTCGTTTTTTATAAGCAATAACTAACCCAGAGACAAAGATTCCAACAAAAAATCCATTTACCAAAAGAATATTCGAATACCAATCACGATACACAGAAAGATATGGCCAATTAAATGCGGTCTGCAGTCCTTTTGGGAAAATGTTTAACACCGCATATAACGGATTGTTGTGAGCCGCCGTTGAACGAATACCTACCTCATTCATTTCTCTGAACGTCGTTGAAGATAAACTACTTTGAACACCAACCGTGTTTTGAACAACTGGTGAATGTGTTACAAATGCCAACCAGTTTGCATTAAAGAGAGCGAGCAATATGCACAGAATGGTGAAATAAAAGACGCTTCGCTTCACATTAAAGAAAGAAATATAAATCGCGATTGGCAGTAATACGAGTACAGACCCGGCAAACCACGGTAGTCCAACAGCAAATACGCTAAAAAGCGTTAATAGAAGCGCGATAATAATCAAAAAGGAAAGTTTTCGCTCTCTGATTGAACGAGAAAATAAATACAGTGAGCAAGGTAAGACACTCACGACAAACATCCCGAGTGTCTGTGATGAGTAAAGCGTATAGATATTAAATTGCGAAAATACATAGAGGAGCGAACAAATGGCAAAGACAACATTCTGATATTCGCTCTTCTTCGGAAAGAGTTGAAGTAACAGTTGAAAGAAGAAGAAAAATCCAAACGTGATATTTCCAACGAAATACACGGCCTGCAAATTAAGAAACGGAAGTATTGTCTTGACGCCTGAAAGCATTAATACAAACGGGCTAATTGATGGAGGTGGTAAGAAGCCAATAAGTCCGCTGAATGCATTGTTACTTGCAACATGAGAAGAAAAATTCGTAAAATATTCAAAGGGATATTCGAAATAAACTCGAGTGTCATCTCCTCCCATGAATTTAGTGGTGGTAAATCCATAGAGCAGTGCAATGATGCCACAAGCAATAAATAAAGCACGCGTTTTGGAGAGTATTATATCAAGCTTTTTCAATACAAATAGTGAGTACGTGTTAAACGACTGCATTAGTTCACTGCGCATTTCGTAAAGCAGTGAACTAATGAGAGAGGCACTGAACGACAACCAAAAAAGTGGTGCTATCTTTTCAGCAAGCAAGAAATTATTAAAAAGCGTCGCTACGATAATGGCGGATAGAAGCGCGAGCGGAACGTAAAAGATTTTCATTTCACTGCTTTGTTGCTCGCACCATTAAATTTCTCGACAATGTAGGGATCATTGCCGCAATTTTTCCTGTCAAGCTAAAAATCCCGAGATTTACTTTGTCACCCCTTATTTCTTCAACTGTAAGGTGATGGTGTTCAAGCTGTTTTCGTAAATCGGCTGCTGTGTAGTATCGAACGTGCCCAACGTTATATTCCCGAGAAGGCAACTCAACCGAATATTCCAAGTACGGATTTATTCCCAATAACAAAAGTATTCTCCGTGGGAACGACGCAACGTTCGGTGTTGTCAGTAAAAGTGAGCCACCTGGCTTTAATAAACGATTTATGTGCATGAGAAATGCATCAGAATCAAAAATATGCTCAATAATGTCCCCAGCAATAATTACGTCAAACGATTCGTTGTATGACTCGCTTAGTTCCGAAATATCCATACAAAACGCTTTAATCCCCTTCTTTTTTGTCGCTGCGATCGCCCTTTTGTTAATATCAACTCCAATCACTTCCCCATACTTCAAATACGAATGGGTAAGGACCCCGTCATTACAAGCAATATCTAGTATTCGGGATCTTACATTCTTCTTCAATCTTCGAATATTGGTATCTAAATACTCTTTTATGAAGCGTGCTTTTTCAGGATAATACCCGCGGTGTGATACTTCAGCAATCTCGTTCGTGTTATAAAATTCTGTGTTTTGAGTAGTCATATGCAATGTATGATAGTAGCAGTAGCACGGTTATTATACTCACTGAATACGCAAAAAGACTATATTGCTGAGGTCTGAACACGAGTTGCACCGTAACGTCTTCCGTATTGCTATTTTCAATGAGTGGAAGGGTATTCCAAGCGTTTGCATACCCAAATGCGACAGATTGATCAAGGAATACTTCATTATCATTATGAATTACTTCCCAATCACGGTAATAGGGATCTAGAAAAACAAGATTGTTATAGATGTCACTCCGAGAAAAAGTAATTGAATACCGATCACTGGAAAGCTTTTCATACCGGACTAAACTCTTCGCATTACTATCAAGCGAACGTGCGGTGTCGCTGGCTACGTACACTCTATCGCTGTCATATTTCTCGGCTATTTTATAGACGGAATACCGTTGACCGAAGTCTGTTAGTTTCTCCCCTAGGATATGTTCATAAAATTCTTCGCTTTGAGCCGTTAGCAGCGGATAGCCTTCCCCACCATACATAAAATCTGCGATATTAGCGGGTAGCCTCTGCTTATCAATTACAATATATCTTGCGTTTAACTTTTGTAGCGCTTCCCCTACCTCCTGATAGTTTCCTGCCCTTAACGAATTAAATATTTTGTCTCCATAAAATATGTCTTCTGGAATAATAAAACTGAAGCGACCAGTGTAATCAGGTTTCCCTGACAAAATATGCAGTGGCGACAAACCTGAATAATATGAACCGGTATTCGTGTCGTCTTCAATGTTTGCATATGTGGGTCCGTTTAAAGGCAGCCATAGAATACGCGATTGATCTGTTTGTCCTTCGAAATAAGTCACTAAATTCATGTAATCAGAGTTAAATCGACCGCTGAACCGATTCTCTTGTGTATCTTTTAATTCGAATAATGATTTGCCAAAAAACATGACTACTGTAAAGGAAATCCCCAGGACAATGACACTACCATGCTTTTTCAAAACACCTTGCAGGGCATGAATAGAAAAGCCAAAACAAAGCGCATAATAAAAGGCTAAAGGAAGTGAGAACTTATCAAACATATTTCTGAACATGGTAAAAAATGGTATGTTTCTGCTCAAAAACACAAATGTCTTCGGACCCCATGAGCCCATATTTGGAGAAAATAAAAACCAACTGAACAGTAAACACAGGCCTGATATAAGAAGTGCTTTTCGATGTTCTTTGTGCGCTGTTGCAAGTGCCAACATGACCATCACAAGAATTGTGCATGACAATACGTCGATCGTTTGAAATGTGGCATATCCGTTTGGTAAGACATTATGAAAAATTTGACTGAGCGGGCTAAACATTCGAGATACTGTTTCTATTATGCGTAAGTTATCAAAAACGAAGCTGTTTGAAGAATATGTTTCCGTAGTAGTTGATAATCCAGAACCGTAAATCTGCGAGTGTATAAAAAAGAAGATCCAGTAAAAGTTTAACAATACAGAGCTGGTCGTAAAAACGATGAAGTGTTTTATTGCATGTTTCTTTTCAATAAGGAGAAACAATATTGCAGGTAACGAAGCGAGTAAAAAACCAGCGATCCAAGGAAGTGCGTTTAGTGTGGTACTAAACAGTGAGAATACGATGCTTGCAAACAGGGTATACGAGAATCTATGTTCCTTAACCCCTTTCAAAAACAGAAATGTCGTCAGGGGAAAAGTCGCGACTAAATACATTGACAGTAGCTGATGGTTATAAAGCGTCTCAGTAAGAAAAGGTGAGAAAACAAACAGGAGCGCACTTAAAACGTAACCTGTAAATGAAGCTACACTTTTCTGAGGGCGGAGAAGGATGAGCAGTTTGTATGTGAAGAGAAACCCAACAGCGAGGTTTATTCCAAAGCTTAAAAACTGCGTGTTTAAAGGGATTACTTTGAGCAGCCAAAAGACAATAAATAGTGGCGCGAAATATGACACCGGATAGTAGCCAGAATTTGCTCCTGCTAAAGTATTGTCTGAGATAAGATTGAATGCGTAATTTGATAAAAACTTATCTGGAAAAACATAATAGAGCTTTGTGTCATCACCACCTACAAGATATCCACTTTGGTTTTTTACGACCGGAATGACAATTAAAGCCAGGCAGACAAAAGAGAGAATAATTGTTTTTACTTTTTCCGACATATGATAGTTATACATTCCTCATCAGCGCGCTTCATAAATGGGTACATGAGTATCATTGGTATTGAGAGTAAAGTGCTCTTGAGAGACCAAAAAGTGTCCAGTGGAAATTCCCAATAATTAGAAATAATTCTTTCACACACCAGTCCGTTATTTTCTGCAATTAACTTCAGTGATCTTTTGTTAAAGAGTGTTATGTGTCGAGGTGCGTCAAGATGGAACCAATCTGTTTTGCCAAAGTGCATTCCCAAACAATGGGCGTTTGGTGTTGAGCAAAGGAAGGTTCCCTCAGGTTTTAGTAACTCGCTAACTTTCTTCATAAAAGCGTTTGGATTCACAATATGTTCAATCACATGCCACGAGACAATTACATCAAACTTTTTCGAGATCTGCATGTTTGTAAAATCGCCCACAAAAATCTCTGCACCTGATGCTTGCGCTACAGAAGCAGCTTTCCGATCAATTTCAACGCCATGCTTCTTATATCTGTTGGGTAAAGATTTCAAAAACAACCCGTTTCCACAACCAACATCCAGAATGCTTAACTGCCTGTCCTTTGAACTACTTTCAACTAACTTTCTTTTTTTATAATTTGAAAATTGAGTTAATACTTTTGATAATCCAGAAGGCTCATCATCATAGTATTGCTCAGGATAATAAGCCTTATAAAAATTGTTAGTAATTTTTTCGGCATGAAACAACGATCCACAATTCGTACATTTATAATATTGAAAACGTTTCCCTCCACTCTTTTGAAATCTCCCATGAGACTCATAGGCAGAAAAATTTCGTTCTCCATTTCTTTGACGACAGACTGGACATTGCTTATTCATAATCAATGTAATTCTTAAAATTTCCTGTGAATAATGCAACGTAGTAATTTAGCTGTGGGTTTCTTGTAACGGCTGGCAAATATTCGCTATCCCTCTTCACACGATTTCTGTTATTTGTCATACGAAGTTTAAAAGTATCTTTCAGGTTTGAGATATTCCACCAAATCGCCTTATACAGAGCTACGCTAAACCTCCACTTTCCAGTGAGAAGCCACAAAGCGCTAATCACAAAATTTAGAAACAAAAACTTGGGCAATACAAATACCAGTGTCAGTCGATCGAAATTCTTCAAAAAGCTTGCGAGTTTATTCTTAAAATTATGGAACTGTATATAGTCATAATTGAATTCAGACAATGTAGTTCCGCCCCCTGCGTGATAGCAAATAGCTGATGGATAGTACATGCATGAGTAACCAGAAATCATAGCCCTGTGACAGAAATCTGTTTCTTCATAGTAATTCCAAAATCTTGAATCAAATAATCCAATTTCATCAACAACACTCTTGCGTATCATGACTGACGCAGCTTTTACACTGAAAACAAACTGGTTTTTGTTATACATACCTTTATTGGCATTTTTTCCATTACCCATGTGATATAAAAAAGTACTTCCTGTCCAGTATGAACCGCATGTGTCGATAATAGATGGTTTGTCCATCAGCACGATTTTACTTTGGGCGATCGCCAAACTATTGTCGGTTTTAAAGGGCTGTATCATCTTTTCTATGTAGCCTTTTTCAATTGTGGTATCTGTATTTAGCAAACAGAGATATGTTCCGTGACAAAATGGAAGGCCAGCATTATTCCCACCTGCAAATCCAACATTTTCTTTCAGTGCAACTATTTTTACTTTTTTATAGTTGTTTTTTACAAAGGAAATACTCTCATCAGATGAAGCATTGTCGACGAAAACAACCTCTATGTTTTTATAAGACTGATTTGTTAGTGATGACAAACAAGTTTCAAGCCACTTCAGTCCATTAAAGTTTACTAAGATTACACTAACCAGTGGCGTTTTCATGAGATGGTCTTTGAAGTAATCGACATTAAATATCCAAGTCCACCAGCAGCAAACTCACCTGTCTTCATAATAAGCATTCCAACCCCTACGAATGGGTTTGCAAATAATTTTCTTGGTCGGGAGAAAAAGAGTTTATACCGAGAAACAATGCTGGTCTGATGCTTAATATATTTATTGTCACGGATATGCATATACTTTACGAAATGCTTTGCATAATAAAATTTTTTGCGAATAGTTCCACTCAAAGTTAGCTGCCCTTCGTTGTGGTATATAAGGTCTGGAACATTTTTTATTTTCCCTACCTTTTCAAATTTTTGAGAGAGATACCAGTCTTCGCCGCTTACCATTGTTTCATCATACCCACCAACCTCAAGGAACAATTTTTTGTTAAAAAACCTCGCTGCTTCCATATAAGCCACACCTACATAAAAGCTCCTTTCTAGATTCTTGCATTTTGCCCAAAACCCTTCCCCCATTGACTCCTCAGGAATAATCAAGCCCTTTACTGCTGAATTTTTTCGAACTATTTTTACGCAATTTTCGACAACTGTAGGAGAAAGCTCCATATCGCTGTCGACAAAAAGCACCCAATCACCACGACTTTTCATCACTCCCCAGTTCCGCTGAGTACTCCTTTCCGGTCCTTTCTTGTAGACATTTTTAGTAAATGTACGTGCAATCGCGTACGTATCGTCCACAGAATAGTTATCAACGACAATAATTTCTAAGTTTTTGTAAGTTTGATCCTTAATGCTTTGTAAACAACTTGAAATCATCTTTGAAGAATTCTTGCATGGAATAATTACTGAGACTAATGGCGTTTTTTTCATGATGTAATAAATATTCTCACACTTTCAGCGCGAATGTCCCAAGAATAATTACGAAGCACAAAGATTCCAGCCTCTCGACCTAATCGTTTTCTCAAGGTTTCGTTCTTAATAAGTTTTATAATGTTTCTAGCAAAGTCTTCGTCATTTTTTGAGGTAACCATACCCACTGGATAGTAAGATTTATATGCTTGTAAATTAAACCCAATACAGGGCATGTCAAATGACATTGCTTCCGCAGCTGCCATACCTCCACTATCATATTTCGCTGGATGAACTACCATCTTTGAGTTCAAAAAAGTGTAGTACTTTTTATCACCGTCCAAAACGTACCCTGCCAGCGTAATATTCTCCTCTAACTGATACTTTGCTATTTCGCTACGAACTGTTTGCATAAGTGGACCGTCACCAATCATTGCGAGTTTCGCCGTCGGGTGGGAAAGACAAACCTTTGACCATATGCGAATAAGCTCAACGACTCCTTTTTGAGGATGAAAGCGTCCTTGAAAAACTGCGTCGTATATAGGCTTCGTTGGTTTCTTGTGATTTTCTTTATATGCAATGATCTTTTTTGTATCCACAGCACCTATGACAACCTCTACTTTCCCTTGCTTGTTTGCTGCTGGAAATTGTTTTCTCTCAAGTTCATTATTTACAAGAATTTTATTTGCAAAAGCAGAAATGAGTGGTTTCACTGGCAACTGCATAAACCAATAGTAAAAAGCACTGAGTCGATACGCGTTCTGTCTCTTAGATTCAGTAAACCCTTTTAAAGGGTTCGGCGCAGTTTGGTACCAGGTTGCCGCCCAGGTTATCTTTTGATATCGAAACTTTAGAATAACTGCTGGAATACTGTCCATCCAAAATTCGCTTGCGGAATACACAACAGATTGAGATGGATCATCGACCCGTATTGTAAACGCATACCAGATTGATGATATGATCGTCGAAAAATAACTAATGAAAAAACCAAATCGTTTTTCTTGAGGTGATGGAACAATGAGGAAGTTTACCTGAGTATCGTTCAAGTTATTGCGTAGGCACATTTCTCGCCCCTCGGTAGTCACTACCACATGAGTTTTTGGATTTTGCCAGCGTCGAGCAAATTCTATAAAAATACGGTCACTTCCAGAAATGCCGTTTCCTCGCGCGCCTGCAGCCCAAATGTATATTTGCTTCATTTTTTCCTTGCATGTACGAAGACGGCGACACCACTTCGTGGTTGGTACCAATTATTTAATGAGTCCACCGCATTTGCGAATTTGAATGCCATATTTAATAAAAAGGACCGCTTTGGTTTTACCGAATACTTACTTAAAGCTGTGGCTGTCTCTCCTGAGACAGAACCTGCGGCAAGAAGCCGTGCAGTAATGTTCACAATGTAATGATTAAACGGCAAACACCAAAAGGTCACTGTTTTTGATTCCACAACTTCAAACCCGGCTTTTTTTAAGACACTCACAATCTGATCTGGCTTATACAGTCGTTCATGTTGATTCCAAATACCTGCAAAAAATCCATGCCGTATAGGTGTGCCGACTCGTTGAAGTATCCAACTTAGAGGATCCCACAAAAGAGGGAAATCCCAGCATGGCACGGTTAGACAAATACTCCCACCCTTTTTCAGAACGCGATTCACCTCTTTTAACCCTTTCACATCATTGGGCAAATGCTCCGCCACCTCAGACATGACAACTCTGTCCCAGGTGTTTGATTTAAAAGGTAATTTTGCCATTAAATCCCCTTGATAGAGCGGGATTCCTTTTCCTAAATTCTTACGTGCACGAGACAAACCACTTTCATCATAATCTGTACCAGATAACTTCAATTTATATGGCAATTTTGACAACAAATGGAGATAGTACCCGTCACCACACCCAATATCTAACACGGAAAGACCATCCTTCAGCTCAAGGTGAGTGACAATTTCACGAGCTCTTCGCTTTAATGCCATATCACCCGTATTGGCGAGTAATTCAGATAGCCTTTTATTCGTTTTTGAGTCTAGATTGTTTATTCCCATGGAAATACCTGAAAGATTATATCAATTTCGTACGTGCCTGTATGTGAGATAATCCACCCGTTCGCGTATCCATTGGCTAATACGTGCTCTGGTACACGATTGCCATTAATTGTGGCCCTCCAATTTTTATTGAAGCTTTGGGTCAAGATCAGTAAGAATGTGCCTGAGTTTTCATGTACGGTTACCTTGTAATGCCGGGGTTGTATTTTCTCCACAGCATGTGAGGGTAGTTCTTTCACTTCTGCGATTTTTATTTCATTGGCGCCTTCGACAACCGCCATTGTCTTTGGGTTAAATGCGTCCTCAAGCATGAACTGGAACGCAGAATCAACTCCTGTTACATTTTTTATCTGATTCACGAGGTACACCGCACCAACGGCTGATTCTTCTAACTGAGGATATACTTCTAACGTCTCGATTTTAATTGGCTTTGCCCCGTTTAACCATTTTTGCACCATTAGGCTACTGTCAGTAGCCGTTTCTGAAAAATACGGGGACTTTACTAGATCATAATTCACGATCGCGCTCCCAATATTAGCGACAGCTAACAAATGTGGCATATTTTTATGTGAAATATTTTGTACCAGCCCTGAGTAAAAACGGTCTAGTGAGGTAAGTGTTGTGAATTTTGATACTGATGGCCTGTCATACAAATATTCACTCGGGTCCTCTCCTCGATAAAACCATGAGTATTCAACGGTAGAACCGCGTGAAAGTGGTAATTGAAGTATTCTGCCCTGATTTTCTGAGACAATTTTGTTTACCTCCTCATACCGTTGTGGGACGGTAACATAATAAAAGTACGGAAAAACAGACCCTTTCCATAGAGGCCAAGAAAGTGCAAGAAGTGATACAAGCAGAAGAATGTGTAGTGCATTGCGAGCGTAGCTCTGCAGTTTATTTGTTAGAAAATATACCCCTACCCCCAAAAAGAGTGAGTAAAGCAAAGTATATAAGACGCCAAGCTTCTCATAAGGATTGCGCAGGACTTGTGCAAAAAGAATCTTCTCAAAGAGCGTTGTATAAAAAAGATCACCGAATGGAGGGTTACTACCTTTGACAAGAAACCAACTGAATAGAAAAAAGATGCTAACGAGTCGATATGTACGGCTTTTTGCGGAAAGAACAAGGCCAACAATGACGATGCTGAGCAGAATTCCACTAAGACTTTGCAATAGATGGCTTTGATAGTACTCACTGAAGTATCCTCCACCGCTAAAGAAGAATTGTTGCTTCAACAGGAGAACATCACTGTTATTAAAGAATTGACTTACTTCCCGTAAAGCCGAAATATTTTGATCAGTACTCACACTTTCAGATAAAGCGCTGTTTCTCAGGAAAAACAGTGGAATAAACCACCAGAGCTGGAAAACTGCCCAAAAAGAAACTGTTTTTACTGTAAAACGCAATTGGCTTGCCTTGTTACCTGCAAAGAAAATGTGCTTTAAGGAGACAAATACCATGACCAACCCGAGGAGCAAAATAGATGAGGGAAAGGTAAAGGTATACGAATAAACAATTGAAGTCACCACGAGCCAACCAAGATATTTCCTTTTTTTACTTCCTAGTAATAAATCCCACAGAACTAAAAACACAGGCAAAAATGCCCACAAGAAAAACAGTGGGTACAAGAAACGTTGCCATACCTGTGTGAGTGTAAACAAATTAGATCCATAAAATAATGCAACCAAAAAAGCGATTCTATTTGAGTTAATTTTTGTTAAGGATTTGAAACAGTAGAATGATCCAATGAAACCAGAACAAAATATAAAGAAGAAGAGAACAGCTTGTACATAGTGCGGAAACAGCGCTTCTTGGAGGAGTGCTGAAGCAAAAAGAACAGGAATACGCGGAATTAAAAATGCGATTGGAAATCCGGATGATACTTCAACCCAAAGAGAGCTGAATAACCGAAGCGTTCTCTCGGGGTTATAAAAGGTAAGTGCCTCCTCGGCGGTTGCGATCAAACGACCATACTTAAAGTGTGTCCATGTGAGAAAACCGGAAACAAGCAGGAGGAAAATAGGGTATTTATGTGTAAATAAAAATACTCCTATTCTATTTTTCATTATCTTTTTTTGTATACCTTTACATCTGAGTAATGAGAAACGTTTAGAGGCAGGTGTAATTTTGCAAGTTCTCGTCTCAACCTATTTGTTGTTTTCGTGTCTTCTTTATAACCATAGAATTCAAACAGAGTATCCCAATACTCATATGGTTGTTCGTTCGGATGGTGAGGATGTGGAATAGACCAGCCTGGGTGTGCAGCTGTAAACAAAATCGTATTAGAGAGGGTGGTTAAGTTATATACAAAAACACCTGCAAACTCACGTTCAAGATGCTCCGCCACTTCAAAACTGATAGCGATATCATACTTTCTCGCATTCGTCTTCTGAAACACGTTGCGAAGGTCAGTCTGAATAATCTTATTTTTCGGAACCACTAGATTTTTTATTGCACTAGAAGATCCTTCAATGCCAAGTATTCGAATGGACTTCTCATGAAAATGTCTTAAAAACAAACCTCGACCACAACCAACATCAACTACGCTCTTGGGCTTAAGATGTTTATCAATAACTTGAGAGATTTTGTTTGACCATTCGTTTTGATCTTCAAACTGATCAGACAGGAAGTATTCATTGTTATATGCTAGAGAAGGATCAAGCAGTAAGAGTGCACGTTTTTCTTTTGGAGTTAATCGCTTTATCTCTCCTGTGAGTCTTGCCCATTGCTTTCGATGCCTGGGTGAGACAATACGAAGCACTAAGTATGCACAAACGTATATAAATCTTTTTACTTTTAACATAGCGCTCATGTTACACTATCCCATTATGAAAAACATGATAGCGTTTGGTTTGTATATTATACTGAATCCGAATCTAATTCCACTAATTTTTCGGAGAATATATATACCGGTTTTTGTTCAATACGAGTGGTTAAAGAACTATAGAATTAACACCATTATTGATGTTGGCGCACATGAAGGAAAAGTCATGGCCGCATTACTTCATGTTTTCCCATCAGTAAAGTACTACGCTTTTGAACCAATCAAGGAGAATATTACAAAGATAAAAAGTCGGATACAGAATAGCAATGTAGTGTTAGAAAACGTTGCTCTTGCTCGAAAAAACGGGTACAGCCAGTTCTTAATCTATCCTCGAACCGAATTATCATCACTGCTCCCATTTCTTAATAGCGACACTCGCTTTAACAAAGAGAGACCTAAAAAACGTAAGGTGAAGACGATAAACATCGACGACTACTTTGCATCAAAGACTCTGGTTCATCCAGTATTTCTAAAGATAGATACACAAGGAACTGAAGGTGAGATTTTAAAGTACGGCAAAGAAACTCTGAAGAAGGTTGATATTATTCATATTGAATTAGCAGTCAAGGAGTTATATAAAGGAGAAACGCTCTTTAAAGAAATGTATTCATTCCTTACGACTCATGGTTTTGAATTTATGGGAATCACCCCTGAAGCGTTCTTCTATCCTATCTTCAAACCTGATACGCGATTTAACGGTATCTTCGCTAAAAGAAGCTTTGTAAAAAAGTTCCTCAGCGAATAATATTTCGCAGAAACCTCGCTATAATCTGTCTTCCCTTCCGATGCGACATAAAGCCAAGTAATATTGCATCGGTCGTCACTATTGCAACCACTGGCTGCCACAAAAAAGCATGATCTCTGTGTTTAACTGCATAATAGAGACCGCGGATAGTTTCAGGAATGAAGGCATTCGCCCAAATCACCCAAAAGATAATTTTTAGTATGTCTTTTTTATTCTCTATATCAAACCATGTGAAATGT
>DJCV01000012.1:0-914 GCA_002430735.1 Candidatus Woesebacteria bacterium UBA5941 | reverse complement strand
ATATCAAACCATGTGAAATGTTTGTTCTCGTAATTTGGCAAATAGTCCCGATCCAGATTTCTCAACCTTTTTTTAACTAATAACCCGAGTGTTTCAGCATGGTAGTGCCTGATTAACGCTTTAGGGACGTACGCATAGGTGTCAAAGCCAGCACGTGTGTATGTTTCCACTGCCTCCATATCAATAAACTCTGGATGCTTGCCCACTTCTGTAGACAATAGTTTCTTTCGTCTATACAAAATTCTCCCTACCGCGGGAATTCTGCCAGGAACAAATTTACAAACGAAATACTCACTTGTTGTGTGAACAATCTGGTTCTGTAAATCAGGTGAGAAGAAGGCATATAACGGGTCTTGTTGCAGTGGATGGTATGAAATAAATCTTAAAATAGAGCTCTTTACATAAGGTAGCTTTTTATTCATTGCAAACTCAGCGGTAAAGCTTGCATCGATTGAATTATCTGAATTAAGTGGCTCAGCAAGCTTCTCAAAGAAATCTTTGCCACAAATTTGCATATCTGCATCCAGCCAATACACTAAGTCGTTTTTAGCTTTGTGCATTCCGATACCTTTGTTTAATTCGATGTCGTGAGTTTTTACCCGAACTATCTTCGCACCGAACTTTTTCGCAATTGCTATCGACCGGTCAGAGGAATCATCATCAACCAAGATGTACTCAATCTTTGATTTGGGATATGTTTGATTCTTAAGGGAATTAAACAAACGGGTTAAGTTCCTTTGTTCGTTGTATGCCGGGATAACAACGGATATAGAAAGTAGTTTTTTCATATTCTTTTAAAAAAGGTACTGTAGATATCTTTGTAATAATATTTCTTGTTAAGTTTTATTGCATTTTTGGAATATGCACTATAATTTTTTGCATTTTTTGATATAGCTGTTATCAAGGTTGAGTGA
>DJCV01000003.1:1964-121214 GCA_002430735.1 Candidatus Woesebacteria bacterium UBA5941 | reverse complement strand
CTTATGTATGTGCCGTCTGAAGCCGTTTACTATGAAGTAGTAAATGATCATGAATTATTTGAATATGCAGGGAAGAAAAAAATACTCCCTGTGTCACCTACGACATTTTATGCGTATATGAAGGCAATTCTCATGTCATTTGAAGGACAGAAAATTGAAGCGCAGGCAAAAGAAATTTTAAATGCTCTAAAAGCTGTGCATGCCGATTACGATAAAGTAAGTAGCAGCTTGAATCTCCTCCAAAAACATTTAACAAATGCAGGCGCTGCGATGCATACGGTTATGAATTCATTCCAGAAGTTGGGAGATAAAGTGAATAATACAAAATCCTTAAAGGAGCCAGAGAAGGTATAATAGCGCTCATGTCCGATCGAGCATTAAATGCAGAACAACTGCAAGCAATCACCCACGGTAACGGTCCTCTGTTAATCATTGCTGGCGCTGGAACAGGGAAAACAACCGTTATTACCGAACGGATTAAACACCTCATTAATGAAAAAGGTATCGATCCATCTGCGATTCTGGCATTAACATTCACAGACAAAGCCGCAAATGAAATGGAGACCCGGATTGATGAAGCACTTCCGTTAGGTTACACACAAATGTGGGTAACAACGTTTCATGGATTTTGTGATCGAATATTGAGAGAAAATGGATTTCATATCGGACTATCATCACAGATCAAATTAATGACTCAGGCAGAATCTGTCGACTTTTTGAGAAGAAATTTATTTGAATTACAACTAGAATATTTTCTCCCTCTTGGTAATCCCACAAAATTCTTGTTTGGATTACTAAATCACTTTTCTCGTTTGCAAGATGAAGATATTTCACCAAAAGAATATCTGTCTTGGGCGATGAAGAAGGAATTATCAGATGATTCTCCTGCTGCTGAAAAAATGGACACAATGAAGTGGAATGAGTTGGCACGAAGCTATCAGAAATATATTGAATTGAAAGACAAAGCAGGCGTTCTTGATTTCGGAGACTTAATTGCCAAGACACTCACACTTTTCAGGGAACGTCCAAATATCTTAGCGGAGTACCATAATCGCTTTTCTCATGTTTTGGTAGATGAGTTTCAAGACACTAATTTATCCCAGTATGAGCTCGTTAAACTGCTTTGTTCAGGAAACAAAAATACAAATATTACTGTAGTCGGAGACGACTCTCAGTCAATTTATCGCTTTCGGGGTGCTGCTATCTCTAACATCATCAGTTTCAAGAATGACTTTCCATCTGCTGCATCTGTGGTATTGCTAAAAAATTATCGCTCATACCAAGAAATACTCGATGCATCATATCGATTAATACAACACAATAATCCTGACACCTTAGAATCACAACTTGGTATCTCAAAAAATCTGGTTAGTGTGAGAGGTAATTCTCAGACTAAAAACACAGAGTACTGTTTATTCGATCGCGTAGAGGATGAAGCAGACGGTGTCATTTCAACAATTAGTAATTTTGTAACGAATGGTACATACGAATGGAAAGATTTCGCGATCTTGGTTCGTGCCAATTCTCATGCAGATCCATTTGTTCGAAGTTTGGAAATGGCAGGGATACCATATCAGTTCCTCGGTCCCGGAAAATTGTTTCAGCAAGATGAAGTTCTTGATTTCATCGCGTACTTAAAAGTATTGAATAATGTTGATGATTCTCAATCGTTCTTCCGTTTACTCTCAGTTCCCTTCTTTAAGATAGTCCCCCGGGATATTGCAAAGTTGGGAGCGTGGGCCCACAAAAATACAAAATCTCTTTTTGATGCATGTGAACACATAGAGGAAATAGATGTTTCTGATGAAACGAAAACCGCAGTGGCAAAAATCCTGGGTATTATTAACACGCATTTAGGACAAACAAGAGATCATTCTGCTGGACAACTGCTATATTCCTTTTTTGAGGAAACTGGACTGGTGACTGACTTATTGTCGAGCCAGACACTTGAAGGTGTTGCAAAGGCAGAGAATATCTCTAAGTTTTTCACTAAAATAAAAGCGTTTGAGTCAGTAAACAAAGAATCGCATGTCCAAAATGTGCTCTCTTGGCTAGATTTGCAAACTGATTTAGGAGAGTCCCCACAAGCAGCAGAAGTTGATTGGTCAGATAATAATGCCGTAAACATTCTAACGGTACACTCGTCAAAAGGGTTGGAGTTTCCAGTCGTTTTTCTCGTTAACTTAGTGTCTTTGCGCTTCCCTGGCATGGAGAGACACGAGCAAATTCCTATCCCCGATGCCCTCATAAAGGAGATGCTCCCCACAGGCGACTTTCATTTGCAGGAAGAACGACGTCTTGCATATGTAGGCATGACGCGGGCGAAAGATTATCTGTATCTGACTGCAGCAAAGTTTTATGGAGATGCAAAACGAGAGAAAAAGGTATCACCGTTTATTTTTGAAGCATTTGGTGAGGACATCCTACCGCGTCCGGTTGATAAAAAAGATGGAGCATTTTTAAACAAACAAACAACTCCTCTTGAAACGAAAAAGACGAAGACAAGTATTTCTTATTTATCGTACTCACAGATTGAAACATTTAAGATATGTCCACTTCATTACCGTCTGCGATACATATTGAAAGTTCCATCAGACGTTTCCCCTGCACAGAGCTTGGGGAATAGTTTGCATCGAGCTTTGAAATTATTTTACGAACAAGAGAAAACGAAAACAAAAGAGTCTCTCTCGGTGCTTATTAACAGCACTTGGATCTCTGAAGGATATGAAAATAAAACACACGAAGCTGCCAGTTTAAAAAAAGCACAGGCATTCTTAGATTTTTTTTATGATGAGTGGTTTGATAACAAATCACATACTGTTGCTGTTGAAACTCCCTTTCAGTTTAAAATCCAGGATTTAAAAGTTGGGGGGATTATTGACCGAATCGACCAAGAAGGAGAAATACTCCATATCATTGATTACAAAACCGGAGGAACACCATTGACTCAGAAAGAAGCTGATAAGAATCTACAGCTATCTATATATGCATTGGCTGCAAGCGAAATAAAACAAAAACCATTTGGAGTGCGTCCTGACAAAATCAAATTATCGCTGTATTACTTTGAAACAAAATCAGTTGTATCGACGTATCGGACGCTAAAACAGCTAAATGAAGCAAAGGAAGAAATACTCGAATGGAGAAAGCACATTGAAGACAGTGATTTCTGCTGTAGTGGAAACTTCTTGTGCCAAAACTGTGAGTATCGCGCGTTTTGTAAATCCTCACTTGAAAAGAGCGCTTCAGTGAGGTAAAAAGACTGTGACGGATTTCCCTCTGCAGACTTAATTAGTTCAGCAGCAAAGAGGGGTGATCCTATCTAGCAGGACAGGTTTACTCCCTGTCCATGGTATGAGTTTTCTACGTAGCGTCAAACGGAAATCCGTCATCTTATTTATTACTAGTAGGGAGCAGCATTTGAACGATATGCTTGTGGGTGGCAGTTATTGCCGCCCACTTTTTATTTACAGAGGTAATCTCCATTTCGTAAAACTCCCAGGGTACAAAACTTCTTTCCCTCCAAAGCTGCGCTTAAAATGTGAGAATCCTTCCCAGCCTCTTTTAGGGAAACGCGAATCGTAAATACCTTCGAAATCAAATTCTTTTGCTCCTTTTTGCTTTGCCCACAATATTCCGTTCCATATGACTTGATACTGTGCCAGCGTTTTTCGTGACTCTTCGGTCGTGAACCCAACCCAATAATACGCTCGTTCGTTTGCACATAAGAACATTCCACCTGCAGTACCATTCTCATCGGTAAGGAGTGTCATATCGTCTCCAAACGCCTGTCGGAAGGAATTCAATTCATGTACAGATAGTACGTGACGTTTGTTGCCGACTGCGTTTTTCCAGATGGAATGAAAACGCTCAATCGAATGTTCTTCCCGTATAGAAACGTTTTTTGATTTTCGTATTGAATATCGAGCATCTTTTTTAAGCGATGAAAGTATTTCATCCCTCCCTACCAAGGGTAAAACAATTGACTTTGTAGGCAAATAGGGAGCAGCAGAAAGACGATATCCATTCTTGAAAAGCGCATCTCTTGTTTTGTTATTTAACTGTTTTGGTTCAATAATAATTTGAAATGCACGATACTTTTTACAAAGATGAGTAATTGTCTGGAATGGAATCAGTGTTGTTCTTTGTAGTTTAATAGCGCTTCCCAGTACCGGAATTCGCTTTATGAAAAAATAAAGCCCATCACTTTTTTCGATAGACCATCCGATACGTGACAGAAATTGAGAATATTGCCGTGTCTGACGAAGGTCCGTCATTGTTTTATCCTTTTCTTAGAAGCGCGCGTAATCGAAGTATTCTCCACCGTACCCAATCAGCTGCAACATATGCCCAATACAGAGGTGAGCACACGAGATCCCATGTTCCAACAAACTCAACAACCTGAGGGTTATATCCTTCTTTGAATGGGGTGAATCCTTTTCCTGGTTCTCGACCCCAGAGGTCAAATGTCTTCAAACCTTGATCCTTTCCGTACAAAATTGATTTCCACATCATCAAATTATTTGCCATAACATTCTTATACTTATCAGTCGAAGCACCATATGGGTAATACAAAAAGTCTTTCCATTGAAAAAGTATCCATGTCGTAATAATTTCATTGTTGAAAGTCGCCGTCATGAGGTTTGCGATCGGCTGCTTCTTTTGCTCTGTTAAATCGGTATGAAGGTACTTCCACATAAGACGGTGATAAGCTTCCGTATGGGCGTAAAACCCTTGTCGCTTTGCCGTTTCTTTCGTGAGTCGTAAATACGTCTCAAAAGCTTCTGTGGAGTTATCTATCTGAACCGTTACGCCTTTGCGCTCAGCCAGGCGTATGTTATATCGGGTTTTTGGATGAAAACTTTCAAGGAGCGCTTCCTTTGTTTTTGTTAAATCAATCCAGAATGTTGTTGGGGTGAAAAGTGTTTTCCCAGGAACTGCTCCAGCTTTTTTGAGAATATCTATTGTTTTTTTGTTCTTTAGAATATTTGGTTCGAGTTTTACAAACAACACGTTGTTTTGTTTCGCATAGCTCTTCAATTCTTCAAGCATCTTCTTTGTAGGAGCAATTCCTTTGTCAAAAACAGCAACACTAAATGGCGTCATCGGCAATCGATGGATTGTTATTTGCCCAAAGCTAAAACGTTTAATGTGGTTCCCCCAGGCCCTCCTAAATTCTCCCCACTGCCATGTTTGAAGCGGATGTGTTGCGATTAGGTTCAAATCTTTTTCTGTCATTGCATGAGGGTTATTTGCTATTTTACCATTGAAAGAGACACCAGAGTTGAAAAGGACGTCTGTATGTTAATCTCAGCGTTTGTCGAGAAGCTAAAGACAGTTGGTATTAACCTTACTCAGGATCAAATTGTTCAAACAGAACACATCCTTGATACTGGACACAGTGTCGGATGGACTGTTCTGAGAGAGGGTGAACGATTTGGTATTACTTTTTCAGCACCGCAGGCAAACCCGCAAGTGACTGCATTTAGTTATCAAAAGAGTCGTGAAATTGTTATTTAGACAATGAATGCCTTCCTGCCCTTTTGGGGAGGCATTATAAATTGAAGAGATTTAGTAGTCGTCTTCAAATGTGTATTCCACTCGAGTTTTAGTAAAGTTCTCTGAAGAATCTAATACTTTCTCCGGGATATCAATTAAAAAGCGTGAAGGAGGATTACTCGTTCTTTGTCCGAAGTATAATCGTCTATCCGCGTAGGTGAGATATAGAATTTCTTTTGCCCGAGTCATACCTACATATGCAAGGCGGCGTTCTTCTTCAAGCTGTGTAGTATCCCACAGTGCGCGTGAGTGAGGGAAGAGACCTTCTTCCATGCCGATTAAAAAGACAACGGGAAATTCAAGGCCTTTTGCAGCATGCAGTGTCATCAACGTAACGCTATTTTTAACATCACCATGGGAAGACTCTTCTGCTTCGACAAGCGCGACATTCTCCAGAAAATCGGAAAGTTTAGGAAATTCTGCCGCTACTGAACGAAGTTCTTTAATGTTATCGAGTTTATTCATGTTCTCTTCACTCTCTCGTGCATATTTCTCTAAATAATTTGTTTTTTGCAAAACCACGTCCATGATCTGCAGTGTCGTTATTTCGCTTTCTGGGTTAAGTTCCTTTTTTGCTTCTTCGAATTTTTCCAATCTTCGCTTTCCTATTTTCTCTGCACGAAGTTGCGATACTCTATCCTGGGGATTTTGATACAGACGCAAATAACACAACACATCTTTTACTTCAGCTCTATCGTAGAACCGCGTTCCCCCTACTAGGGTGTATGGAATACCTTCATGAAGAAACGACTCTTCAAGTACCCGTGATTGTGCATTGGTTCGATATAAAACCGCAACATCTTTGAAATCGTATCCAGTCCGTGTGAGTGATTTTATTTTTTGCGCAACGAACGAGGCTTCCAGTAATCCTGTTTCTGCTTTATAGATTTTAATCCGTTCTCCGCTTCCGTTTTCAGTCCAGAGTGAAAGGATTGGATGGGACGTGTTTTTTGAAATGACTGCATTTGCAGCTGTTAAAATGTTATCTGAGGATCGGTAGTTTTGAGTGAGCTCTATTACTTTCAAATCTTTGTAGTCGTCTTTCACATAATTAATGTTTTTGTAATCGGCACCCCGCCAACTATAAATAGATTGACTCGCATCTCCTACTGCAGTTAATACTCCCGTGTCTCCGACGAGGAGTTTTGTAAACTGGTATTGAACTTTATTTGTATCTTGCCATTCGTCGACAAACACATGCTTGATTCGATTCCTCCATTTGGTAAGAACTTCTGGGTTATTTCGGAAGAGTTTAACTGACTTAACGAGTAAATCATCAAAGTCTAATGCGTGTGCCTTTTGCAAATATTTCTCGTAGTGGGTATATACCTTGAATGCTTTCTCTTGTACTTCTCCTCGCACAAACTCACCAAATTCAAGTGGGCTAATCATCTGATTTTTGGCTTCAGTAATCATTCCCGCTATCGCATTTGGATTGTATGATTCTGTTGAAATCTTAAGCTCATCCATGATATCTCTGATCGCATCCTTTTGATCATTTGAGTCATAAATTACGAAGTTTGGGTCAACTCCTATTGCACCTCCATCCATTCGAAGGAGTCTCACCGCAAATCCGTGGAAGGTTCCGGCGAATTGTGGCATTGTGTTTGTCAGTGTATGGATCCGCTCTTTCATTTCTCCTGCAGCTTTATTGGTGAATGTGAGAAGCAGTACCGAAGTCCCATCTATTCCCTTTTGGTTCATATGCCACACTGCACGGTAGGTTAAAACACGTGTCTTCCCACTTCCTGCACCTGCGAGCACGAGCAAGTGGCCACCGTCATAGGTAACAGCCTCCTTTTGTTGCGGGTTTAAGTTTTCAAGAAGATCGGTCATGCGTGCATCATCTTATCATGAAGCTTATCAGCTGAGACTACGGAGTTATTGCCAATTGCTCTCGTACTTTTGCAACCACGGCTTCAGGAGTCAGCATGGCTTTAACTAAATACTCTTTAATGCCCAGAGAGAAAGCTTTCTCTCGCTGAGAAACCTCGGCAATATTAGTGAGAGCCAAAATAGGAGGGAGAGTTGCGTTTTCTGCCCGCAATTTTTCGATAAGAGCAAGCCCTTCCATTTTGGGAATGTGAAGGTCAAGCAGTACACAATCTGGCATTTGTGTCTTAAGCATGTGATATGCAGCTTCTCCATCTCGTGCAGTGAGGACATCGAAATTTTCTATCGTAAATTTTTCTGTATACATATGAAGAAGTGTTGCATCATCCTCAACAATCATAACCCGAGGCTTGTGATTTGCCGGGCGGTATGTGGTTGGATCAACAACAGGAACAGTGGGGTTCATGTTGGAATTTATTGTATCACATTAAAACTCAACCCAGCCGAATTTATTTATCCAAATGACGCCCCATAAATTAACCGTCACACCAATCAAGAGAAGTATCCAATAGATTTTTTTGAAACCTGTTCGTTTAATACCGAGAAATGTAAGCAGCAGTAAGAATGGGTAAAAATCAACAGCGTAGCGATATCCAAATTGCGTCCACCCAGTCCCTCCCCGCAATGCAACAACAAGAAATATGAGAAAGGACACAAACCAACTAACCTGCACGAGCCTCTTTTTGATGGGAGCAAACAGTGTGGCGATAAAAACAGGTGTTGTGATCCAAATTGCGAGTCCGAACCACGAAGGCATGATATAGGGAGCATGACTAAAAATCTTTGGAAGCTTTAGAAAGAGGAGTGAGAGATGGTCTGGAATATATTCAATATTGAGCATTCCTTTCGAAAACCATGGTTCATCATAAATCCCAGGAATTAAGAAATACCCTTTATCAAGTGGGCTTCCCCATCTGGCATAGTTGTACAGAGCATTGAATAATAAAAACGGAAGTGCCCCCAGTACAAACAGAATGAACGGGGGCAATACCGGTGCCCATTGCCCGCCTTTTACCAGAGAGAAAATCTTCTCTCGAGAAAATGACTGATAGAGTATATATAAGAAAAAAGGCGCTGCTAATATCGTATGAATACGCGACAAGTACGCTGCTCCAAGAAATGCTCCCATTATGTGTGGACGCTTTTGCGTGAGAGATTCCAAAATCCCGAGTAACAAGAAAAATGCGCAGGTTATTTGTCCTAAATACCATACTGAACCAGTTGCCGCCTCGTACCACATGATCGTTCCGAATCCACCCAGAATTCCTCCAAACACCATCGCATTTCTCGTGTTAAAAATTGATTTTGCTATAGCCATCGTAACGACCGTAATCCCTGCACCAATGAGATGCGCAAGAATTTGTTGTTGAAATCCTGCCCCAAATACTGCAACAAATGGGAGTGATAAAAGGGCTGGAAGAGGAGGCTGCACAACGTAAAAAACGGTTGAAGACATTGGCACTAATTCTGATAGCCACGAAGGCTGGTTTGTCAGGTATAATCGGCCGTGTAGAAACGCATCCGCTAAACGGGTAAAGTAGTTATACGGGTTCTCACCAGCACTAGTTATGAAGAAAATTAAAAAACTAATTACAAAAAAAGAAACAAACAGCATTAAGTCAACGTTTATATTGGTTTTTGTAGGAGCTTTCATCTTACGCATTATACTCGCATTTAGAGGAACGTTAACCCTAGATCAAAACACTTTTATCGCATGGGGTGCACAAATTGCAAATGATGGTTTTAAAGGCTTTTACCTTGGGTGGAGTGACTATCTTCCAGGCTATTTATATGTTCTGGCACTTCTATCAAAGTTATCAGTAATACTGCCCATTTCTGCTGTACTGCTCTTTAAGCTGCCGGCAATCATCTTTGACTTAGCAACTGCATACTTACTCTATGTAATTGCAAAACAGAAAACGGAAAACAAATGGTATCCGATACTTGGTGCATCTGCGATTCTCTTTAATCCAGCAGTTCTTTCAAATTCAACCCTTTGGGGACAAGTAGATATTATTCCTGTGTTCTTTGCAATACTGTCGCTTTATTTGTTTAAAAAACAGTGGGCATATTCTGCAATTGCCCTGGCAATCGGAGCAATTGTGAAACCGCAAGCTGCACTTGCTGCGCTTCCTATTTTGTATTTAATCGTTAAAAATAAAACGCCTTTGTATCGCGTCGTCCTCTATGGCCTGGTAGGTTTAGTCGTCTTCATGCTTGGGTTTGTACCGTTTTATCAGTCAGGGAACTTCGTCTTGTTTGTTATCGATCGTATAAATGCCACTGTTTCTCAATATCCATACGGCAGCGTAAACGCATTTAATTTCTGGGGGCTGTGGGGATTCTGGCAAGCTGAATCTGAAGGAATACTCTCAGAGAAAAATGTTGGGTTGGTGTTATTTGCGGTCTCTTCACTCGTGGCTTTTTATAAACTCCCCGCAAAGAACAAAGAATACTGGTTGCTCTCGGTACTCTTCTTTGCAAACTTTTTATTCTTTACCCGAATGCATGAGAGACATCTGCTCCCAGCAATTGTCTCAGCAACGGTGCTATTGCCATTGAATTGGTTTGTGTTTCTACCACTCGTATTGGTGTCGTTTACATATAGTGCCAATATGTACTATGCATTCGTTTGGATAACGCAAAACTTTAAAGAAGTATTTAATGCACCACAAATCGTCATGATGATCATTGTAAATATGGTGAGCTTTGCATTGATATCGCTTTACGAAACATCTGACAGAGTATTCGGCGCAGTGGTTGCATTCACCAAAAAGAAGAAAAAGGTCCAAGAGTTACTCCTGTATGGAACATCTTTTATTCAATCACAAACAATGCCACTTTCACAAAAGATATCACACTCTCGTGAGAAATTACTAATATCAGGGATTTTAATTTTCAGTATTGCAACAAGATTGTTTGGATTACAGTCGCCACCGCAGGAATACTTTGATGAGGTATATCACGCATTTACTGCAAAAGTTGTTTTGCATAATGACCCAAAAGCGTGGGAGTGGTGGAATGAAAATCCGCAAGGGTATGCATACGAGTGGACTCATCCTCCTTTTGCAAAGTTAGCCATGGCCACTTCAATGTATGTACTCGGGGAAAATGCGTTCGCATGGAGATTCCCTCAGGCATTGTTTGGCACAATTGCGATATTTCTTTTGTATCGAATCGGAAAAAAGCTTTTCAATGCTGAAGTTGGATTATTAGCAGCAGCATTGTTTAGTTTGGATGGATTAGCGCTCGTAATGAGTCGCATTGGGATGAATGATATCTATGTTGTATGTTTCCTCCTTTTAACGCTTTACTTGTTTCTGCAGAACAAGCATTTTTTGGGCGGGTTATCATTAGGATTAGCGCTCTCTTCAAAGTGGACGACCTTTTGGTTTATTCCTGTGCTTGTTTTGAGTATGATTCTTTTGAAAAAGAAACTGACCTTGCGGTTTGTATGGTATGCAGTATTGCCGCCACTCGTCTATCTTCTTGCCTATCTCCCACAATTCTTATCAGGGCACGATTTTAGTGTGTTTTGGGGCATGCAACAACAAATGTGGTGGTACCATACTGGACTTGTTGCAACCCATCCCTATACCTCGCAGTGGTGGACGTGGCCACTTCTTCTACGACCGATTTGGTTGTATACCAGTGGAGAAGTAAACGGAATGATTTCAAATATATACGGTATGGGAAATCCACTTGTCTTTTGGGCAGGACTTGTCGGGGCAATTGCTTCCCTAAAATATATTATTGAAGGGAAACAGAAGCGGCTTTTGCTAGTACTCGGGGCATATTTGGGGCTTTTCATGCCGTGGGCATTTAGTCCTCGAATTATGTTCTTTTACCATTACTTCCCAGCCGTGCCGTTCTTGTGCTTAATAACTGCATTCGTTTTAGCACACAACAAGAAACTCATCATCCCAGTTTTGGGTGCGTGTCTTATCTTGTTTATTTATTTCTATCCTCATTGGGCAGGGATTCCCGTTCCACTTTGGCTTGACACTTCTTATTATTGGCTGCCTGGTTGGAGATAAAAGGCTGCTTTTATTCGTGAGTTTTTCTCCTACTCGGTCGAGATTCTTTCACTCTTTGTTGGAAGGGGATACGTCTTCATGAGTCAAACGGGCGAGTTATTCAGAGCTTCGTATCTACCGATTAAAGAAGCAGTACTGCTGCGAATACTATAAAGAGAAGTCCTGCTGAAATTCCAAACAATGTGTACATGCTGCTACCTGCTGCTGGAAGTGTGGCTGGCGTTGCTGTCAGAGTCGGTGTAGCAGATGCGCGTGGTGTACTTGTCCCTGTTGTTGGGGTACCTGTCGTAGTAGGCGTTGGTGTTGGAGTACTACTTGGTGTTGTGGTAGGCGTCGTCGTAGGTGTGGCTGTTGGGGTACTTGTTGCACCAAGAACAAATTTCATCTCACACAAGTTTGGAAGTGGAGTACCACTTGGCGTCGTGGTTGGAGTCCCCGTCGGTGTAGTAGTCGGGGTTGTTGTTGGTGTCGGTGTTGGTGTGCTTCCACACTGATTTTGCAATTCCTGTCTCCAGTAATAGTCAAGACTTCCTGTACAGTTCGGAAATGGATTGCCGTTGCTATCAAGGACATTTAACCCAAAATGAATTTCTGCAATCTGACCTGCCGGCACACCTTGAGTTCCCGGCCATGTACCGGTAATAGAAAATGTATCTCCTGTTTGCACTGGCTTAGAACTATAGACTTGTTGTGTTTTCTTAGACACCGGATTTACGATGTACCAGGCGGTTTGCAGTGTTGCATTTCGAGGGACGGAAACAACTTTACCAGTGACAGTAACAGAGCCCTGGTTTACTGCACAATAAAGCTTATCTTTTTCATCAAACTCAACCTTACAACTACTAGAAACAGCTTGATAACTTCCTTCATTTTGACAATCAAGTGTGCCAACTGCTTTCCATGCAAATGCCCCAGACGATGGAACGGTAACATTCCCAAGAACTGTTTTTGGTGAACGAGGCCCAAAAGCGCCAACACTTAAAGTACTTACCTTTGTTCCATCGACAAAAATATCGACATCTTGTTGTGGTTCAGATCGGTCTGAGGAATTTTCAACTGAAACCTCACCTGTTTGAGTTATGGCGAATGTGTATTTACTACAATCCCATGCAAACAGTTTTGATTCAGGTGCATTTGGCGCTACTGCTTGATCCCGAAGTTGATACAAACGAAGCGCTGTGAATATTCCAACACCAGCGAGGACCAAGGTAATACCTCCAATAAGCATGGGGATAAGTGTTTTTTGTTTTGATTGTGTATTGTTCATGTTAGTACCATTGTCCATCAACTGCTTTTAATTGTGCAGAAATATCAAAGGATGACGTATTTGCCGGTATTGTGTACTCAACGTAATAATCGTTTGAACTGGTCATTTTTAATGACGTTTCTGGAAGGAGTGTTCCGTTTATCGTAAAACGTGCTGCAGTGTAATCACTTGCAGAGCCGCTGCCTGTTGCTGCAAGGCGGACAATATCACCTGCTTTAAGAGTGGATAAACTTGCAGTTGCAATTTCTACATCGTTTTCGTCGTAAGCCTTTATTTGACGACATTGATACGAGGTTATTTTCTCAAACCGCCCTGCGTTCGAACAATCAGAGGTTCCCTTCACCTGCCAAGTGAATGTTTCCGTTGGAACAACTACATTTCCGAGAGTTACTGTTGCACCAGGATTTAGCGAGGGAACATCGAATGTGTTCAAAAGAACATTATCAACATACACCTCTGCTCGTTGAACAGGTTCGGACTGAGTAGAACCGTTTGTCGCACTAACAATTCCACTTCGATCAACCGCAAAGATATAGTTTCCGCAGTCCCATGCTTGTGATCGATACGAGACCGGCCTCATGACAAGGAGAAATCCTGAAACTGTCCCCACTAGTAATAGTACAATTGCGGCCACAGCGAGGTACATTTTTTTCTTGGGATTAGGACTGGACGAACTAGGAGTCACGAAAACGGATGAGCTTTGAAAACTAGGAGGGGTTATTACGTTTGGTTTTGAAGGAACTGTCGGGGTAGGATCCATAAAAATACCTTAAGAACCGTTTGATTTAAAGCCTAAGTAAATGCCGCCAAACACGAAGCTTACCCCAAGGCTTAACAATCCAAATGTTGCGAGTGGACTTCCTGCCGCTGGAAGTGCAGAACCAGAAGCTGGGGTAACTGTTGGTCTAGGCGTTTTTGTTGGCGCAACTGTTGGCGTCGCAGAAGCTGATGCAATTGGTGTCGCTGATGCGGTTGCACGTGGGGTTGCTGTTGGGGTCGGGCTCTTGGTTGGTGCTGCCGTTGGTGTTTTTGATGCTGAAGGTGTTGACACAAATGCTGGTTCTGCAGCTTCTGCTTCAACAACAAAGGATCGAGTCAGTGTTTGTAACACTCCTTTTGCATCTCTCCAAGTGATTGTTAATGTGTGGCTGCCACTTTCGAGATCTGCAGGAGGGGTCCATTTCCAGTCTCCAGTTGAACCAACTCTGATTGTCTGAACAATTTCATGTTCTGAATTTAATTTTACCGTTATATTTGTGTTTGCAGGACCTTCTCCAAAAAACTCTGGACGGGTGGTAAAGACTGTTTCGTTTGGATCAATACTTTCAACAGTTACAACACCAGATGGAGTTGGGGTTGTTTTTGCGTCAAGCGAAAAGCGTGATTGTGCTGACGTACTCGCAGTTTCCTCGGTATTTGGCAGTGTGACGGACGAACTTGGTGCGCCACCTGGGTCGGTCGGGGTAAGTGTTCTGAAGTCATATGTCTTACCCAACGATATTGGCGGAATTGGATTCGCAGCAGGAAGGTAAATTTGAGCCGTGGCGATTCCATTAATTCCTCCTTGTACATAGATATCGAGCAATGTTTCAGCTTTATTTGAAATTGGGAGAGTGAGGACCCAATTTCCAGAAGCGGAAACGAGTGTTGATTGTTGTGTCATGCCTGGTGCATCTACATAGACGAGCGCATCCTCAAGTGGCGTCCCTGTTGACTGCAATATAGTACCGGAGATTCGAGTCACGCCTAATGTCAGTGGACCACTGGTTGATGCGTTCCATGGGAGGCCATTATTTTTATAATCTTGTCCACCTGAATTAATGGTGAAGTAATAGGGCTTTGATTTTTGTAAACCCTTAATTGTGACTGAGTGTGTGATTGATCCTTTGCTGACATCTCCTTGGGCTGTTGAACCTAAGTTTGAAGTCTCCCCCCATTTAACAAATCCAGTTGTTGGCTTGTCCGTTATCCATGACACTGAAAATGATGTATCTGTGACGTTCGTAATTCGTACATCCTTAGGGGTACTTTCAGGAGCAGCACCGATTCCAAAGATGGCTTCTCTATTTACAAGCACAACACCTCCAGCTACGCCGAATACCAAAAACAGCACGCCGAGAATTGTTGGGATTTTAGTTTTCTTTTGCATTATTGTCCTTCTTCAAAATATACCCTATTTGTAAGCTTGTCTAAAAGATCCGCGTTTAACGTAGGGTCAATTGGCGCTAGGATTTCAGCGGAAACTGATGGCGGTGGCTTTTGAGTAAATGCGCGATATACATCAAACCCGACCCACACGAGTGCTGTGATCACAGTAAAAACGGCAAACTTTACGAGAAAAGGTGATCCTTGTTTATGATTCATAAATTAGTTGGTTGGAATGGTGTTTACAATCGGGAAAAATGGAATCTCACCCGTTGCGGTTAAATAAATAATAGTTGACCCTGTTGATTCATCGACTGACAATCCGCCTGAACTGAGCTGAATTGGTCTTCGCAAATTCTCAAGATCTTTTAGTGTTGCAACTAAGTTAGCATAGGTTCCGGTAAATGTAATCGTTACATGTACTTGTAGCTCACTATCACTTTGGTCCGGAGTGATCGCAATTGGCGCTGCACCAGTGGTAAATCCATAGACTTCAACTGAATGAGTCGCCGCTATTGACTCAATTTGCTTTACATATGATGCAATTTCTGGCTCTATAGGAACGGCTGTTGAGAGTAAATTCAATCGAGCTGTCTCTCGAGTAAAATTCTCCTGAGCCAAAATAAGATTGTTAATTTTAGTTTCCAGTTTTTGAACGGTATCTTCCTTCTCACTAATTTCAGAGGTAAGTGCTCCAATCGTTATTAATGTTGGTCGTATCGCAAAAACGGCGAAAACAAAAATTGCTAAAGCGGTCAGCAAAAATTCTGTAAACATACGAATATCCGCTCGTGTGCGATATGTAGTCGCAAGTTGCGCAATATACTTTTTATATAGTTGGGATTCAGCTCGGTTGTTCCTCATTGGTTTGTGTCTTTGGTAATTCTGTCTTTAAGTTTGCTTGAATAAGAGAGCTATTTTGCACACTTTCAACGGATAATACTGAGACATTTTGCAGGAGTGATTCCTTTTGGATTCGTGAAGCAAAGGCTACGATTGCTTGTTCGTCTTTTGCAACGATTGTAATCGTGATTTCTTCTCCTGTTTTATTAATACGAGTGATTTGTACGTCTGTTGGAATATTACGAGTTATTTGGGAGACAAAGTCACCCAATGGGGTACTCGTGTAGGCATAATTATTGAGCAATTCAATTCGCTTTTGGGTTCGTTTGAAGTCTTTTTCAAACGGTAAATAACTTTGAATAAGTGCTTTCTTCTCATTTATATTGTCAGTGAGATCGGAATTCTGGCTGTCGAGGAAGAATCGAGACAGGAACCCTACGATAACCACAAGCTCAACGGTAATGACGAGGAACCTGAACGTGCCGAGAAGCCATCGGATAATACGGGCTTTTAACGATGAATCACCTTCATCGGTTGGTAACAAATTAACGCTTGATTGTTTTCTTTTAAGGGCGGGCATAAGAGTAACGAAAGACTTACGTTCATAATAGCAAAAATCAAGGAATGAAGGACAGACTTAAAAAGAATGGAAGTTATTTACTGAGTAACTTGGAGAATGCAGACTTGATGTGTGCAGCTTTGTTTTTGTGAATATAATTCTTTTTTACTGCACGGTCAGCAATAGAAAAAACAGCAGAAACTGTCTTTAAATTTGGGGTCTTTCGAGCTTTTCTCTCTGCCTTCTCTAAAGATGCGCGAATTTCCTGATTCACGAGTTGTTTCTTTTGAGAACCGCGTAGTGCTCTTTTAGCTGTTTTTGTAACTGGCATAAGTAATTATTTAAAAAAACAAGAGGAAATAGGGCTTGAAACCATTTCCCTCATGGTGAAGTATATATGAGCTTAGGTAGAATATCAACAATTACAGATCACATATGCAAGGAATTCTCGCGCGAGGGAAAAAAATTATTTTAGAACCGCAAAGCTCCGTCCTTTCGGGTGCATTCATCATTATGAGCATGGTTATCGTGTCTCAGCTCCTGGGAGTTGTGAGGCAACGTGTCTTGCTCTCCTTTTTTTCTCCTGGCGACTATGCACTGTTTTTGGCTGCATTTCGTTTACCAGACTTAGTCTTTGAAGTCCTTGCTTATGGAGCTTTTTCTTCAGCTTTTATTCCGGTGTTTACAAAACAACTGAAAAAAGAGGACCACGATGCGTGGGATACTGCTGGTCGTGTGGTAAACATTGGGGTACTCCTCTTTTTGCCTGTAGCCTTACTGTTTGTTCTTTTTGCAAGGCCCTTGTATTCAATTATTGCTCCAGGGTTTAACGATTTACAAACTACAAACATTGCATCCCTTGCACGTATTCTTTTTGTCGCACAGGGTATTTTCATTGTCAGCTATGTCATAACTGGGGTATTGGAATCGTCTCGTCGGTTTTTTGTACCTGCACTTGCACCACTCGTGTATAACATTGGAATTATTTTAGGAACTGTGCTTTTGACTCCATATATTGGCTTATTAGCGCCAGCAGTTGGTGTTTTAATTGGTGCACTTGGGCACTTATTAGTACAACTTCCGCTTTCATACCAATTAGGGTTTCGCTTTATTGGAAAATTTCGCCCAAATGCGAGTGTTAAGTTAGTAGGAAAGCTTGCCGCACCTCGAGTCCTTGAGCTCTCCATTTTGCAAATCCTGAAAACAGCAGAACTTACGTTTGCATCAGTCATGTCTGTTGCGGCATACACCTATTTAAGCTTGGCAAATTCACTGCAAGTTGTACCAATTACTCTCTTTGGCGTGTCTCTGGCTAAGGCTGCACTTCCAGCTCTCACCCGTGAAGTTGATGACGCAGCGGCTTTCAAGAAAATTTTCTTAAGCACACTCTATCAAATGATGTTTTTCATCATTCCGTTAACGACGATCTTAATAGTATTAAGAATTCCAATCGTGCGATTGGTATACGGGACAAATATTTTCGACTGGAGTGCAACGGTTACAACGGGACTAGTGCTTTCAGCGTTTGCAATCGGAATCCCCATTCAAGCAGCGCTTACTCTTATTTCTCGCGCGTATTACGCGTTACATGACACGAAAACCCCAGTTAAATTTGCCATTATTGATGTGTTTTTAACAATTGCGATTCAAATTGTGTGTGTCTTTGTGTTGCAGCTGCCCGTTTGGTCCCTAGCGCTTGCGAATAGCCTTGCTGGATTTATTCAGATTACGCTCCTTTATTACTTCCTCAGCCGCAAACTGCACGATGGGTCATTTATTTCTCTGACACCTATATTAAAAAGCCTTATCGGAGGGTTAACGTCAGGGTTTGTGATGTATACAATTCTTAAAACATTTGATCGCGCAGCATGGGTAAAGCGACTATCGTTTATCAATTCAATTGATGCACTGAAAAACTTAAACTTTGAGCACTTTGTGCTGGATACTCGGTACACAATGAACTTAATAATCTTAGCGATTATGACATCTCTTATTGGAATGATTGTGTATGTAGTGACTCTCTGGTTACTGCGTTCAACTGAGCTTTCGATGGTGTGGAACCTTATGAAGAATCGTCCATTTAAAAAGATCGAGAAAGAGAGCGAGCCTATTACTACTTCACAAACAGAGTGATCCCATAATCTTTTACCCTGTGGTATACTTTACCTCCAAGTAAGTCGTTAAGGAGAGTACCATGAGTTGTTTCCATCGCGTTCGTTTGGATCCGATATTTACGAGGATAACCTTCACTTGCATATTCAAGCCAGAATCCGAGTTTAAATTGGCAGTCTCAACGTATTTTAAGCCGGCAATTGAAGTTTTGGTAAAACCGGCACAGGTTGGTCATCTGAAGACCTCAGTCCTTGCGGCAAAGATTGGTGAGGTAACGTACTGGATTGCGCGGCGAATTGATATCAGCGTTCTTGAAGAAGCTAAACCTGAAGGTGAATCAATCACCGTTCTTGAGTTGAAAAAGGGACTGTATGTCCCGCTATCACAGCAAGGTGCGTTTTTGTTTGGGATACGAATTGTCTACTTCACACTGCTTGAGAAGAACATTCGTGAATTCAATCTGTTTACACAGTTTGAATTTACAACCGAGTTAATTCCAGCCTAACGGCTGGTTTGCAGTAAAAGACCCTTCTATATTGAAGGGTCTTCTTATTTCTCTTTCTAACTATGCCTCGGAAATAGGAGGCACCAAACTGAAAATCAGCTTAACCATACTGCCAAAGAAATCTGAGGGCAGTAGAACGAACGTTCCTCCTTCCTGCGTTGCGATTGTAATACCTGAATGCAACATAGTCGGATTTCCGACGGCAGGATTTATTTCTGAAACATGCCACAGAATGTTGCAGTTTTCTCCTTGTAGACCACGAATCCACCTCATAACTTCGTCATCCAGTTGCCCGACAAATTGTTCAGGCCACTGGGTTTCTGTGTTCGGCTCATGAATTAATAAGCGAACTTCCATCTCGTGATCATTCGCGGGTGTATCAAGTGTGCGATATACAACAATACGATCATTAATCACGGCTGAACGGCTGACATCTAGTATCCGAAGGAAGAATTGATCAAGCATCTGATTATCTGGCCGTACGATAGTGTCCACTGTGCACTCTCCTTGTAATGCTATCTTCTGATACCGAATTATATCAGCTGCTGCATTGATGTCGAAAACGGTGGATGTGATCTTTGAAAAACATTACTCTTGACAACACTTAGCACTCCAAGTACGATAGTGCCAGATCACTATGGAAGGTCTTTCTACACGCCAGACTCAACTCCTTAAAGTACTGATTGATGAATATCTCTCCAGTGCTGAACCTGTAGGCTCTATTGTTATTGAGAAAAAATATAATTTAGGGGTTTCCCCGGCTACTATTCGTAACGAAATGGCGCTTTTGACAAACATGGGCTACTTAAAGCAGCCGCACACCTCAGCCGGTCGTGTCCCAACCCCTATTGCAATGAAGTTCTACATTAGTCAGCTTATGGACGAAAAAGAATTAAGCATTACCGATGAGGTTCGCGCGAAAGAAAATATTCGAGAGGTGCAAACTAATATTGATCAACTAATGCGAGAGGCAACGCACTTATTAGCTGACAATACCGGTGCACTCGCTGTTGCAACGATTGACGATGGCTCTATCTGGAGTCATGGTTTCTCACACGTTTTCGAAAACCCTGAATTTATGGATTATCAGGTGTGCCAAAGTGTATTTGCAATGATTGAGGAAACACGACTTCTGCATGAGCTTATGTTTCGAAAAATGACTGGAGTTACCCAAATTGAAGTGTTATTCGGGGAAGAACTCGGCTGGGATTTTTTCGACCCAGTTGGTATTGTGGCCAGCCGTTTTAAGGCGAAAGACCACGAATATGCTCTTGGAGTCATTGGCCCTTTTCGGTTAAACTATGCCCGCGTCATCCCGAGCGTTCGATATTATGGTAACTTGATGCAGAACATTTTGAATAATGCCTAAAAAAGAAAAAGCACACGAAGAAAAAGAACCAATAGCTCCTGAGAGTAACGAATTACAGGAGCTTAAAATGCAGCTTGCACGAGCACTTGCTGATTATGATAATTTGCGAAAACGCGTCGAGCGGGAGAAAGAGGAAGGAAAATATTTATCAAAACTCGTGATTATTTCACGACTACTCCCGACATTTGATATGTTTACCGATGCGCAGAGACATTTAAATGATCCGGGACTTGGCATTTCATTGAAAGTGTTGCAAGATACGCTCTCGGAAGAAGGAATTGTTGAAGTAGACGCAAAGACTGGTGACGCCTTTAATGAAGATTGGCACGAAGCGATTGACACAACAGCGGGAACAGCAGAACAAAACGGAACAATTGCAGAAGTGTTTTTGAAAGGATATCGATTTACCGATGGACCGATTATTCGGCACGCAAAAGTAAAAGTATTTCGAAGCTAAAAGTAAAGAGTTATAATACACATATGTCAAAAATTATTGGAATTGATTTAGGAACAACAAACTCAGTTGTGGCGGTTATGGAAGGAGGCTCTCCAAAAGTAATCCCAGCAGCTGACACAGGGCGAAATATTACGCCTTCTGTTGTCGAGCCTGTAAAAAATTTAGTTGGTGACGTTGCAAAGCGTCAAATGGTGTTGAATCCGAAAAACACGGTGTACAGCGCGAAGCGCTTAATGGGACGACGCGTTGATGACAGTGAAGTGACTCGCACAAAAGATATGGTGCCATTTGAAATTGCCTCAAAAGACGGACTGGCTGCAATTAAGGTTGAAGAAAAAACATACACTCCTCAAGAAATTGCTGCACGGGTGCTTATGAAACTCAAAAAAGACGCTGAAAGCTATTTGGGTGAAACAGTTACTCAAGCAGTTATTACCGTTCCCGCATACTTTGACGATTCTCAGAGACAAGCAACTAAACAAGCTGGTGAAATTGCAGGGCTTAAAGTTGAGCGTATTATAAACGAGCCAACTGCTGCAGCACTTGCGTATGGACTCGATAAAAAGAAAAACGAAAAGATTGCCGTGTATGACTTAGGAGGAGGAACGTTTGATATTTCGATCCTAGAGCTTGGAGATGGGGTTTTTGAAGTAAAGGCTACAAATGGAGATACTCATTTAGGAGGAGATGATTTTGACGGCCGAATTGTTGACTACATTGTTGAAGAATTCAAGAAAGATAATTCTGTGGATCTTAAAAAAGATGCACAAGCATTGCAACGAGTTCGGGATGCTGCAGAAAAAGCCAAGATCGAACTCTCCAGTGCAGAAGAGACTGAAATCAATCAGCCCTATATCACTCAACAAAACGGACAACCGTTGCACTTAACCATGAAGATTACTCGCGCCAAACTTGAGAGCTTGGTAGGCGACTTAATCGATCAAACAATGAAACCGGTTGAAGCTGCGCTCAAGGACGCAAAGCTTTCAAAGAGCGATATTAATGAAGTAATCATGGTTGGAGGAATGACTCGAATGCCTAAAGTTGTTTCTGCAGTAAAAGAATTCTTTGGAAAAGAACCTAACCGAGGAGTAAATCCAGATGAGGTGGTTGCCATTGGAGCTGCTATCCAAGGTGGAGTATTAGGTGGGGAAGTAAAAGATATTTTGCTCTTGGACGTAACTCCATTGACGCTCGCAATTGAAACAATGGGAGGAGTTGCGACCCCAATGATTGCAAGAAACACAACGGTTCCTGCGAGTAAGACAGAAGTATTCTCAACCGCTGCTGATAACCAGACACAAGTTGAAGTACATATTACGCAGGGTGAACGTCCAATGAGTGCTGATAACAAAGATCTTGGTCGATTTATCTTAGATGGTATTCCACCGGCACCGCGCGGTGTCCCTCAAGTTGAAGTGACATTTGATATTGATGCAAACGGTATCTTAAAAGTGACTGCCAAAGACAAGGCTACTCAAAAGACTCAAAACATCACAATTTCTGGCGCTGTTGGATTAACTGATGAAGAGGTCAAAAAGATGCAAGAAGAAGCTGAAAAGCACAAAGTCGAAGACGAAAAGAAAAAGGACTTAGTGAGCGCACGAAATGCCGCTGATTCATTAGTCGTTACTGCAGAAAAAGCGTTGAAAGACGCAGGAGAGAAAGTGGATAGTGAAGTAAAGACACAAGTTGAGGAAAAGGTAAAAGCAGTTCGAGATGTCATGACGTCTGAAAACAAAGAAGAGATTGAATCAAAAACCAAGGACTTATCAGAAACACTCCAGAAAATTGGTGAAAAACTCTACGCTGCAAGTCAACCTGAACAGACTGAAACACCAGCTGAAGGCTCACCAACTGAGGAAAAGAAAGATAAAGACGTTGAAGAAGGTGAAGTAGTGAGTTAATTTCTCCAAAAAAAATGACCCGCCTTTGAAAGCACGGGTCGTGACCAACTTACCAGAATTTGAGTCGTTATGTTTGTGGCGGAATTACGTCACACGGGCCTGCGGTGACAACACCTGTTGCAGTGCTGACAAAGCCGGTTACCCCATTGTACGAGACTTGATATCATCCTGTTCCCGCTGGGAGCGCAATCACCGTTGGGTACTGGCCAGGGCCAAACTTACCGACTTTTGCTGAACGAGTGGTCGCAGCTTCTCGAATATTGACATTCACGCGCGCGATTAAAACGCATACATCTGTCGGTATTGCTGGTATCTGCGGTGCGCTCACACTGTTGTTCAGGTTTTCCTGGTATGAGTTTGCGGCGGCTTTACAGGTCAGATGGAATGTCAAATCCTCCGCAATGCCGACGTTCGGATCGTTCGGATCCGTTTGCCAGCCGACGAGAATTCCAACATCGTATGTTGTCCCGTCCGCGCACGCAATCGGGTCGTCTGCAACGACATATCGCAGCACTTCACCTGGCATCAGTGTATCAACAGACGCTGAAACCGCGTAAGCGGGGTAGGGTGTTGCGTTTTTGACATACACAATGCCACTTTCAGCATCGAGCCACGCACAGACCCTGTTTTCGCAGTTCTCTTGGGCCAATATTACAGTTGCACCGAATATGGAAAGGAAAACGACCATACTCACCACGAACAAAACCTTACGAACGTTCATCCAAGACTCCTTTTCTGGAAAGATAGTCGCATGATCTACTTGTCATGCAGTGAGGGATAATATCATTTTCTCATCGCAATCGTCAAGGTTATAGGCCTTGTTTTGTATTTGCAATTGCATTAGCAGACTTTAGGTCTGAGTGCTTAACACATGCGTTCCTCCCTGGTACAATACTTCATATGTCAGCAAACAAAAAAGATTTTTATGAAGTTCTTGGAACAAGCAAAGGTGCATCTCCTGAGGAGCTAAAAAAAGCGTATCGAAAGATGGCGCTTGAATGGCACCCAGATCGACACCAAGGTGCAGACAAAGAGGAAGCCGAAAAACGATTTAAAGAGATTAACGAAGCATATCAAGTGCTCTCTGATCCTCAGAAAAAAGCTGCGTACGATCAGCATGGTCACGCGGCTTTTACTCCTGGTGGTGGAGCTGGCGGAAATCCGTTCGCCGGTGGTCCGTTTAGCTATTCATATACGTCGACCGGAGGTCAGAATCCGTTTGGTGATTTTGGGGATCCAATGGATATCTTTGAACAATTCTTCGGAGGAGCATTTCGAAGCGCACCAAGAAAACCACGGTATGCAATCAATATTGATTTCATGGAAGCAGTGAAAGGGATTGAAAAAGAAGTTGAGATCGAAGGAAAGCGCAGAAAAATTAAAATCCCAGCAGGTGTTGAGAATGGAATGCGGATTGATTTCAATGATTTTACACTCACGATTGGAGTGAGAGCATCAAAAGAATTTGAACGCGATGGATCTGATGTGTACGGTCGAGTAACCATTCCGTTTTCAATGGCTGTGATGGGAGGGAATGTTGAAGTGCCTACAGTTGATGGGGCAGTCAAAATTAAAGTTCGAGCAGGAACAAAACCAAATACGATGATGCGACTGCGAGGAAAAGGAATTAAAAATGTCAGAGGAAATGGACATGGTGATCATTATGTCCAAATTGAAGTAGGTGTTCCTGAAAAACTTACTCGTGAACAAAGAACTCTTGTTAATGAAATGAAGAAAGCCGGACTTTAAAATCGTTTAAAGGAGACTGCCGTGACTCATGGATATATCGCGTTTGGAGCAGGTAAAAAGGTTGTCGGGTTTGGTTTTGAAATTAACCCACCACCAATAGCTATTGATATGAGAAAAGTTCCAGCGTTATCTCGTGCGGAAGAAGTTCATTGGCTTCCTGTCAGAACATATGGATCGGAAAGTGGCCCACATACGGTGTACTTCTGGTATGAACCGCCCCAAACAAACGGTTCTCATAAGTAGGTTTTGGTATAATTCTGCACTGTACATTAGTTTAACGAGGTATGTCCATGACCGAGACAGGGAAATTAACGGTTGGCTGGTTGGTAGTCAAGAATGACAAAATAGTAGGACGGGTCGTGCCGTCATTGCCAAAGGGTTTTCGTCTTATAAACTCTACGGTTTCATCTGCACTGGACAGATTGGAAGCAATCGGATGGGTACAAGCGTACCGATCCGAAACATCGGGAGTGATTTTGATCACGAAACAAGCACTTCCGACCATGAACCCGGATTGGGTTATTGCCAAGCGCGAAGGGAACCTGTGGAATGTTGTTGAGTATAGTCTCGCGGTAGAGACCACTCGCTCGTATAAAGGAGTTACTGAGAACTACCTTAATCGATTACTCAGCAGAAACGGCTGGCGTGAAGTGATTCGGGTATGGAATGTTGGGCCGCTGGAACAACTTTCTATTTATATCCCTCCAGGAAACCCGGAAATTCGAGAGGATGCGCAAGTCAGGCAATACAAGATTCCCTTACGCGAATGATCTCAATTCAAAACGGGCGGACACACTCCGCCCTCTTTTTTTGGCGAAAGCACGGTAAATTTGTTACAATACCAAGCCCATTAATGTTTTTTTAAAGGAGCGGTCATGACTACGCGATATGCTGCTACAGCCGAAGAGATCGAAGCAACGATTTTGGCGATTATATCGTCATCAAAAGTCCCACTTGGTTTAGGCGAAATTAAATCACTGGTAGATAACCAGTTGGGACAAGATGTTGGTTCAATCGGGCCTCGGCTGAGCGCTCTCAGGAAAAGAACATCAGGGAAGTCCGTCAAAATGGTAGGTGGCGGCAAATGGGAATTAGTCATGTTGTAAGGTTGATTCCCCGGGTGAGGATGCATGTCCTCACCCTTTTTTGTTTGACTTCAAACGCTTTGTCACCTACAATACGGATGGAATTGAGAATTTGGTGGGTTTGTAGACCCACCTTTTTTAAATCAAAAATATGCAACAAACAGCTCGAAATGAATTTACTCAAGCACTAAAGGCTCTTACTCAAGAGCGAGGTCTTGATGTGGAAGTAATTTTAGATCTTCTTAAAGAAGCATATGTTGCTGCGTATAAAAGAGATGCGCGCGACAGAGGCGAAGAAACAGAGGGATTTGAATACGATGCAGAAATTAGCTCAGCCAGTGGCGAAGCTAAGATCTATGCATGGCCTGAAGAGAAACCTGAAGAACGAAAAGATGTAACTCCTCCAGGATTTGGTCGAATTGCAGCACAAACTGCGAAGCAAGTTATTCACCAGAAAATTCGCGAAGCTGAAAAAACAGCTGTTATGGGAGAATTTGAAGGCCGTGTTGGTGGACTTATCTCAGGAATGGTGCTTCGATTTGATGGACCAAATGTTCGTGTTGACCTTGGTAGAACTGAAGCCGTCATGCCAGCTGAAGAACGTGTTCCAAGCGAACGATTAAATTCAGGTCAAAGACTCTCCTTTTTATTAAAAAAGATTGAAGATGGTATTCGTGGAAAGAACATCATTCTTTCTCGAAGCGATCCAGATTTCGTCGTTAAAATCTTTGCACGAGAAGTTCCTGAAATTGCTTCAAATGCAGTTGAAATCAAGCAAATCGCACGAGAGGCTGGAGTGAGAACAAAGATTGCTGTATTTTCTTCACAAAACGGAGTTGATCCAGTGGGAAGCTGTGTCGGTCAAAAAGGAGTTCGAGTCCAAGCTGTGACTAACGAACTTGGTGGTGAGCGAATTGATATTATTCCATACACAGAAAACGAAGAAGAGTTTTTGAAAGCAACATTAGCTCCAGTTCAAGTAATTTCACTAAAGATCGATAAAAAAGAAGGTGTTGCAACGGTTATCGTTCCCGACAGCGAACTCTCTCTCGCAATTGGAAAAGAAGGCCAAAATGTACGACTTGCAAGCAAGTTGACTGGATACCGCATTGAGATTGAAGGAGATGGAACAGGACCAAAGGAAGAAGAAAAGACTGAAGCAGTAGTTACTGAAGAAACCACACCAGCGGTAGAAGCTTCTGTTGAAACACCTGAAGCAGTCGTAACTGAGCCAACTGAGGCTCCAATTGAAACAGAAGAGACCATCGAATCTGACGTTACTACAGAGGCTCCTACTGAAACACCTGAAGCATCATCTGACGAGAACAATGCCACAACAGAGGCATAACATGGTACTCACTTTTTCCCAAATAAATATTTATGCAGACGAAACGACCTCCAATAGTTACTGTGCTGGGTCACGTTGATCACGGCAAAACTTCTCTGCTTGATTCAATCTTCAAAACAAAAATAGTCGCTCGTGAAGCGGGTGGCATTACCCAAAGCATTGGTGCACGCCAAGTAGAAACAAAATTTGGTACTGTTACTTTTATTGATACCCCAGGACACGCAGCGTTTTCTAAGATGCGTTCTCGTGGTGCAACAGTTGCCGATATTGCAATCTTAGTCGTTGCAGCAGATGACGGCGTTATGCCGCAAACAAAGGAAGCATTAACCATGATTCTTGAGGCTCAGATCCCATATATCGTAGCGCTCACCAAAGTAGACCTTGCGACAAGCAACATTGAAAAAGTAAAAGGACAACTTGAACAATTAGGAGTTCTATTTGAAGGACGAGGTGGGGATGTTCCATCTCTTGAAGTGTCTTCAAAGACAGGGCAAGGAATTGATTCACTTTTGGAGTTAATAGGGCTTATTTCTGATGTTTCAAACATTGAAGCGGACCCTGATGGAAAACTTGAAGCTGTTGTGATTGAGACAAATAAAGAGAAACAAGGGGTTGTGACATCTCTTATCGTCAGAAATGGAACATTGTCCGTTGGCGACTCAGTTTCATCAGGGAGTGAAGAAATAAAAGTCAGAGGATTATTTGATCACCTTGGTAAGTCAGTTAAAAAAGCGAACCCTGGAATGCCTGTTGCATTACTTGGGTTTTCAACACTTCCTGAAGTGGGAGCATATATTTACAAACCAGCAGAAGGACTTCCAATTGCTTCTGCCGCAAAAGCAACTGTTTCAACTCAAAACGAGAAAGATTCTAAAGTAAAAATTATTCTAAAAGCTGCGACCAAAGGTGCGCTTGAAGCGCTAATCGGAATGCTTCCAGAAGGTGTGTTTGTGAGAGAGGCGATTGTAGGCGATGTCGCTGAAAGTGATTTATTCCTTGCTCGAACCAGTGGTTGTATTATCGTGACTTTTGAATCCAAAGCCGCAAACTCTATTCTCAAACTCGCTGAAAATGATTCAGTTGAAATTCATAGTTTTAAAATTATTTATGAATTAATCAATTTTCTTGAAATGCGTGTTCATGCGGGTGACATTATTGTGCTTGGGAAAGCAGAAGTCTTGGCAATTTTTCCATATGAGAATAAGAAAGTTGCGGGAGTTCGGATCACGAACGGTCGAATTGCACTAAAAGATACGCTTATTTTATCTCGTGGTGATCAGGAATATGATCGAGTGAAGGTGACTTCAATCAGAAAATTAAAAGATCAACTGCCTGAGGCAAAAGAAGGACAAGAATGTGGGATTATCTTCGAACCACAAAAAGACTTCTTAGTTCGAGATACCTTGACCGCAATCAAAATATAGGGTAGAATCGGCCGAATATGACACCAGCTCTCACTCAAGCACTCGCTGACTCCAAATCTGTAGTTATCATGCTTCCGAAAAATCCATACTTTGATCAAGTTGCAGCAGCGTTAAGCTTATACCTAGGTCTTAAGGACAAAAACGCAACAATTGTATGTGACACCCCGATGACGGTTGAATTTAATCGGTTAATTGGCGTCAATAAAGTAACAACAGCCGTAGGCAACAAGAATTTAGTCGTAAAATTTATTGATTATCCACTCGCGAACGTTGAGCGTGTTAATTATGATATTGACGGGAATGACTTATTTATAGCGCTCTTCCCGCTCCCAAACGTAGCGCCACCAAGCAAGGACAATATTCAAATTAGCTACTCTGGCATTGCTGCTGATACCGTGATCTTAATTGGGGGCGCAAACGAAACCCACTTCCCTCTTCTTTCTCAGAAGGACTTTTTAGAGATGAGAACAATTCACATTGGGATTACTGACATCACCCTTCCTGGACGACAAGTTCTCTCACTCGCCAAAGGTGCCTCAAGCATTTCTGAAGTAGTCGCTCAGTATTTACTCGAAATGGGTCTTATTTCTAATGGAGATATTGCGACTAATTTGTTCGTTGGTTTGTCAGAAGGAACAAAGAACTTTACCTCAAATACAATTACAGCAGATACTTTCAAACTTGCAGGACAGTTACTTGAAAAGGGAGCTAGACGTGAGCAAATGAAAACGTTTCAACCAAAACAGCCGCAACCACAACCAATAGGGGGAAATACGAATCCAAATCCTTCTGTTCCGCGGTCTTGGGTAGAACCAAAGATCTACAAAGGAACCTCCACAAGTTGATCCACTAGACAATATCACCTATAATATCGCCAGTTGGAAAGTAGAAATGAGGTTCTCATGGATCTGCTGAATAATTTGTTGAACCTGAATCTCAGTCCTTGGCAGGAGTTTATTGGAATGGTCGGCTTAACATTTATGATTGGAGGCGTAATTTACGCCCCCACAGCCTGTACAAAAGGCCGTTCATATGTGTTTCCGATCGGCGGACGGGCGCTTGTCATTTGCCCAACCGTCGTGGTCTGCGCTGGAATGTGGGTGGGAGGATTACTCCTTTTTCAGGCAGCATGTTTCCAATAAGGTTTGATAGTGGGCGATCGCAGGTCGCCCATTTTTTTTGTCACCGAACATATCTTTGCAATTTACCCTCAGCTCTGTTACAATACGCAAGATGTGAGCTTGGAGATTGGACAGCCATGACCTTCCTCGAGGCAACACATGACGATTTATAAAACATATGGCACTCACTAGAGATCAAAAATTAGAAATTATCCAAAAGTTCGCGCGAGAAAAAGGAGACACAGGTTCTCCTGAAGTGCAGATTGCTCTTCTTACAGCGCAAGTTGAACAACTTGTTGGGCATTTAAAAGAACATCAAAAAGACGTACACTCACGTCGTGGGTTACTCTCTATCGTCGCAAAACGACGAAGACTCTTAAGCTACCTCGGAAAACACGATCGAGAACGGTTTGAAAAAGTCAGAGCAGATCTCGGTCTTAAATAAGTTTATGAAAGAAATTACAAAATCCTTAGAATTAGGTGGAAGAACACTTACATTAAAAACAGGCAAACTTGCTCCACAAGCTGGTATTTCAGTCCTTACACAATACGGTGATACTGTTGTACTCGTAACCGTTACCTCAGCTCCATTAAAACAAGAACTCGATTATTTCCCTCTTTCTGTTGAATACCAAGAACGTTTATACGCAGGTGGTCGTATTAAAGGATCTCGATGGGTAAAGCGAGAAGGACGACCAACTGATGAAGAAATTTTAAGCGGACGCGTTATTGATCGATCAATTCGACCACTATTCCCGAAAACATATAAAAAAGAAGTGCAAGTTATTGCAACTGTTATGTCTGTTGACTTTGAAACAGACCCAACAATTACTGCAGCACTTGGAGTCTCTGCAGCGCTTACTGCAAGCGAACTTCCATGGGGAGGACCAGTTTCAGTACTCGCAGTTGGCCTCAAAGATGGAAAATTCATTTTAAACCCTCAAAATTCTCAAGAAGAAGAATCTGATATGGATTTGACTGTTTCAGCTACAAAAGAAGCCATCATCATGGTTGAAGCAGGAGCGAAGGAAGTTAGTGAAGAAGATATTATCGGTGGAATTGAGTTCGCACAAAAGGAAAGCAAAAAGCTCTTTGAATTCTTCAATGAATTTGCAAAAGAAGTTGGTACAAAGAAAGAAAAATATGAAAAGCCTAAACCGAAAGCAGAACTTGTAAAGACTGTTAAAAAGATTGCTGACTCTAAGCTTTCAGAAGTTATTTCAAATATGGCTAAAAAGGAAGGCAAGAGCGAAACATGGGACGCATTAATGGCTGAAGTAGTCGCTGCAGTTGAACCAGAAGAGGCTGTTGAAGCAGCAATTATCTTAGACGATCTCAAGAAAGAAGTTATTCGAGAAAACACACTCAAAGGTATTCGCCCTGACGGACGAAAACTCACTGAAATTCGACCGTTAAGCAGCATGGTTGGCGTACTTCCTCGCACTCACGGATCAGCTGTATTTCAACGCGGAGCAACCCAAGCATTAACGATCGCAACACTCGGATCTCTCTCTATGGGGCAACTTTTAGAGTCCGCTGAAGGTGAAATGGAAAAGCGATATATTCACCACTACATTATGCCTCCTTTCTCAACAGGAGAAACGGGACGAGTGGGAAATCCTAGCCGACGAGAAGTTGGACACGGAGCACTTGCTGAAAGAGCATTAATGCCGGTAATCCCTGATGAATCAGTATTTCCATATGCAATAAGACTTGTATCTGAAGTGCTTTCTTCAAATGGATCAACATCTATGGCATCAACCTGTGGATCAACGCTCGCATTAATGGATGCAGGGGTCCCAATTAGCGCACCTGTTTCTGGAATTGCCATGGGACTGGTCATTGAAAGCGATAAAAAGTTTGCAGTTATGAGCGATATCGCTGGAATTGAAGATTTTAACGGAGATATGGACTTTAAAGTAGCTGGTACCGAAAAAGGAATCACAGCCCTTCAATTAGACGTTAAAACATTAAACTTAACGGCTAAAATCATGAGAGAAGCGATTCAACAAGCAAAAGAAGGTCGTGCACATATCTTAAAGCACATGCTTGAGACTATTGCTCAACCACGAACTGAGGTTTCTCTCTATGCTCCTAAGGTAAAAACCATTCATATTGATCCAACGAAAATTGGTGAAGTTGTTGGGCCTGGTGGAAAGAATATCAAGAAAATTATTGCTGAAACACAAGCTCAAGTTGAGATTAAAGACGACGGATCAGTTGATATTTCATCTGTAGATATGGAAGCTGTTGAAAAGGCAATTAAATGGGTTGAATCAATCGTTAAAGTTGCGCAACCAGGTGAAATTTATGAAGGAGAAGTTGTTCGAATTGAGCGATTTGGAGCATTTGTAGAAATTCTCCCCGGAAAAGATGGATTAGTACACGTATCAGATATGGGAGAAGGCTTTGTGAGTAGCCCAGAAGACATTGTCTCATTAGGACAAAAAGTCCAAGTTCGTGTGAAAGAAGTAGACTCAATGGGAAGAATCAACCTTTCAATGAACCTAGACCCAGCAAGTGATCAAGAAAAAGAAGATCGCGGACCACGCGGTGGAGGTAACACTGGTGGAGGTGGAATGGGTGGTGGACGATACGACAGACCACGACGATCATTTGACCGAGGAAACGATCGTGGACCACGACGTGATGGACCTCGAATGGGTGGAGCACCACGAAGAAACTTTGACAGACGCGACAGACAAGGCTCAGGAGGACCACATTTTCCTGCAAGCAGACTTGTAAGTACTGAAGCTCCAAAAGGTCGATTCGAAAGATAATCCTTCGATTAGTGCTCAATTTCTCAATGGGGATACGGCACTTTTTTTGCACAAAAAAATCGGAGAACTATATAAATTCTCCGATATGCATGTTACTTTACTCGTTTGACGTAATACCAGATCGCGGCACTCATCATCCGGATGATCGTCATGGAAGACGCCCATACTGTCATGACAATCGGATTAGATTGGAGATTGTTGCTTGTTGCAGCGTAATACCCAAAACAGCCGATTAAAATAGCAATCTGAACGATTGGCTCGTGTGTCCCGCGAACGTTTGACCAGGCGACATTTAACTCTGCACCCAAACATCCAAAGAGGATAATGAGGCAAAAGGCAATCCAACCGCCAGACGTTACTTCACCTTCTTTCAGGACGACTCGAGCCCACGAAATCAAATTTATTGTTAACCAGAACAACCCTCCACAAATGAACGAGAAGACGGGTGTTTGCCCAAAAAGATACGCTCTTCTGAGAATCATTTACTGCCCCTTATCAATCTACACTTCCAATGCCCATAGTATAACCCGTTTGCTCACTTAGCTCAAATAAGAACCCATAGTTTGACAAATTGAGCCTCTGGAAGTATACTATTGCTATTCGTTTAACTGAAAGTGAGGAATGCAAATGGTTACGAAATGTGTTTTGTTCATGCTCGCTTTGTTGAGCCTGGCAATGCCAGTTTCAGCTCAGCCAGTGCGCGAGGTATTCAATTACCCCGCACTTGAACTGAATGCCAATATCGTTGGATCTGCTGAGTGGTCACCTGATGGAAGCCAACTGACCTACGTATGCGGAACGAATGAGACACTCTGCATCTCTGACAGCGATGGGAGCAATGAATATCAGGCTATCCCGGACACGTACCAGAATGTTATTTATCCGATCTGGTCGCCTGATGGCACTCGCATTATGTTTGCCGCAGGTGTTGCACGCGCGGAAGTTCCATTCCGTACTGACCTGTACGAGCTTAATGTTGTTAGTACCGAAGTAAGACGGATCACACGCGAACTGGAAAGCAACGACTATTCAGGTAGTTACTCGCCGGATGGCAGTATGTACGTCTTCAGCCGTCAGCTCGAAGATCAGGCGTTAAACGATCTGTACATCGTAAACCTTGAGACTCTTGAGGTTTCACAGATGACTGCCACTGATTGGGCAGATGAGCAAGACCCAGCCTGGTCGCCCGATGGGAAAAATATCGCCATGTCGGCTAGTTATGACACAGCAGAATTTTGCCGCGATGGTGAATGTCGAGAGCTGCGTCAGTACGACATTTACGTTTGGGATTTGGATTCAAGCGCCGTGCATCGGATGACGACCCATGCTGAGTGGCAAGGAAACGCACGCTGGATTGATGCAAACACTCTGGTGTATGAAGGCGGTGGAATGCGCGCCCAGAACGTATATTGGGTTTCCCTGGTTGATTGGGTGAATACCCCAATCACAAATTGCAAACCGAATGAATGCGGGGTAATTAACCCTCGTTGGGTGAGCGGCTCGTTGATCGTCCAAAGCTTTGGAGGTATTGGCCAAGACGCTGCGTTTATTCAAGGATGGCAGATAACTCTCTCTTAATTACGCATCTGTCTTCTCGACCGGCACTTAAATATTAGGTGCCGGTTTTTTCATGCTATATTGGTATATGGATACAAATGCTAGTGCTATTTTGTCTGAAATTGAGAAGCGATTAGAAGGAGCTACTATTCCTCCAGAACTTGCAGAAAGTATCAAAATCCGTCTTCATCAAATGACGGCGCTTACCAATTCCCCTACATTCTTGCCTGAGCTTGATCGAATGGATCGATACATTGATTGGGTTACCCACATGCCGTGGAATACGACGACTCCAGATCAACTTGATTTAACAAAAGCTAAAGAAATTTTAGACTCACACCACTTTGGACTTGAACCACTAAAGGAGCGCATTCTTGAGTATTTGTCTGTTATGAAATTAATGATGGATAAAGGAGGAGATGTTGCAAAGCGCTCTCCAATTCTTCTGTTTGTGGGACTCGTGGGAACTGGTAAAACGACGATGGCAATGAGTGTTGCAGAAGCAATTGGTCGAAAGTTTGTCCGTATTCCTTTTGGAGGTATGGGAGATCCACTTGAACTTCGAGGTCAATCTCGTATGCACCCTGAAGCTGAGCCAGGACGAATTGTAAAAGCATTACGAACCGCTCAAAGTAGAAACCCGATTATTCTTTTAGACGAAATTGATCGTGTAACTGACCAAGGTCGTGCATCAATTATGGGTGTACTAGTCGAGTTACTCGACCCTGAGCAAAATCATGCGTTTATTGATCACTATATTGATTATCCAATAGACCTCTCACAGTCACTCTTTATTGCAACCGCAAACAACACCACAAACATCGCAACAGCTGTTATGGACCGACTAGAACCAATTACCATGCCAAGTTATAGCGATGACGAGAAAATTGAAATTGCACGTCGATATATCTTGCCGAAAGTACTTCGTGAGTCAGGACTTCCTGAAAATGCGATTCAGTTTGATGATGATGTATGGATTAATATTGCGCGACCACTTGGGTATGACGCTGGTATTCGTACCCTTGATCGTACCGTTCAAGGAGTTGTGCGAAAGATTGCAAAATTAATTATTGAAGGAAAAGGCACACAGTTCCAAATTACGAAAGACAATATTAAACAATACCTTCCTCAGTGGTAAACAACCTATAATTTGCCATAATGCTTCATTGATAAAATAGCCACGAGAGGTGAGTTGTGACCAGGTTTGAGGCAGTCATTTTGGATCTAATCCTAATCATTTCACTCCGTGTAGTTGAAAGTTTGTACTTTTGGATGCCGATGACGAGAAGCGGGCTGCGGGAGCATCTGTACATTATGACGATACTTGGCATTGTCATCTTTGCGATCACGTCATATATCAATAAAATCGCAAACTGGAAGCTTGGTCACTTTGTGAGTATCATTGGGTTTCTTGTCTCGCTGGTGTTATTCATCCATATTGCGTTTACTTTTGGTTTATAACCACGTATGTGGGTGTCGCGAGCACCCACATACAATTACCCCCATTTTCTGCTAAACTTCCTATATATGAGTTCGTTAAAGTTCGTTGCGTTGTCTGGGACAACCGGAGTTACTGAAAACTGTTATATCTACGAATACGGTGATGACATGATTGTGGTCGACTGTGGGGTTGGTTTTCCTGATGCCGATATGTATGGAGTGGATCTCGTTATTCCAGACTTTAGCTACCTTCGAAAAAATGCACATAAACTTCGTGCAATTGTTGTCACCCACGGCCACGAGGACCACATTGGTGCAATCCCATTTTTACTTAAAGAAATTAAAGTTCCAGTGTATGGTTCTCCGCTTACCGCAGGGTTTATTAAGGATAAACTCATGGATTATGGAATTCGGGATGCGAAAGTCCATTCTTTTAATCTCGATACCGACGTTTTAAATCTTGGTGTATTTAAAATCACGCCATTTAGAGTAAGCCACTCAATTCCCGATGCTGCTGGATTTTGTATTGATACTCCAGAAGGTAAAGTCTTCCATGTACCAGATTACAAATTTGATTGGACCCCGGTCAGTGGAAAACCGTTTGATGTAACTAAAGCCGCGCTCTTGGCTTCAAGCGGGGTACTTGCAATGGCTTCTGATGCATTGGGCTCAACGAGCCCAGGGTATACAGAAAGTGAACAAACCGTTGAAGACATTATCAAAAAAATTGTACGAGACTCGAAAGGACTCGTGTACTTTACAACTATTAGCAGTAACATCTCTCGTATGCAGCAAGCGATCTTTGCTGCTGAAGAAGCCGGCCGAAAAGTATGCTTTATTGGTCGCTCCATTATCAAAAAGGTCGAGATTGCGAGAAAACTGGGATATATTAAATATCCTCAACATGTGGTGATCTCTGGTCGCGATGCAAAGCGAATTCCGCGCGACAAAATGCTCTACATTATTTCTGGCTCATATGGACAACCAGGGAGCGCGCTCTACCGTGTTGCGATGGGAGAACACGATTTATTAAGTGTTGAAGAAGAAGATACGGTTGTCTTTTCAGCAGACCCTGCACCACCAGGAGCTAAGTTTAATGTGGATTTCGTTGTTGACCGATTGCTTGAGGAGAATGTGGATGTCCATTATTACGACATGCAAGAAAATTTGCACGTCTCAGGACACGGAAGCATGGAAGACATCAAAATGCTTATTGGACTAGTACAGCCTAAGTTTTTAATCCCCATTGGCGGCACCATTCGACACATGAGAGCCTACGGGAAGATTGCTGAAATGATGGGTAAGAAGAAAAATGAAGTGCTTGAGTTGACCGGCGGAGAAACAGTTGAATTTAGCCAGGGGCGAGTTTCCCGAGGAGAGACAATTCCTGTGAGGCAAGTGTTGGTTGATGGATTGGAAGTTGGCGATGTGGGGCAGGTCGTACTGCGAGACCGTCAAATCTTGGCAAGCGATGGAATCGCAATTGTTGTCATGGGATTTGATACGGCGCAAAAGAAAGTTGTGGGAGATCCTGAAATTATTAGTCGTGGGTTTGTATTTGAAAAAATGAGAAAGAATTTCTTAACGGAAAGTGGATCAAAACTGGTGAAGCACTTAGATAAAAAGAGGATCGTAAATACTGCTGTTTTAAAACGAGAGGCTGTGGATTTTCTCGAGCGATACTTTTTTGAAAAAACTGGACGCAGGCCGATGATTTTGCCGGTCGTCGCTGAAGAATAAATTTCTCTCCCCGTTTACGCCTCTGTTATACTGTGGATAAATATGGCTAAGAAACGAAAGCGCATCAAAAAGTCGAAAGAAAAAGGCGAACGGTCTGGTATTAATCCCGCCGTTTTTAGATCTCTTCTGCAGATCGCATTTTGGGTTGCTGCAGGACTTATTTTGGTTTCTTTCTCACGACAGGGACGAGCCCTTATTCGTGTAAACGATTTTTTAACGAGTTACCTTGGGTGGTCATCTGTCTTTTTGCCATTTATTTTGATTTCCTTTGGATTTGCTGTGAGTAAAATTAAAATTCTGCTCGGACGGGCAAATGTCGTTATTGGTTCTCTTCTCTTTTTCCTTTCAATTACTACACTTACCCATTCTGGATCGTTTGGCACGCAAGCTGGGGACGGTGTTGCAGCCCTTATTACGCCAGCAGGGAGTATCGTCCTGCTTCTTGCATTAACTGTGGCAGGGCTTTTAATTCTTTTTAATGTTTCCTTTGAACAACTGATTGAGTTAGTAACAGCAAAAGAAGAGAAAAAGAGTGCGAAAAAATCCAAGGACGATATTCTTGAATCAGAAGAGAAGATTAAAGAGAAGAGAGGCTTTTTGGGAGGAAAACTGTTTGGTGGAAGTGCTCCTGAGAAAAAAGAATTTAAGATTTTAGGTGGGGCTCCAACGTACTCGAATGATACAAAAGGAAAAGAGATGAAACCTATTGCAAGTAATGCTGGGGATGATGGTGTGTGGAAATATCCACCGCTTGATTTGCTTTCTGAATCAAGTGGCGGGAAAGCTGACAGAGGTGATATTAAAGGCAATGCTGCGGTCATTGAAGAAACGCTTGATTCCTTTGGAATTACCGCGCGGGTTGTTGAGGTGAATCAAGGTCCATCTGTTACTCAGTATGCAATTGAAGTGGCACTTGGTACGAAGCTTTCAAAAATTACAGCTCTTGATCGGGATTTGGCTCGCTCACTTGAGTCTCCAACGGGGGCTATTCGTATTGAAGCGCCAATCGCAGGAAGATCGCTCGTTGGTATTGAACTTCCGAATAAATCTCCTGAATTTGTGCCTCTTAAGAAAATGTTATTAAGTGATCCAATGAGAACCTCTCATTCAAAGTTAACTGTTGCGTTGGGACTCGATGTCGCTGGAAAGCCAATTATTGCTGACATTGGAAAAATGCCACACGTATTAATTGCAGGGCAAACTGGGTCAGGAAAAAGCGTCTGTTTAAATACGTTTTTAGCATCTCTCCTGTTCCGTGCATCTCCGTCTGAAGTGAAGTTTATTTTGGTCGATCCAAAACGAGTTGAGTTAACGGGATATAACAGTATTCCTCATTTATTAACACCCGTTATCGTTGAACCTGATAAAGTCTTGTCAGCGCTGAGATGGTTAGTAGGGGAAATGGACCGCAGGTACAAACTCTTCGCACAATCAGGTGTGAGAAATATCGACGGATACAACGAAATGAGCGGATTCCAGGCCATGCCTTATATCGTTCTTGTTATTGATGAGTTGGCTGATATCATGCTCTTTGCTCCTGTTGAAGTTGAAGACTGTATTACGCGTCTTGCTCAAATGAGTCGTGCGACAGGTATTCATATGGTGCTTGCAACCCAACGCCCATCTGTTGACGTTTTAACAGGACTTATCAAGGCAAACGTTCCTCACCGCATAGCTTTTGCCGTTTCTTCTCAAGTAGATTCACGAGTTATCTTGGATGCGTATGGTGCTGAGAAATTGCTCGGTAAAGGAGACATGTTACATTTGTCCCCAGAACAAGCCCGCCCAAAGCGTATCCAGGGGGCTTTTGTTTCAGATAAAGATGTGAACCACCTCGTTTCATTCTTGAAAGAACAAGGAGTTGAGCCTCATTACACTGAAGAGGTGGTGACAACTCAAAAGCCAGGAAGCTTAAATGTTGCCGGTGTTGAAGAGACGGATGATATGTTTAAGCGCGCTGTTGAAATCGTATGCCAATACGATCGCGCTTCAGCATCACTATTGCAGCGCAAATTATCAGTTGGGTATGCACGAGCTGCACGAATACTCGATCAACTTGAGGAAGCAGGAGTGGTTAGCGCAGCGGAAGGAAGTAAGCCGCGTGAAGTGTTAATCCAAAATCCAGAACAGGTGTTTGGTGGCGGTGAAAATGCTGACTCGGAGGCGTCAAGCGGTTAAGAGCTTCTATGAAGACAATTGGCACATTACTTCGTATTGCGCGTGAGCAACAAGGGTTGTCACAAAAGGAACTCTCTCGTGCTACAAAAATTAAGCCAGAATTTATTGATGATATTGAAAACGAAAACTGGAATAAACTTCCAGAACTTCCGGTTGTCAGTGGATTTGTGAAAAGCATCGCTGATGCACTGTCTATAAACCGAGACCAAGCAGTTGCGTTCCTCAGGCGCGATTACCCGCCACAGAAGCTATCTATTAATCCTAAACCTGACATTAAGAAGGAAGTTCGGTTTGGACCTCGTGCAATTATTTTTATTCTTGGCTTACTCGGTGCTCTTGTCATGGGTGGATATTTAACCTATCAATACCGAAATTTCACGAGCGCCCCTAAGCTTACAGTTATTTCTCCTGTTGAGAATGAATTGGTAACCTCAGGCACAGTAATGGTGAGAGGAACGACTGATATGAATGCTGCAATTCGTATTAATGAGACACCGGTTGTTGTGGATAGCGATGGAAATTTTGCTGCAGAAATTCAAATTGTTTCTGAAACGAAAGCGATAGTCGTTAAAGCAATTTCTCGCACTGGCAAGGAAAGCATCCTCTCCCGTACAATAGACGTTAAGCTTTCAAAAAAATAACATGGACGGAATACAACTGCTACTGATTATCGTTATAGTGTCTCTCACGAGTTTGCTCTTAGTCGTTGGATTTCAAGTGTTTTTTGTGGTCAAAGAAGCGCGCGCCGTTATCCGAAGAGTACAGCTTCTTTTGGATAACCCGACAGAGAAAGTAGCCTCATTTTTAGAGAACCTCAAAAAAAAAGCTTGAAATAATACTCTCATTGTGATATTATAGGACAGTTTAGAACCTATTAAAGGAGTGTTCCATGCGTGTATGGCTAGCAGTCAAGAACCTGATCGGGTGGATTTGCAACTTCGCACTCGCTTTTCTGTGTCTCATGCTTGTTGTCGTCTTTGTGATGCAAATTCCCAAACTGACCGCTGTGAGCAGTTTTATTGAAAAGAATGTGCCTGCTGCAACTCAGTCCTTTGTTTTACTAGGTATCGCAGCAGGAATCGCATACCTCGCTTTCATCAGTAAGAAACGGGAGCAATTTGCAGCATTAGCCTTTGCAGTAGTAGCACTTGAATTTGCGGATCAGCGGTTGAGGCTTGGCCTCGGAGTTTTGTCTCGGATTGAAAACGCTGAGATGAGAACTTGGGCAGTAATCGGATTAATCGTCATTGCTCTCCTTCTTATGTTTTCGAAATGGAGGATTGAATAATAAGTAAAGTATGGCCCCACTTGTTGGGGTCATTTTATTGGCTGCATGATATAATCCTGCCATGACTCTCACAGAAATTCGTACTAAATACTTGGCTTTTTTCAAAGCTAAAGGGCACGCAATTATTGACCCTGCACCTCTTGTATTAGAGAACGATCCAACAACACTCTTCACATCATCTGGAATGCAACCACTTGTCCCCTTTTTATTAGGAGAAACTCATCCTGCAGGAAAACGACTCGTCGATTCTCAACCATCAATTCGCGTACAAGATATTGAGGAAGTAGGAGACAACAGACATACCACATTTTTTGAAATGTTGGGAAACTGGAGCTTGGGCGATTATTTCAAAGAAGAACAGCTAGGGTTCGTGTTTGAATTTTTAACCGCTGAACTCGGGTTACCAAAAGACAAATTGTACTTTAGTATCTTTGAAGGAAATGAGGAAGTTCCTCGCGATGAGACTTCATACAATAGGTGGATTGAGTTAGGTGTTTCAAAAGATCATATTTACGAATATGGTGTGAAAAAAAATTGGTGGAGTCGTAGTGGTACTCCTGAGCAAATGCCAGTTGGCGAAATTGGAGGACCGGACTCAGAAATCTTTTATGATTTTGGTACTGGTTTGAATCTTCATGAACAGTCTGAATGGAAAAACCAAGAGTGTCACCCAAATTGTGATTGTGGTCGTTTTATGGAAATTGGAAATTCCGTGTTTATTCAATATAAAAAGAACGAGAGCGGAAAATTAGAAGAACTGCCAAATAAAAATGTGGATTTCGGCGGGGGGCTTGAACGAATGGCTGCCGCTGTGAACAACAACCCTGACGTGTTCGAACTGGAATTATTTAAAGATTTAATTGCTGAAGTAGAGATTTACGTAGGCAAAAAATATGAGGAAGACAAAGCAAGTTTTAGAGTGATTGTTGACCATATTCGAGCAGCCACATTTCTTGCAAAAGCAGGAGTTGTCCCTTCAAATAAAGGACAAGGGTATGTGATGCGACGGTTGATTCGACGCGCTATTTTGAAAGCAAGAAAATTGAAGGATACACAAATTGAGCCAAATATTTTTACAACACTTATCTCTGAGTTGGTTAAAAAATATGAAGTGTATTTTAATTCTTCTGATACAACTCAATTGCAGAGTGTTATTCATGATGAGGTAACAAAATTTCACAAGACACTTGAGAACGGAAATAAGGAAGTGGAAAAGATTGATACCATTGATGGGAAAATAGCATTTGATTTATATCAAACATATGGATTCCCACTTGAATTGTCGGTTGAAATCTTCCAAGAAAAAGGACAAAAGATTGACATCGAAGAATTTAAGAAAGCATTCGAAGAACACCAGAATAAATCACGAACCGCGTCTGCGGGAGTATTTAAAGGTGGATTGGTTGATCATTCTGAAGAAACAACACGACTGCACACTGCAACCCACTTATTGCATACCGGATTGAGAAAAGTACTTGGTGATCATGTGCAGCAAAAGGGAAGTAATATCACACATGAGCGATTGCGCTTTGACTTTATCCATCATGCAAAAGTAACGGATCAAGAGATCTCAAAAGTTGAATCGCTGGTAAATGAACAGATTGATAAGAACTTACCTGTTGGATTTGAAATGATGAGTTTAGACGAAGCCCGTTCAAAAGGGGCACTTGCGTTTTTTGATCAAAAGTATGGAGAGCAAGTAAAGGTGTATACGATTGGCGATCCTAATGGCGAATGGTTCTCAAAGGAAGTGTGTGGTGGTCCTCATGTCACAAAACTCTCCGATCTCGGCGGACATGTTAAAATTACCCGAGAGGAAGCAAGTGGTAGTAACGTTAGACGAATTTATGCCACAATAGTGTAAACTGGCGCTTCCGACTGCCTATGTCAAAAGCTTATTTCTGGTCTCTCATAATTACTTCTCACATCACCTCTGTGTGCTTGTGGAGTCGTGATGAAGAAGAAACCTCAGTCGTTTCCTATGGACCAGAAGTTTCATGGAATGACGAAGCAGAACTAATAGAAGCCGTTGATACTTCATTGACCGAAGCTACCGCATCAATCCCTTCAGATGCAGGAGAACCAACAAAAACAGTATTTGGTGTGCCCTCTGGATGGGTGACAGAAGGACATATTAAAAAAGACTATCTAGCCCTTATTCGTGAGATTTGCAGTAAGTTATCCTTGTCCCCAGTGGGCTTTGTGGTAATTCCTGAAGCCATTTCTCATGAGGTAAAACAAAACGAAGGAGGTCCGCTTTCCGCTGTTGTCGTCGGAATTGCGAAAACGACACTCGAAGTAACGCTCTTTAGGCTTGGAACACTCGCCGGTACTGTTGAAGTTGGCCGAAGCGTATCCTTGACCGAAGACTTAATAGAAGCACTCACCCGGTTCCAATCAAACGATGCACTCCCGTCGCGATTTGTCGTGTATGGTGCTTCAAAAGAAGAGCTTGGGGACATTTCTCACTTACTGTCATCAGTTACTTGGAAGGATGCAAACGACAAACTTATGTTCTTGCACGAGCCAAAGATTGAACTCGCGACAAATGAACGATTGTTAAGTGCAATTAGTCTTGCCGGTTCATCTGAAATGGGACCAGTAAAGCTTTTTGTAACACCTCAAAAAACACCAGAGCCGCTAGAAGAGAATATTGTTCCAACAGACGTATCACTGAATGATTTGGGATTTGCGATTGATGCAGACATTACAAAAATTAATCCAAAAGATCATTCGCAGGCTGTTGCTCGTGAAGAGGAACATGCTACTGCTATTCACGCAACTTCCAGCTCAAAAGCCTTCCAGGCGAAGCACAAAATGCTCGCAATAATAAAAAAGCCATCGGCATTAATCGGTGCACTTCCATTTAAAAAGAAAAGTTTTGACACACTTCCAATCGAGCAACCTCATGTTGTACCGCATGCAAAGCGAAGGTCAACGCTTTCCCTAAAGACTGCCGCAATCTTTGGATTTCTTGGATTCTCGATTATTTTCGGAGGGGTTGTTGCTGCGTGGTATTTCCTTCCACAGGCAGACATCACTATTTTTATCTCTCCACGCTCGCTCACAACTCACGAGACGTTTGCACTCAAAGAAGGAACTGATACTGTGGACATTGATAATAAAGTCCTTCCTGTTGCGGTCTTTACAAAGACAGTCTCAGGTGAAGACTCAGCTCCTGCAAGTGGAAATAAAACAGTTGGAGATAAAGCAAAAGGGACCGTAACCATCAGAAACGGAACGGCAAATGGTGTAAAGCTTCCTGCTGGTGCGCTTCTTGTCGGAGCAAACGACTTAAAGTTTACACTTGACGAAAGTGCTTCAGTCTCAGCTGCAACTTCTCCTGCGTCACCTGGAACAATCACGCTTTCGGCTACAGCCGCGGCTATTGGCTCAGATTATAACCTTGCCAAAGATCAAACCTTAAAAGTGGGGAACTTTTTAACCAGTGAAATTGATGCCGTTGTCGCAGAAACATTCACTGGTGGGTCAAGCCGACAGATTACCGCTGTTTCCAAAGCAGACTTAGATAGTTTAGAGCAAGCAACGGTTTCAAAACTCACTGCGCAGGCAAAAGAAGAAATTGTAAGAGAAGTGCCAGAGAATTACTCTTTTATTCCGGATTCTGTAACCACTAAAACCAATACAAAAGTCTTCGACCACAAAGCAGGGGATGAGGCAAGTAGTGTAAACCTGTCTCTTGAGATTCAAGCGACTGCGTATGCGATTCCCAAAGATGCAATTAAACAGGCTGCAGAGAAACTGTTAACATCTCAGGTGCCCGGAGGGTATTCGTTTAGGCCAGAACAAGTGCAAACTGATTTTGAGATCCAAAAAGGACAAGGTGGGGATATTTCAGCTAACATAGGCTTAACCGCACACCTCCTTCCAAATGTAAATCCAGATGATGTCGCACGAGCTGTCTCTGGAAAACGATTCGCGACTGCAAATAATTATCTGGGAACAATTCCTGGATTCGTACGAGCTGCAATAACGATTAATCCTGCTCTTCCTGATCCTATTCGTTTTGTGCCGTTTGTGGCTCAGCGAATTGAGGTTAGTATAGAAGCAGAAAAATGAAGAAGTCCGCAATTAAATTACTCAGTTTATTTCTCGCAATTACCGGCGGGGTTTGCATTTTGGCCGTCATATTTCCGCTCCTTTCCTATGAAATAAAAAGTAAGGCAAACTTTAAACAATACCTGTCCCCCGTTCCAGAGCAAGAACTGATGGATTTTACGAAAGTGAAGACCTGGTTCCCAAGCGCAGAAGAATTAACGAGCAGCTCAGTCGTTAAGTATTACAACATATCAGTCCCAAAGTTGGGCATCAAAGATGCCGTTGTTACTATTGGAGGAGAAGATCTCGCTGATTCACTAATTCAGTATCCAGGGACTGCACTCCCGGGAAAAATTGGGAACACAGTTGTCTTTGGCCATTCAGTACTCCCGTCTTTTTATGATCCAAAAGTATATCTGACTATTTTTTCAACACTTCCCTCACTCAAGAAGAAAGATATGATCACGGTTCAATACGATGGGATCTCATACGAATATCGAGTTGATGACATGTTTGAAGTAAACCCGGATCAATTAGAAGTGTTAGCCCAAGATACAGGAATGTCATATATCTCGCTTATTACCTGTGTGCCGCCTGGTGACCCACGCAGACCAAGACGCTTAGTGGTCCGTGCTAAACTGGTGCCGCCCGAAGAAAAAACATTAAGCTTATGATATTTATTAGTTTTGATTACGGAAGAAAAAAGGTTGGGGTTGCATTGTCGTTGGGTTCTCTCGCCGAGCCACTAAAAGTGTTAAAGGGTGAAAATTATGCAGCACTCTTGAAACAGGCGTTAACGGTTATTGATAATGAACGTCCTGATGAATTAGTTGTGGGGTTGTCAGAAAACGAAATCGCCTCAGAAGCCAAGAGATTTGGCGAAGAGCTCTCATTAGTTACTCGAATTCCCGTTGTATTTGTAGACGAAACGCTCTCGACGCATGATGCGCAAGAAATGGCTATTCATAGCAATATGAAGCGCAAAAAGCGTAAAGAAATGGAGGACGCATTTGCAGCCGCTGTTATTCTCCAGAAGTACCTCGACAAATAAGCGGTGTTATCGCTCTCGAATAGACGGTGAATCAACGAGCACTTCAAATGATGTATTTGGTGTTACATAATATTGTGGCGCCGCAAATTGCACGTGGTCATTACTGGGAACATATTCGTAGGTAAGAATTCCTTCTTGGGTTGCAGTAATTGCACCTTTCCATTGTCCACTTACCCAGACTCCGTTTGCGTCATATTCGTCAATGTAAAACCCAAATTCGCCTTCTCCTTCACTGGCTATCGCATACGTACTCCATGCATATTTTTTACCCGGAAAAATAGGCACCTGTAATCCTGATACTCGCGGATGATCTTTGTCGATCGTGAAATGTAAAATGTTGTGTGCTTCTTTCCCAAGAGTTGGGGTATTCACAGAATCAAATAGGATAATATGTCCCCACAGGAGCGCTCCAATAATACAGAGGAGAATTGACAGCGTCTGTGTAACACTGATGACAATTGTTTTTTGCATTGCGGCATTATACTCCTATAGTTCTCTTGTGTAAAGCCTATAGCAGGAATAATAGCCACAAACATCTATTTACTAGGTACTCAGAGGAAAATCCATTTGGTATACTGTTTCAATGATTAAGAATGCAATTGCACCAATCCAAGCATGGCTTCTGTCCCAAGGCCGATGTGTCGGTTGCAGCATGCCTCTTACTAAAGCCAAAAAAACGAAGGTAAAAGGTGGAACCCAAGTGACATGCAAATGTGGACGCATCTACATGCACAATGGTAAAACGTACCGCCGTGCACTTCTCACCGAGGTTAAATAAAATCTTCGGCCTTTTGTTACAATAATTCTGTGAAGAAATTCCTCATCATCACTTTTTTACTCGTAGCCCTCATTGGTGCTGCCCTTTCAGTAGGAGGATTTATTTGGTGGACGAATGGCTTGAAAGCACCTTCAACAAGCAACAAAACACAGTCTGTTTTAATTACCAAAGGAAGTTCTGCTGAATCAATCGCAAAAAAACTTCATGATGCGGGAGTGATTAAAAATGAACTTGTATTTCGGTTGTATGTTCGATTTACCAACCAGGCAGCAAGTCTGCCAGTTGGACAGTTTTCCATCCCTGCAAACCTAACAGTACCGCAAGTGATAGCGCATTTATTGAAAGGACCACAAGAAGTGTGGGTAACAATTCCGGAAGGATTACGTCGAGAGCAATTACCCGACCGGTTCAGCAATGCACTTGGATACAGCGAGGCGGAAAAAGTAGCATTTAGAGAGCAATTTTTGTCACTTTCTAAATCAGATGAGGGATATTTATTTCCTGAAACATACTTAATACCAAAAGATGTTACTCCCGCACGTGCAATCTCTGTATTGAAGAATACCTTTCAGAAGAAGTTTGGCACTGAGAACGCTGGGGCGAATCTTGATGAATTGGTCACACTTGCATCTCTGGTTGAGCGGGAAACACGGAATGATAGTGAAAAGCCGATAATTGCAGGGATTCTTCGAAATCGAATTGAAATTGGAATGCCACTACAAGTTGATGCAACGGTGCAATATGCAAAGGCAAATCTTTCGTGCCCAGACGCAAAAGGAGAATGTGCAGACTGGTGGCCAACGGTGTATTTGGAAGACTACAAATTAAAAAGTAATTTCAATACATACACTATTCCGGGATTGCCACCTGCTCCAATTGCAAGCCCAGGCCTCGCAAGCTTGCAAGCAGTTTTAAATCCTACTGAAAGTAATTATTTATTCTATATTCATGACACAACAGGTGTTGCCCGGTATGCAACGACATTAGAGGAGCACAACGCTAATGTGCAAAAATATCTTCGATAAGCTACAGTAGCTCCACTCGTTTATAGTATATGCACGGGTTGAAAGTGTCGAATTACTAGGTAATGAGGCTGGATGGTGATATAACATCATCCCAATCAATTTCTACCTATTTGCGCTCACGAATTTTTTCTGGTATAGTGTCCAAAGGAACTGAAGCTTCCGGTATATTATTGCCCCTCAATCGGGTGTTGACTTTACATGATATGCAGGTATAATCGCCGTTAGGCGTACTGAGACAAGCTCACTTTAGTATTCCTAAAATCTATTCACCAAATGGCAAAAACCCAACGACGCAATTTCGGAAAAACAGAGAAAAACCTACCAGAACTTGATTTATCTCTCGTACAAAGAGAAAGCTGGGATTGGTTTTTAAATGAAGGAATTGCAGAGGAAATTGCACAGGTTTCTCCAATTAACGACTTTACAGGAAAAAATTGGCAATTGCTTTTAGGCAGCCACACATTAGAAGAACCACAAATCACTCCAAAGTATGCAGAAGAAAAAGGTATTACTTTTGCTGCTCCATTTAAATTAGTCGCTACATTAATCAACATGAAGACTGGTGAATCAGTCGAACAGGAAGTCTTTATGGGAAATATCCCACAAATGACAACTGCCGGAACATTCATCATTAACGGAATTGAACGCGCAGTTATTAACCAGCTCGTTCGATCACCTGGTATTTACTTCTCTGGTGCACGAGATCGTGCAACTGGACGAATGCTTTACATGGCTGAAGTTCGACCACTTCATGGATCATGGCTCGAATTCGAAATCAGCAAGAACGATGTAATCTCAGCTCGAATTGATAAGCGACGAAAAGTTTCTGCAACTACCCTTCTTCGTGCAATGGGAATTGAAAGCGATCAAGAAATTCAAGAAGCTTTCTCAGAAATTGATACTGACAAAAACCACCGATTCATTAAAAAGACCATTGAAAAAGACCCAACAAAGACTCAAGACGAAGCTCTTTTGGAAATCTATCGAAAGCTCCGACCTGGGGAACCAGCCATTATTGATAACGCTCAAGCTCTCTTTGAAAGCTTGTTCTTAGATACCCGACGGTATGACTTAGGAAAAGTTGGCCGATACAAGATCAACAAACGACTTGATTTAACAGTTGCGAACGAACGAGAAAATTGGGTACTCACCAAGCAAGATATTTTGGCAACCATTTCATACCTTATTGGACTTCAAAACGGACACGGACACGTTGATGATATTGATCACTTAAGCAATCGAAGACTTCGACGAGTGGGAGAATTAGTGGCAACTCATGCGTTCCGGGCAGGTTTGTTGAAACTTGAGAGATCAGTGAAAGAAAAGATGAGCTTGATTGCACCTGAAGACAAACCACTTCCACAAAACTTAATTAATGCTCGACCATTGATTGCATCAATTAATGAATTTTTCCGAAGCAATCAGTTATCTACTATTTTAGATAACACAAACCCTCTTTCTGAGGTTGATAACTTGCGCCGCGTCTCAGTGCTTGGACCTGGTGGTATTAACCGTGAACGAGCAAGCTTCTCTATTCGAGACATTAATGCGTCTCAATATGGTCGTATTGACCCAGTCAGATCTCCTGAAGGACCAAACATCGGACTTGTTACCTATTTGGCTCTCTACACACGAATTAATGAATTCGGTTTCTTAGAAGCTCCATACCGAAAAGTAGAAAAGACAGAAAAAGGTGGTAAGACAGTAGTGAAAGTATTAGACGAAGTAACCTATCTTACCGCAGATGATGATGCTAAATATCACATCACTCACAGTGGCGTGACGGTAAACGAAGAAGGAATTGTTATGGACGATCGAGTTCCATACCGATTTAATGACGCCTTCCTCGAAGGACCATCAGACGTTATTGATTACATTGACGTAACTCCTCGACAAGTGTTCGGTGCATCAGCATCTCTTATTCCATTCCTCGCTCACGACGAAGGTAATCGAGCGCTTATGGGATCTAACATGCAATGTCAGGCTGTTCCGCTTGTTGCTCCTCAAAGTCCAATCGTTGGAACTGGTATGGAAGGTGCAATTGCTGAGTCAATGGGACATGTTGTTACAAGCGATTTCGACGGAGTTGTTGATTACGTAGATGGAAACCGAATCGAAGTCCGACTTGATAAAAAGCAAGTAAAACCAGTTCGAAGTGCTGTTGAAATGGCTGAAGACGGAGAACGAGCTATTTACAGACTTACAAAGTTCAAGAGAACAACACAATCAACTTCATACAACCAAAAAGCTCGAGTTGTCGTTGGACAAAAAGTTAAAAAAGGAGACCTTTTAATTGATGGACCTTCTGCTGAAGAAGGAGAACTCGCGCTCGGAACAAACTTAGTAGTCGCTTACGCTTCATTCGAAGGATACGGATTTGAAGACGCCTTGATTGTGTCAGACAGACTCGTCAAGGATGATTTGTTAACTTCGATCCACATTAAGGAATATCAAGCTGACCTCGTTGAAACAAAGCTTGGGCCTGAGGAATTGACTCGCGATATTCCAAACGTTTCTGAAATGGAACTTGCAAACCTCGCTGAAGACGGAGTTGTTGTACTTGGTGCAGAAGTTGGACCAAACGACATTTTGGTTGGAAAAATTGCTCCAAAAGGAGAAACAGAATTAAATGCTGAAGAAAGATTGCTCCGCGCAATCTTTGGAGAGAAAGCACGAGAAGTTCGAGACACCTCACTTCGAGTACCTCACGGAGAAGAAGGAATCGTTGTTGATGTCCAAGTCTTGGACAAAGAAGGTGGCGACGAGCTTGGGCCTGGTGTTATGAAGACGATTATCGTTAAAGTTGCACAAATCCGAAAAGTCATGGTTGGAGACAAACTCGCCGGACGACACGGAAACAAAGGTGTTATTGCTAAAGTCATGAATGCTGCAGACATGCCATATCTTCCAGATGGAACACCTGTAGATATTATTATTTCTCCACTCTCAGTTCTCGCACGTATGAACTTGGGACAACTTATGGAAGCACATTTGGGTTGGGCACTCTCTGCGAATGGAGAAAAGGGAGCACTTCCAGTATTTGACAACATGGATGATGATGTCATCTCTCAAGAACTTGAAAACGCTGGACTTCCACGAAGTGGAAAAATTAGACTCTTTGATGGACGAACAGGAGAACAATTTGCTGAAGACACTGTTGTTGGAATTGGATACATCTTGAAGCTGAAGCACATGATTGAGGATAAGACTCACGCTCGATCAACTGGACCATACTCACTCGTGACACAACAACCTCTTGGAGGAAAAGCTCAAATGGGTGGACAACGATTGGGAGAAATGGAAGTCTGGGCATTAGAATCACACAGAGCTGCACATACATTACAAGAAATGTTGACTATTAAGTCCGACGATATCGTAGGACGTGCACAAGCATTTGGTGCAATTGTGAAAGGTGAACCAATTCCTGAAGCAAAAGTACCTGAAAGCTTTAAAGTATTAATTCGAGAATTGAATTCATTGGGACTTTCTATCCAAATCGAAAATGCTCAACCTAAAAACGAAGCAGGAGAAGATATCGTTGAAAAATTGACTGACAAAAAAGCAGAACTCGTTGATCCGCTCTCTCTGCTTTCAAACTTAGAAGACTTTGGAGGATTGAGAATCAAACTCGCTTCACCTGAAGAAATTCGTGCATGGAGCCGTGGAGAAGTTACAAAGCCTGAGACTATTAACTATCGAACATTAAAGAGTGAAAAAGATGGTCTCTTTGACGAACGAATCTTCGGACCTTCAAAGGATTGGGAATGTTATTGTGGAAAATACAAGAGAATTCGATATAAGGGAGTTGTTTGTGACAAATGTGGAGTTGAAGTAACTGAGTCTCGTGTTCGACGAGAACGCATGGGACACATTAGCTTGGCAGCACCTGTTATGCACGTATGGTTCTTTAAAGGGGCACCTTCAAAGGTATCTCTCCTTTTGGATCTCGCACCTCGTGCAATTGAGCAAGTTGTGTACTTCGCTCGATACCTTGTGATGAATGTTGATGAAGCAGGCCGAACTGAAGCTATTAAGACACTTGAAAAATCACGAGGAGAGAAAGTTGACGAAGTGAAAGAGCTCTACAAAGAACGACTTGCGCTCGTTAAAGAAGATGGTGAAGTTCGACGAAAGAAAGCTGAAGAGAAGATTAAAGGTCAAGAACAATTAGCACTCGCCCTTTCTGAAGTTGAGCTCGAAACTCGAAAGAAAGAAGCAAGCCTTTCTGAAGAAGAGAAAGTAACTCTCGAGAAGACTGAAGAACTATTCGGAAAGCTTATTGGAATTGTCAAAGACGTTCGAAAATTTGGATTCTTGTCAGAAGATGAATTCGACAAACTCAGCTCTTACGGAGTTGAATCATTCGTAGACGTCAAGATGGGTGCAGAAGCTATTTATGAAGCACTCGCAGCATTGAAACTTGATGACCTCTCTAAGGAGATCAAAGAAGAAATCGATGCGGTCAAAGGAAAAGGTAGCCGATACATTAAATTAACTCGCCGATTGAAGTTGGTTGACGGTATGCGATCAGGACACGTTTCTCCAACATGGACCGTTATGAAGGTTCTTCCAATCTTGCCACCAGATTTGCGACCGATGGTGCAACTTTCAGGAGGACGTTTCGCAACAAGCGACTTAAACGACTTATACCGACGTGTTATTAATCGCAATAACCGATTAAAGCACTTAATTAATCTTGGAGCTCCTGAAATCATTTTGAGAAATGAAAAACGAATGTTGCAGGAATCTGTTGACTCTTTGATTGACGCCTCTCAACGAAAAGCAACTCGACGAGGACGCGGAAAGCAACCATTACGATCACTTTCAGACATGTTGAAAGGGAAGCAAGGACGATTCCGACAGAACTTATTGGGTAAGCGTGTTGACTACTCTGGACGATCAGTTATCGTTGTAGGACCAGAATTGAAGCTTAATCAATGTGGACTTCCGAAGGAAATGGCACTTGAGATCTTTAAGCCATTCGTGCTTCGAGAAATGATTGTTCGAGGAATTGCACCAAATGTGAAGAGTGCGAAGAACCTTTTGGAACGACGACCAAGTGAAGTCTTTGACATCTTGGAAGAGATTACAAAGAATCACCCAGTGTTACTCAACCGTGCTCCTACATTGCACAAGCTCGGTATCCAAGCATTCTATCCAATCTTAATTGAAGGAAGCGCTATTCGATTGCACCCTGCAGTATGTAAAGCATTCGGAGCTGACTTCGATGGAGACCAAATGGCTGTGCACTTGCCACTCTCTGAGCGCGCAATCAAAGAAGTTAAAGAGAGAGTTATTTCAGATCGAAACTTGTTGAAGCCTGCTGACGGATCACCAACCAGTGCTCCTTCATCTAAGGAAATTGCATTGGGAGTGTACTACTACACAAGCGTAGACCCTCGAATTGAGGCTGGTAGCACGATCTATTCTGATAAAAACGAAGCAATCTTTGCTTATCAAACAGGAAAGTTGTTCTTAAGACAATTAATCAAGGTCAAACTTGGAACTGACATTATTGAAACAACTGTAGGACGAATTCTCTTTAATGAAGTGCTCCCAGCTGAATTTGGATTTGTGAATGAGAGCATGGTTTCAGGTCTTATCCAGGATCTTATTATGACAGGATTTACTAAAGTCCCTCATGATCGAGTAATTCAAATGATTGATGATATTAAAGATATTGGATTCGTTGGAGGAACTTATTCAGGGCTTTCATTCGGAATTTCAGACGCAGTAGTTCACCCTGAGAAATCTAAGATGATTGATATTGCTAACCAAAAAGTTGCTGAAATCGAAACAACTTTTGCCGAAGGGTTGATCACGAAGGAAGAAAAGAAACGATTGAGTGAAGCAGTTTGGATTGAAACAACTGAAGAAATTGCTGACAAGACATGGGACTTAGTAGACCCAACTAGCTCAATCAGAATCGTTATTGACGCTAAAGTTGGACGTACATCACGAGATCAGATCAAACAGATCGCTGGTATGCGAGGACTCGTTGTTGATCCACTCGGAAAGATCGTTGAATTGCCTATTAAGAGTAACTTCCGAGAAGGACTCTCAGTATTTGAATACGTAACAAGCTCTCGTGGATCTCGAAAAGGATTGACTGATACCGCGCTTAAGACAGCTGATGCTGGATACTTAACTCGACGACTCGTTGACGTAGCTCATGATGTGATCATTCGAGAAGAAGATTGTGGAACAACTGAAGGTATTACGATTACTCGAAACTTCCGAACCAATGTATATGCTCGACGAATCGCAGGTCGAATTTCACTCGAGGATATTACAACCAAGGATGGAAAAGTAATTGTAGCTAAGGGAACGATTATCGATGAGCCAGCAGCTAAGGAAATTGATCAAGCTGAAATTCCATCAGTATTTGTGAGATCACCATTAAGTTGTGAAAGCCGATACGGAATGTGTGCAGCATGTTACGGATGGGATCTCTCAAACAAGCAAATTGCTGAGATGGGAACACCAGTTGGAGTATTAACTGCTCAATCAATTGGAGAACCAGGAACACAGCTTACGCTCCGAACTAAGCACGCAGCCGGTGTGGTTGGAGTCGACGTGACCCAAGGTTTGCCTCGAGTAGAGGAACTCTTTGAAGCACGTATTCCAAAGAGCATGGCACCATTAACTGACATCGCAGGTAAGGTTAAGGTTGAAGAACTTGAAGACGGTTGGAAAGTCATTATTGAATCAGTAAATGTGAAGCCACAAGAGACACGAGAATTTGTGATTCCAAAGACAAGTAAGCTCATGGTTGAAGATGGACAACTCGTTGAAGCTGGTGCTCAACTCTCATCTGGATACTTGGATGTGAAGGAAGTACTCGCAATTCGAGGCTTAATCCCAGCTCAAGAATATCTGTTGAATGAGTTACAAGCAGTATACGAATCACAAGGAATTCCAATTAACGACCGTCACTTTGAAGTTATCGTTCGAAAGATGAGCGACAAGGTGAAGATCGCGACAGGTGGAAGCACACCACTCTTGCCAGGTGAGACAGTTGATAAAGCAAGCTTTGACGAAGAGAACGAAAAGACGATTGCTCAAGGTGGGGAAGCAGCAACTGCACGACCAACCATTATGGGAATCACAAAGCGCGCATTGCTCACCGAGAGCTGGTTGTCAGCAGCATCATTCGAACAGACAACTGACGTTTTGGCCACAAGTGCATTGATGGGTAAGCGAGACCGTTTGATTGGACTCAAAGAAAATGTTATCATCGGACGCCTCATTCCTGTAGACCCTGAACGCGCACGGATGATGGTATAAGAGACAAAAAATGCCAACAATCGCACAACTGGTCAAAAAAGGAAGAACAACTACGAAAGCGAAAGCTCGCAGTACAGCAATTAAGCAGTGGTTTAATTCCAAAAAACGACGTTATAGCACGGTCACTTCTCCATTCAAACGAGGAGTGATCTTGTCTGTCCGAACAATGACTCCTCGAAAACCTAATTCAGCTTTGCGAAAAGTTGCTCGCGTCAGACTTTCAAACAAAATGGAAGTAACTGCATATATTCCAGGTGAAGGACATGATCTCGCTGAGCACGGAATTGTGCTTGTCAGAAGCGGACGTGTGAAAGATTTAGCTGGAGTAAAGTATAAGGTTGTACGAGGAAAATATGATACTAAAGGGGTCGTCGGACGAGTAAACGGACGATCTAAGTACGGAACCAAGAAAGGATCAGCACAAGCTGCTTAATTAATATATGCCAAGACCAGGAGCTGTTAGACCACGTAAAGTAAACGGAGACGCCGTATACAACAACGTAATGATCGCGAAACTTATAAATCGCGCAATGTATGATGGAAAGAAAAGCGTGGCTCAGCGCGAAGTATATGACGCCTTAAAGCTTATTGCTGAAAAAACAGGCGAAGATGCAGTTGTTGTATACACACGAGCTTTAAACAACATTCGACCCGTTATGGAAGTTCGTGCTCGACGAATCGGTGGAGCTGCCTATCAAGTTCCCGTTCAAGTTCGAGGACGACGCCAAGATTCATTAGGTGTTCGATGGCTTATTGAAGCAGCACGGTCACGAAGTAACTCCGAATACCACACATTTGCTGAAAAATTAGCAGCTGAAATTTTAGACGCACTTAAAAACGAAGGTCCTGCAGTGAAAAAGAAGCAAGACGTCGAAAAAGTCGCTGAAGCAAACAAAGCATTTGCTCACTTTAAGTGGTAAATACCTAAAAGTTTTATTTTTCTTCTCTCCATTTTTGCTTTTATCAAGTACACTACATCTAGTCTGACGCTTTTTTGGACTTGGAAAGCGTTCATCTGATGACTGGCAAGTCTGATCAGAATGCGGGGACCGCGGTTGGGATAGCTTGTCTATTCAGCTAGTCTAATGACCAACGTCTTGTACACACCGCCCGCATGTTTCTCTGATCCATCGTTGTCCCTCGACCAGTGTTTGGCGGGGGATTTTTTTGCCTATTTTTTCCCAGTACTACCAAATGCCCCGCGGTCTTTGTGTTCAAAGTGGTCTACCTCAGTAAGCTCAACTTGTTCATATTTCATAATAATCATCTGAGCGACACGTGTTCCTTTTTCAATGGTTACTTCATTATCGGTAAAGTTATAAACGGCAAATTTATACTCGTCGTTATCCCCGCAAAAATCCCAATCTCCAACACCAATCCCATTAATTGGCATAATTCCCATTTTGTGCGTCGATCCGCGCGCTGCAACAAGTACCCAACAATCCTCTGGAATCTCAAGACCAATGTTGAGGGGGATGTATGCGATTGTATGCGTTGGAATTACTATTGTTTCTCGCGCATAGCAGTCAAAGCCTGCAGCCCCATTGGTTTGATATGCAGGAATGGGGAGTGACGAGTCGAATCGTTTTATCTTTACTTTCATTAGCACACAGTACCATAAATCAATAATCGGCCAAAATAGCCCATATTTTGATATAATAGGTAAAGTATCAAGAAATGGAGTAGTCCATGTTCAAGAATAGACGTCAGTTGTTGTTCTTTTGCTTTGTTGTGTTACTGCTAGCCATTTCGACTGTCATCGGTGCATTTTGTGGTAACGCCGAAGCGTATGGAGCTTGTCTGTAATGGACAGGTACGGGAATAAGTTCCCGACGAAACAACTTGTGATATTTATCATTTTGTTTCTTGTGATTCTTGTTCCCATCGTTCTATACGCTTTGCCATTCATCCTTCCTCTCGGAGCTTTTCACTAGACCCCGAGAGGTCTTTTTTTGTCGGCTCATTGCTTTAACCTCCAAATATTGATAAAATCATTGCCTATGGCAGCACAAGCCGCAAAAAAGAAAAGCGCGATTGTAAGCACAGTTACGAAAGATCGTTTAGTTGATTACGATCGTATTCGTAATATTGGAATTATTGCTCACATTGATGCCGGTAAAACGACTACTACTGAGCGTATTCTCTATGAAACAGGAAAGACCTATAAATTAGGGTCTGTTGACGATGGAACAACTGCAACCGACTGGATGGAAGAAGAGCGAGAGAGAGGAATTACCATTGTTTCAGCTGCGATTACCACCTTCTGGGATATAAAAGAAACGACTTCAGTTGAGGCAGGACACTATCGAATTAACATTATTGATACTCCAGGCCACATTGACTTTACGGCGGAAGTTGAACGATCACTCCGAGTTTTAGATGGAGCCGTCATGGTGTTTGATGGACGAACAGGAGTTGAATCTCAATCAGAAACGGTTTGGCGACAAGCTGACAAATATAAAGTTCCTCGTATTTGTATTTTGAATAAGTTAAATCTAATCGGAGCTGACTTTGAAGGAAGCTTAAAGTCTATTGATGAACGACTAGGTGCAAATACTGCTCCAATTCAAATTCCAGTTGGATTTGAACATTCACTTCGAGGAATGGTCGATTTGATCAAAATGAAGGCATACACCTATAAAGCTATTGAAGATACTCAGTTAACAGAAGAAGAAATTCCAGCTGATATTAAGGAAATGGCTGAGAAATATAGAGCTCAATTGATTGAGCGCGTTGCTGAATTTGACGATGAGGCATTAAACAAATATTTAGAAGGACAAGAACTTTCAGAGCTTGATATTAAAAGAGCTATTCGAAAAGGTGTTATTAGCGGTAAGTTCTTCCCTATCTTAGGAGGAGACAATCGAACAGCTACCACACAACTGCTTTTGAATGCGGTTGTTGAATATCTTCCATCCCCTGTTGATGTGCCACCAGTTGAAGGAGTAAGCACAAAAACTGGCGAAAAAGAAATTCGAGAACGAAAAAATGAAGCTCCATTCTCAGGTCTTGGTTTCAAAGTTATGACTGATCCTCACGTAGGACGCCTTCTCTACGTTCGTATTTATTCTGGAAAGCTGAAGACCGGACAAGAAGTCTATAACGCAAGTCGACAAGTACGAGAGCGCATCGGTAAACTCGTATTGCTCCACGCTGATCAGCGAGAACTTGTTGAAGAGGCATATGCTGGAGAAATCGTGGCAGTTGTTGGACTTCGAGACACCACAACAGGAAATACCTTGTGTGATGAAGCCCACCCAATTCTTCTGGAATCTATTTCATTCCCAGAACCTGTTATCTCTCTTGCTATTGAACCAGCAACGAAGACTGACCAAGAAAAAATGGGACTCGCTTTGAACAAGCTCGCTGACGAAGATCCAACATTCCGAATCAAAAGTAATCCTGAAACTGGTCAAACAATTATCTCCGGAATGGGAGAGTTGCAGCTTGAAGTCTTGGTCAATCGAATGAAGCGAGAGTTTAATGTTGAAGCGACAACCGGAGCTCCTCAGGTTGCCTACAAAGAAACAATCCGAAAAATTTCAACTGGAGAAGGTAAATACGTTCGCCAAACTGGAGGTCGAGGGCAATACGGCCACTGTTGGCTTCGCATCGAACCTCGTGGTCGTGGAGAAGGATTTGAATTCGTTAGTGAGATTAAAGGAGGAGCAATCCCTCAGGAGTTTATTGGACCTATTGAAAAGGGTGTTAAAGAGAAACTTGAAAACGGAATTATGGCTGGGTATCCACTCGTTGATATTCGGGTTGTTGTATACGATGGAAGTTTCCACGATGTCGACTCATCTGAAATGGCCTTTAAGATCGCAGGTTCTCTCGGACTACAAGAAGCCGCAAAGAACGCTGATATGGCACTTCTTGAGCCTATTATGAAGATTGAAGTCTCAACCCCTGACGAATTTATGGGAGACATTATTGGAGATCTTTCCAGTAAGCGAGCTAATATTTCAGGAACTGAAAAGAAGGGTATGTTTACGGTTATTACGGGAACGGTACCATTGGCTGAATTACACGGATATGCAACGAAACTACGATCTATCTCTCAAGGTCGAGCAAGCTCTTATGTTGAACCTTCTCACTACGAGGAAGTTCCAAGTAACGTAACGGCTCAAATCGTTGCTGCAAAAGGCAAAGAAGCATAATCCACTCCATGAAAAAAGGGGATCCATTATAGATCCCCCCAATTTATTCTTCCTTTCTACTTTACGAAACATTCATTCATTGATTCATCGGTGACCGGCAGGTCGATATTCAACTCAATGACGTTTGTGTCCGCTAAATGGGTGCAAATCCATCCAACGATGGCACCTTTTTGTACCTGGATAAAGGCTCCGTTCCCGTTCTGTCCCAATATCGTAACCGGCCCATCACCAGTCTTTAATGCATCGACCCGCACGCTTTCGCCATCCTTCACTGATGGTGCAGAGCGCATTTTGATTCCTTGCACAGAGAGCAAGCTGGTTGCCTGTGGTATGGTTGTCGACAGCGTCACGACGTTTGGCAACTCCACAGTGCTGTTTGCTACAACAGCAAGCTGTGTCACACCTTTTGCTGATTCACGGATCCATCCAATATTTTGCGATGGAATGCCTTCCCCAAAGGTAAACCGGTAATCAACCCTCCACCAAATGCCGTCTGCGTTACAAACTGGGCCGTCAATGACCCTCACTTGTACGCCACTCGTAATAGTTCGAAGTGGATTCCCGTTGTTCGACGTAGCACCAGTGGTTGGCAGCATCCAAAATGCCACATCGCGCGTCGGTTGAACGAGTGACCCCAGTTGTATTAGGTTCTTGCTGCCGCAGCCACGCGGTAAGTCTGCCAAGTTGGGAGCAGGACGCACATACTGGATTTGAACAGGATATAGGAGTGAGCCAATTGTGAACCGGTATTCATACACTCCGGCACACAGGACTTCATTCGTATAGACTAAGTTCCCGATATTAGATGTTTGGCCAATTGAACGATTTTGAAAATCAGGGTCCATGCATGATCCCTGAAAAGTCCGAGACACAAGGACTTCTGCATTTGCCGGCAAGCTGTATCCAGTAAACGTGACGATATTGTCAGTCAACACGCCGGTTATTTGGCCTTGCCACTGAGCGCTCACAGACAAAGATTGCAGTATCACGACCATTAAGATAAAAAGTGCTCCTCGAAATCGAATCATTTCAGTCCTCCTTATGAACGATTTGAATTCCCATAGTATAGCATTCTTGGCTGAAGAAGACATACCAAATGGAGCCTCCTTTGTTTAGGGTGTTGACAAGCTCGGCTGGCTTTAAGATAATAGCCTCATCCTAGTAACAACTAAGGAGGATTGCTTCGGCAAATTTGCCCCTTGCAATCACGCCTAGACTAGGTAAAATACAATTCGTACTATACACACATGGCAGCAGATACAAAACAAAAATTTGAAAGAACAAAGCCCCACGTCAATATTGGGACCATTGGTCACGTTGACCACGGAAAAACTACATTAACTTCAGCCATTGCTACCGTTTTGGCTAAACAACCAGGAAACGGAACAAAGCCAATGGCTTATGATCAAATCGACAATGCTCCTGAAGAAAAAGCTCGAGGAGTCACTATCAACATTACTCACGTTGAATACGAAACAGAAAAACGCCACTATGCTCACATTGATGCTCCTGGACACGCAGACTACATCAAGAACATGATTACCGGTGCAGCTCAGATGGATGGAGCAATCCTCGTCGTATCAGCAGCAGATGGAATGATGCCTCAAACTCGAGAACACGTTATTTTAGCTCGTCAGGTTAACGTTCCAGCATTGGTCGTTTTCCTTAACAAGTGCGATATGGTTGATGACGCAGAACTTATTGACTTAGTTGAAGAAGAAGTTCGAGATCTTTTGAAGAAATACAACTTCCCAGGAGATGAAATCCCAGTTATCCGAGGTTCAGCTTTGAAAGCTACCGAAGGAGACAAAGAATACGAACAAAAGATTTTGGATCTTATGGCAGCAGTTGATAGCTATATTCCAGATCCAAGTCGAGACACTGATAAGCCATTCTTAATGCCAGTTGAAGATGTATTCTCAATCAAAGGTCGAGGAACTGTTGTAACTGGACGAGTAGAACGTGGACAATTGAAGGTTAACGAAGAAATCGAAATCGTAGGTATTAAAGAGACAAAGACAACCGTTGTAACGGGTCTCGAAATGTTCCGAAAGACTTTAGACTTAACAGAAGCTGGAGACAACGTCGGAGTATTACTTCGAGGAGTTGAAAAAGACGATATTGAAAGAGGACAAGTTTTGGCTAAGCCAAAATCAATCACACCACACTCAGAATTTGACGCTGAAGTATATGTTTTGTCTAAAGAAGAAGGTGGACGACATACACCATTCTTTAGCGGATACAAGCCACAGTTCTTTATTCGAACAGGTGACATTACAGGAGAAGCTACTCTTCCAGAAGGTGTTGAAATGATTATGCCTGGAGATAACGCTAAAATGAGTGTGAAATTGATTGCCCCAGTCGCTCTCGAAGAAGGTATGAGATTCGCAATTCGAGAAGGTGGAAAGACTGTTGGTGCTGGTGTTGTCACCAAGATCACCAAGTAATACCACTCACTCCTGCTCGCACTTTAAGAAACAATTATGCCAACCGGTAGAATTCGAGTTAAGCTCAAGAGCTATGACCACAGAGTCATTGACGAGGCTGCAGCCAAGATTTTGGACGCGGCAATTGCTACTGGTGCTAAAATTGTCGGCCCAATCCCACTTCCTACGAAACGCTCCCTTTATGCAGTAAACGCTGGTCCTTTCATTGATAAAAATGCACGGGATCACTACGAAATGCTTATTCACAAGCGTTTAATAGATATTTTAGATCCTTCTGAGAGAACTATTGATTCCCTTTCTAATTTAGATCTTCCTGCTGGAGTCTCCATTGAAGTAAAGATGTAATGAGATCACCAAGTCGGTGACCCCATTACAATACAATCTGTTACTCATTCCCATCGTTTGCAACTAATTCGGCGCCGTAGTGGTTAAGCAAATCCCGAATGTAAGCAGACGCTTTACGATACAGGCGCAAAAACTCGAATGTCTCTTCTGGGTTATCGTATGTTCCGATAAGCCCTTTCAATAGTTTTTTGTCTTCACTCGACAGTTGTTCGTCTGTACTCTGAACATCATCAATCATGATGAGATCCTCACTGTTACTGCTTGATATGGGCAGTGTATAACTGCAAATTCCCATAGTCAAACATGCGATATAATCACTCAATGGAAACCAAACAATTTGCCTCCCGTGCGGGTGAAAAATTGCAGCATGCATTAGATACCTTTACGATTTCAGTGTCTAATTTAATCTGTGCTGATTTCGGTTGTTCAACTGGCGGATTCACCGATTGTCTTCTTAAAAACGGTGCGCAAAAAGTATATGCAGTAGACACAGCCTATGGAGAACTGGCATGGACCTTACGAAATGACCCAAGGGTCGTTGTTATGGAACGCACGAATGCCCTTCATGTCGAGCTCCCTGAAAAAATGGATCTTATTACAATTGACGTTGCATGGACTCCACAGAAATTAATTCTTCCGAGTGCTGTAAAGAACCTCAAAGAAAAAGGCCGTATTATAGCCCTAATTAAGCCGCACTATGAAGCACCGAAGGAATACTTACAAAAGGGAAGACTTATTGAAGAAAAAATGAATGAGGTTTTAGATAAGACAAAGAAAGATATTACTGATTTGGGAATAACCATTGAAGGTTTCGTGGAATCTCCTATTTTAGGAGAACGTGGAAAGAATAAAGAATTTTTAGCGCTTCTTACGCCATAAAAAAGGCCAATCGGTGTGATTGACCTTCAGGAAAAAGGATTACGATGGACAAAGTTCTGCGGTGAGCATTTCGAACGCTTGACGGGCTTCAGGATGTGTACCATTGAAGGTACACTCTTCCGGTTTCTGTCCCATTTCCAGAACTTTCCCGACCAGTGTTCGAAAATCTGCAAGAGCTGCTCCTTCCAATTTTGTCTCATCTGCAATCTGTTCCGCGAGATACTGTAGGCCCAACATTCATTTTCCTCCTATGGCCTATTTGGATTAGTATTATAAGACATAAATGGTGGTTTTACAATACTATGGCATGAAAAAAGCGACCGTTTATAAAAACGATCGCTATTTGCCAGTGTGGAGGCTACCTCAGGTCAAGCACCTCTTCCATAAAGTCCCGCATAAACTGCGAGAGTGGATCAACGAGTGACATCGACACTTTACGGGCTTCCCATTGGTTGTGGTCTTCCTCGGTGCGAGAGAGCGGGTTGCCGTTAATCCTGACAAATTCGCCTGCGTGCCCGGTCAGCTCATTGATCAGTTCTGGGTCTTCAATCTGGTATTGCAAGATGACACTGGCCAAAATCTCTTGAGCTTCGTGGTGAAACATGAAAACCTCCTGTTTTTAGCTGAGCATGGAATTATAGGACAAAAAAGAGCAGATTTCAACACTTTCTGATGCAGTTTGAGGCTTACCTTGCATGCGGTACGCTGCTTTGATATAATTCGACCTAACTGATGAAGCTGTTTCTTGCTCAGGAGTTTTAGGAAAGTTTGGAGTTGCCTAGGGAGGCGCCTCCGGGCGCTTATTTTTTTGCCATTATGATCAATACATTACTCGGAACCAAAATTAAAATGACACAGACGTTTGAAGGAAACGTCCGTACTCCTGTAACTATTATTAACGCAGGTCCTTGTATCGTGACTATGGTGAAGGATCAAGATACCAACGGTTATACTTCAATCCAATTAGGCTTCGGATCAAAGAAACTCAAAAACACAACAAAAGCAATGCAAGGTCACTTGAAAGGCGCTACAACTGAAAAAGGAGCGCCTCGTTTTTTGCGTGAAGTTGAAATCACTGAAGAAGAAACATTGAAAGCTGGAGACACCGTGAAGGTGAGTGATATTTTCACTGTTGGAGATATGGTGCAAGTAACAGGCATTTCAAAAGGAAAAGGATTTGCAGGAGGCGTTAAGCGATATGGATTCCGCGGAGGGCCAAAAACTCACGGACAAAGCGATCGACATCGTGCACCAGGTTCAATTGGACAAGGAACAACACCAGGTCGCGTGTATAAAGGAAAAAGAATGGCAGGACATATGGGAGTTGAACAAGTAACCGTCAAAAATCTCCCAATTGTTGCGGTCGACGCAGAACGAAATGAATTGTGGGTTCGAGGACCAATCCCTGGAAACAAAGGGAGTTTAATTGTTGTAAAGCGAATTTCTGAAAATAAAGTAACTGGTGCACCAGCTACTGAAGTTACTGCAACACAAGAAGGAGGAACTGAATAATGGCTCACCTATACTCACTAACTGCGACCAAACCATCTGAAGTAACCCTTCCTGAAGGATTTGCAACCGAGACACCAAAAGCATTAGTAGCTCAAGCATTCCACGTATACCGAGAACGTGCTCATACTGGTCTTCCGCAGGTCTTAACACGAGGAGAAGTTTCTTTGACAACAAAGAAAATGTATAAGCAGAAGCACACCGGAAATGCACGACACAGCTCAGCACGAGCTCCGATCTTTGTCGGTGGAGGAGTAACACACGGACCAAAGGGTATTAAGACAACTCATTATCTGTCTAAAAAACTAAAAGTGCATTCACGACGTGGAAGTATTGCTTTAAAGATTGCTGAAAATGCAGTTCACTTTATTGATCTTTCTGGGATTACGAAAACAAAAGAAGCTGCAACTGTTATTAAGATGACTGGAGCGAAGACCGTTCTTCTTGCATTAACTCCAAAGAACTGGGCACTCGCAAAAGCATTTCGAAACATTGATGGTGTCTCTATCCTTTCTTGGGATCAAGTAAACGCATATGCAGTTTTAATGAACCAGGTATTACTCGTTGATTCTGAAGTATTATCCGGTATAAAGGTTGAAAAAACCGCGAAAAAAGAAAAGGTTGTAGCCGTAAAACCAACAAAGAAAGTAACCGCAGTTAAAAAAGCAGCTACTAAAAAGAAAACAGCATGATAAAACCATTATTTACTGAAAAATCATTAGCTCACGCAGCACAAGGACGATTTACGTTCCGTGTTTCTCGTGAACTGTCTAAGTTTCAAATTCGAGCATTAATCGAAGAAATTTTCCCAGTTAAAGTCACTGATGTGGCAACGATGAACTATAAAGCTGAGACAAGACGAACAATGCGAGGTGCACGCGTTTCTGCCCCATCTTGGAAGAAAGCAATCGTTTCTTTGAAGGAAGGTCAAACTATTAGTGTATTTACCCAAGAGAAAAAAGCATCAAAGAAAGAAGTAAAAAAAACAACTAAAAAGTAATATATGAACCATTTATTTGAAATTTTACAAAAACACAGCGGCCGATCTAATGGAAAGATTACTGTTCGACACCAGGGTGGACGACACAAGCGATTTTTCCGAATTATCGATTGGCGACGAGACAAGCGAGATATTTGGGCTCGTGTGGAATCTATTGAGTACGATCCAAACCGAACAGCAGATATTGCTCTTCTGGTTTACGAAGATGGAGAAAAAAGGTATACTTTAGCGCCTCAAGGATTAGTAGTTGGAGCAAAAGTGATTGCGTCTGAAATGGCTCCGATTGAACCAGGGAATGCGCTCCCATTGAGTAAGATTCCAGTTGGAACCTTAATTCACAACCTTGAAGTTCGTGTTGGTCGAGGAGGACAGATTGTACGAAGCGCTGGAAACGCTGCAGTATTACAGGGACGAGAGAACCTCTTTGTACTCATTAAACTTCCATCAGGAGAAATTAAGCGATTTAATCCACTGTGTTGGGCTACTATTGGACAGGTTGGAAATGTAGGACACAGACATCGAGTGCTTGGTAAAGCAGGTCGTATGCGATGGCTCGGAGTAAGACCTCGTGTTCGAGGAGTTGCGATGCACCCTGGAGCTCACCCTCACGGAGGAGGAGAAGGACGATCAAGCGTTGGACTTAAATATCCAAAGACGTATGTTGGAAAGAAAGCAGTTGGAAAGACCCGACGAAGAAAGAAGTATTCCAATACAATGATTGTAAGTAAGAGAAAACCTGGAAAGCATAGTCATTAATTAAAATATGTCACGATCAAGCAAAAAAGGACCATATGTAGACCCACGCCTTGTTAAAAAGGTAGAAGCTGATATGGGTAAAAAAGGCAATGCAATTAAGACTTGGTCACGCGCATGTCAGATTCCACCAAGCTTTGTAGGACGATATTTTAATGTCCATAATGGACGCATTTTCGTTGAAGTCTATGTAACTGAAGATATGGTTGGACATCGATTGGGAGAATTCTCTCCTACCCGAACCTTTAGAGGTCACGGTCAAGTTGTTAAACGAACATCTGATAAGACATAACAATTACTATGAATACGTTTACCGCTACACAAAAGTTCGTCAGAATGACACCACGCAAAATGCGTTTGGTTGCAGATAGTGTGCGAAAAATGAAACCAAGTGATGCAGTTGAGATTTTACCGTATTCAGCAAAATTCGCAGCTGAACCATTACTTAAGGTTATTAAGACAGCTATCGCAAATGCACGACAAGGTGGAGCAGATGAATCAAAGCTCGTCTTTCATGAGATTCAAATCTCACAAGGACCAGCATTAAAGCGAGGTATTCCCGTTTCACGCGGACAATGGCACCCAATCAAGAAACGAATGAGCCATATTCGAGTATCCGTTATTGAAAAAGAAGTTGTTGTTGTTAAAAAAGCACGACGAGATGCAAAGGCAGTTGCTACTGAACCAGTAGTTGCAGTTGAGAAACCAAAAGCAGTGAAAAAAGTAAGTACAAAAACTAAAAAGTAATATATATGGGACAAAAAATTAATCCAATTGGCTTTAGAACCGGATCTTTCCTTCCATGGAAATCTCGTTGGTTCGCAAATAACGTGCAATTTAAGGATTACTTAGTGGAAGACGTCAAAATTCGACGCGCTTTGATGAAAAGACTCGTCGTTGCTGGAATCACATCTGTTGAAATTGAACGGTTAACAAAAAGCATGACAATCACATTAAACGTTTCTCGACCAGGAGTGGTTATCGGACGCGGTGGTTCAGGAATTGAAGACGTCAAGAAGTTTGTCTTAGAGATCATGAAAGAATCTCGTGGAAAGTTACCAAAGAATGGAAAAATTGATTTCCAGGTAAAAGAAGTAAAGAATCCTGATGTTTCAGCACAATTAACATTGATGCGTATCATTCAAGACTTAGAGCGACGTATGCCACACAGACGAGTTGTTACAAAAGCTATGGAGCGCGCAATGAATGCCGGAGCTTTAGGAATTAAAGTTGTATTAAGTGGTCGAATTGGAGGAGCTGATATTGGACGAACTGAAAAGTTCCACCAAGGATCCGTTCCATCTCAAACATTACGAAAAGAAATTGATTACGCACAAACCCCGGCTCTTTTGAAAAAAGGATACGTTGGAGTAAAAGTGTGGATTTACAAGAAAGAAGAAAATTAATCTATGTTACAACCAGCACGAAGAAAATATCGAAAAGATCAAAGAGGTCGACGAGCAGGACTCGCAGACCGAGGTGCAACATTGTCTTTTGGAGAGTTTGGAATTAAGGCGTTGAGTGTTGCATGGCTTTCTGCGGCTCAAATTGAAGCAGGACGTCGTGCCATTACAAATAACTTAAAACGAAAAGGACGACTCTGGATCCGAGTGTTCCCTGATAAACCAGTAACAGCACGAGCAGCCGGACAGCGAATGGGAAGCGGAAAAGGAGACATTGATCGATATGTTGCAGTGGTTAAACCAGGCCGGATTATTTATGAAATTTCTGGAGTTCCTGAAGAAGTTGCAAAAGTAGCGCTTTCTCGAGCAACTGACAAAATGCCATTTAAAACACGGTTTATTACAAAAGAAAGCGAATTATAAACATATGAAAACAAAAGAATTACAAGCATTACGAAGTGAATCAATTGAAAAATTGAGCGAGAAAGTTATGGAATTGAAAAAAGAAATTGTAAAGGCAGAGATGCCTTCATTGGGAGAAAACCCAACTAATGTTAAAATTGCCCACCATTTGAAAAAGAATGTGGCTCAAATTAAGACAATTATTACTGAGAAGCAAAAAACAAACTAATTACTATATGAAAATTATCACTGGAACAGTAACCAGCACAAAGATGGCAAAGACTGCAACAGTCACCGTCATCCGATTTGTTGCGCATCCTTTATACAAGAAACGAATGAAGCGAGTGAAAAAGTACCAAGTGCATGATGAAGTAGGTCATTCAGTTGGAGAAATCGTTGATTTCGTAGCATGTGCACCAATCAGCAAATCTAAAAAATGGAAAATTGTTGAAAAGGCACCGAAAGCTGCAAAAGTTGAATCTAAAAAAGAAGTAGTAGCACCAAAGACTGCAAAGAAATCAGTTGCTAAAAAAGAGGTAAAGGCAAAGCCAGCAAAAAAGGCTGCTAAATAAACACATATGATTCAATTACGAACCATTTTAAAGCCAGCAGATAATTCAGGAGCAAAGAAATTTGCAGTATTCGGTATTTCTCACAAAATTGGGAAAAAGGCCACTGTTGGACAAGTTGTGAAAGCAGTTGTTCACGGTGCTGATCCAAATGGAGCAGTTGCAGATCGAGAAAAAGTGAACGTTGTTATTGTTCGCACGAGAAAAGAAATTCGAAGAAAAGATGGAACGTATTTGAGATTTGACGACAACGCAGGAGTGGTTATTGATAAACAAGGTCTTCCTCGAGGAACTCGAGTATTAGGACCAATCGCACGAGAAGTAAAAGAAGCTGGTTATACAAAAATTGCATCACTTGCACCAGAAGTTTTCTAATATATGTTAAAAATCAAAAAAGGAGACAAAGTACGCGTTATTTTAGGAGCAGACCGAGGAAAAGAAGGCACGGTTGAAGTAGTGTTCCCTAAAAAAGGAACAGCATATGTCCCAGGAGTTGGTCTGTATAAAAAACACGTGAAGCCATCTGTTGCACGAGATGGAAAAGGTGGTATTTACGAACTCTTTAGACCAATTGCATTAAGTAAATTAGCAGTTATTGATCCGAAGTCTGGAAAGCCAACTCGTGTTAAATTCCAGATCTCAGGTGACAAAAAAGTTCGAATTGCAGCTAAAAGTAATCAATTAATTGACACTAAATAAATATGGACGATTCACAAACAAAACACATTTCAGTAAAAACTAAGTATAATACGGAGTTTCCAGAAACCTTTATGAAGGAATTTGGATTGACAAACGTAAGCCAATTACCACGAATTAATAAAGTTGTGGTAAACATTGGAACTGGACAAGAATTGCGAAACAAAGAAATTCATGCTCGGTTGCTCTCAGACTTTAGTGCAATGACTGGTCAGAAGCCAAAAGTTCAGCAAGCACGAATTTCAGTTGCTGGATTCGGACTTCGTGAAGGTATGCCAGTTGGATTAACTGTGACACTGCGAGGAGACAGAATGTTTTCTTTCTTAGACAAACTGATTTCAGTTGTTCTCCCTCGGTTCCGCGATTTTCGTGGAGTTCCAGCTAAATTTGATTCTCGAGGAAACTACACATTGGGAATTGCGGAATACACCGTGTTTCCTGAAATTGATTTAGCAAAAGTAGATCGCGTACGAGGTCTTGAAATTACCGTTGTCACAAACGCAGGAAGCCCAGAAAAGGGACGAAGAATGCTTGAATTATTAGGTATGCCGTTTGAGAAAGAAGAAAATTAATAAATAAATACTATGGCAAAAACAAGTAAAGTTATTCGCGAAACAAAGAAATTAAAGTTTAAGGTGCAGTACCGCAACCGATGTAAGTTGTGTGGAAGACCACGCGGATATATGCGAAAATTCGGAATTTGCCGAATTTGTTTCAGAGAACTTGTAAATAAGGGAGAAATCCCAGGAATTAGAAAGGCTAGTTGGTAAAAACACTTATATGATTACTTATTCAATAGGAGACTCAGTTATTCGAATTAAAAACGCAGCACTTGCTCGTCACAAGTCAGTTGTTGTGGTGAATTCAAAATTCGTTGCAGCAGTGGTCGACGCAATGAAGCGCGCCGGACTCGTTCGAGAGTTTGAAGTGAAACCAGAAGATCGAACAATCGTTGTGCAACTCGCATATCGCAAAAAGGAACCTGTGTTAATGGACTTGAAGCTCGTTTCAACACCTGGACTCCATTTGTATATGAGTGTTCCAGAACTCGTTGCTCGAAAGAAATCAAGCTTATTAATTCTCACGACATCAAAGGGAGTCTTAACATCAAAAGAAGCATTAAAAGAGGGTGTTGGTGGAGAGATTTTAGTAGAAATCTTATAAAAACATATGTCACGCTTTGGAAAATTACCAGTTCAAATCCCACAAGGAGTTACGGTCACAGTTGCTGATCACGTACTTTCTGTGACAGGACCAAAAGGAACACTCACCAGAAATCTCCCTCAAGGAGTAACTGTGAAGCAAGAAGGTTCTGAGGCAACCATTGAAGTGAAAAACGATTCAAAGAATTTGGCTAAAAATCAAGGAACAATCAGAGCACATTTAATCAATATGGCAACTGGAGTAACAACAGGTTGGAACAAACAGCTTGAAATCGTTGGAGCAGGATACCGAGCGGAAGTTCGTGGACAAGATCTCGTTATGCAAATTGGATTTTCTCATCCAGTAATCATTACTGCGCCAAAAGGATTGACCTTTAAAGTAGACAAATCAATCGTAACCGTAGAAGGAGCAGATAAGGAAGTTGTTGGCCATATTTCATCTCTTGTTCGAGGTTCACGACCACCAGAACCATACAAAGGAACTGGTATTAAATACACTGACGAAGTTATCCGCCGAAAAGCAGGTAAACAAGCAGCTAAATAACACACTATGTTAACTAAAGACAGAATCATTCGAAAAAAACGAATCCGAGGTAAAATCTCAGGAACGGCAGCGCGTCCTCGACTTACCGTATTTCGTTCTAACAAAGCTATCTATGCTCAAATCATTGATGATGTAAAAGGCGTCACGATTGTGGAAGCTCATGGAACTGAAAGCCAACAAGTAGGAGCGGATATCGCACAAAAAGCAGTGAAAGCAAAAGTAACCACTGTTGTTTTCGACAGAAACGGATATATTTATCACGGTCGAGTGAAAGCGCTTGCTGATGCAGCTCGTGCTGGAGGACTCACATTTTAATTTCTATGTATAACAATAACCAAGGAAACCAAAACAATAATCAATACGGTGGATACCAAAAAGAATTTGATGAGAAAGTCGTTGAAGTAAATCGAGTTTCTAAAAAGACAAAAGGTGGAAACCAAATGCGATTCTCAGCACTCGTTGTTGTCGGGGATCGAAATGGTAAGGTTGGAGCAGCAATTGCAAAGGCGAAAGATGTTCGAAGTGCAATTCAAAAAGCAGTAACAAACGCTAAAAAGCATATGATCGTTGTCCCAACACGAGGAAACACGATTCCTTACGAAGTTCGAATCAAATATGGTGCTTCTAAAATCATGTTGAAACCAGCACCTCCAGGATCCGGTATTATCGCAGGAGGAACTGTTCGAGTTGTACTAGAACTTGCTGGAATCAAAGATGCTGTTGGAAAGACCCTTGGAACAAACAACAAAATCACAAATGTATATGCAACAATTAAGGCAATTGAAAAATTAACTAAATTACAAGAAAGACGACAACCAAATGTATAACCAATTAAAAGTAGTCACCAAAAGTAAAAAACGCGTCGGACGCGGAGTTGGAAGTGGAAAAGGATTCCACACAACCGGTCGTGGGCAAAAAGGACAAAAGGCTCGATACACAGTTGGTATTCTCTTTGAAGGTGTAAAGACAAAGAAATCTTTGTTACACCGACTTCCGATGCTTCCTGGAAAGCAACGTTTTAAAGCACAAGCAAAACCTACATCGGTTTCAATTGCAAAGCTTAATTTGATCCCAGCGGGGGATGTCACAATTGATACGCTTATTCAACACGGATTTGTCAATAAAAAAGACAAAGGTCGTGGTGCAAAGATCGTTGGAATTGGCGAAGTTACCAATAAATATGTGCTCCATGTTGCTGCATCAAAGTCTGTGAGTGAAGCTGTCACCAAAGCTGGTGGTACAATTGCCTAATGCTGACAAGTATTTTTTCTTTCTTTAGAAGAGCAGTCCAAATCCGTGAGGTACGTCGAAAACTTCTCATAACGGCTGGGATTATCGTTGTATTTAGACTTGCTGCACACATCCCTGCAATCGGAATTGATCGCGAATCCTTTGGATCACTCCTTTCCGGAAACGCATTCTTCTCACTCCTTGATATCTTTTCAGGTGGAACGCTTGCGAACTTTTCAATTTTGGCGCTTGGATTAAACCCTTATATCAACGCATCAATCGTGATTCAGCTTATGTCATTTGTTATCCCATCTCTTGAGGAATTATCAAAAGAAGGTGAATTCGGCCAAGAAAAACTTAACCAATACACGCGGTTCTTAACACTTCCCTTAGCTGTATTTCAGGCATTTGGAATGTACGCACTTTTGAAAAATACAGGAGTACTTCCTGATTTGAGTCCACTGGGACTTATAACGTTAGTCGTAACCATGACAGCAGGAACCCTCTTTACCGTCTGGATTGGGGAGTTAATCACTGAATATGGTCTTGGAAACGGTGTTTCATTTTTAATTTTCGCCGGTATTATCGCACGATTCCCTTCTCTCATTAACCAAACCTATACAACATTGCGTCCTGAAGATACGGTTAAAATTGGTATTTTCTTAGTAGTTTCACTCCTTATCATTGGAATGGTTGTCTTTATTAATGAAGCAATGCGCCAGATTCCAATTCATTATTCTCGACGTGCAAAGGAATTTATTGGCGGAGATCGTTCATACATTCCGCTTAGAGTTAACCAGGCCGGGGTTATTCCTATTATCTTCGCTGTGTCATTAGTGCTTCTGCCTACTCTCATTTCACAGTTCCTTTCTGGATCTGGAAATCAGCAACTCGCAAGTATTGCAGTTGGTCTCACACAGTTGTTTAATCCACAGTCTGTCGTATATAACGTCTTGTACTTTACCTTAGTGGTCGCATTTACCTATTTTTATACTTCAGTAGTCTTTAATCCTGAAAAAATCGCGGAGAACCTGAAGAAGAGCGGTGGGTTCATTCCAGGCGTTCGACCTGGTGATCATACAGAAAAGTACCTGCGGTACGTCTTAAATCGAATTACGATGGCAGGAGCAGCCTTTTTGGGTCTCATCGCAGTCCTTCCATCACTCTTCCAAAATGCGGTGGGTACAACGACATTAGCTATCGGTGGAACGAGTATTTTAATCGTTGTTTCAGTCGTCCTTGAATTGGTCCGCAATATTGAAAGCCAAATGATCATGAATAAGTACGACAAGTACTTAAAGTAGGGCATCTTCAGTTTCACTTCCGTCGTATATCATCCTTTTTGTAGTACACTGGATTTATATGAATATTGCACTTCTTGGACCTCAAGGCTCTGGAAAAGGTACCCAGGGTGAAATGCTTGCAGAAAAAACAGGAATGTATTACTTCGATGCAGGGGCGTATCTTCGTCAAATCGCTAAAACCCGCTCTGACATTGATCAAATCGTCAATAAAATAGGTGCACTGATTCCAGATGACATGATGTATAAGCTTGTTCGGGACCATTTCATTGAAAAAAACCAATTCGATAACGTTATTTTTGACGGATATCCGAGGTCTCTCCCTCAGTGGAATTTAATCACAGATTTTTTGCAATCCCACGGGTCTGGAATAGAAAAAGTGATTTTTTTAACAATTCCCGAGGAAGAGACGGTGAAACGATTGTCTGCTCGTCGAATGGATCCTGTTTCAGGTAAAATCTATAACTTAATAACGAACCCACCACCTGCTGACATTAATCAATCAACATTGGTGCATAGAGAAGATGATCAACCAGACTCTATCAGAAAACGGCTCTCTGAGTACCATGCGAGCACCGAACCACTTATTAATGCAGTGAGAACTCAAGGAAAATTGGTTGAAATAGATGGCTTGCAGGCAATTGATGTGATTCAACAACAAATTCTGTCCAATCTTCCGGGCTTTTAGTCAAGCATTCAAGCTCACTTTAGCGTATAATATCTCCATGCATATTCCCTTAAAAGATGAACGAGCTATTTCTGCGATGAAGGAAGGCGGAGAAAAACTCGCGAAAGTGAAAAAAGCGCTCTATGAGCTGGTAAATCCAGGCGTCTCTGCGTGGGATATTGAGCTTGCTGCTGTAAAGCTTATCGCAAACGAAGGAGGAGAAGCTTCATTTAAGAAAGTTCCTGGATACAAATGGGCTACTTGTATTAACGTAAACTCTGGTGTTGTTCACGGAATTCCTAAAAAAGAGACGATTTTTGCTGAAGGAGACGTCGTGAGCGTGGATGTTGGCATGTTTTACAAAGGTTTTCATACTGACACGGCTATTTCTAAGTATTTAGGCGTAGACGAAAGTAAGGTACACTTCTTATCAGTTGGGCGAGAAGCTGTAAAAAATGCTATAAAGGAAGCTCGAGTTGGTAAGACTATTGGAGATATCGCACGCGCCTATGAGCGAACGCTCACAGATGCTGGTTTTAACCCCATTAAATCGCTTACAGGCCACGGAGTTGGGCGTGAACTGCATGAAGACCCCTATATTCCCTGTTTCGTCAGCGGCGCACCTGAAGAACGTGTTAAAATAGTCCCTGGAATGACCTTGGCGCTTGAGGTTATGTACACCGAAGGAAGCGGACAACTGAAACTTGATAAAGACGGTTGGACATTACGCACAAAGGATGGTACAATTGCAGCGCTTTTTGAAGAGACCGTGGCGGTAACTGCTACCTCGACTCTAATACTAACCAAATGACAAAAGGCAAAAATACTGTTGTAGTGGGAGAAATATTAGAGATCTTGCCAAATACGATGTTTCGTGTGAAACTCGTTGACGGCCGAGAAGTCTGGGGTATTCCTTCAGGCAAGATGCGCAGAAGCTTTTTTAAGCTCATGCCAGGAAGTCGAATTTTAGTTGAAATGACTCCGTACGACGATAAACGCGGACGAGTTATCGGAAGAGCAGATAATTAAGAAACAATTATGAAAGTTAGATCATCAGTTAAAAAGATTTGCATGAAGTGCAAAGTGATTAAGCGCGGAGGCGTTATTCGCGTGATCTGCGAAAATCCAAAGCACAAGCAAAGACAAGGATAAAATAAATATATATATGGCACGTATCTCAGGAATGGAACTACAAGACAAATGGAGAATTGATTATGCGTTAACACGCTTAAAGGGAATTGGCTGGGCAAAAAGTAGCGATGTCTTGAAAGATGCAAAAATTGAAGCATCAACCCGAGTTAAGGATCTTTCAAACGAAGAGATTGCACAAGTTGCGAAAGCACTTGAGCCACATCTTGTTGAAGGAGATTTAGTTCGTGCTATTCGAGAAAACATTCAACGACTACGTGATATTAGCGCATATCGAGGAATTCGACACAGTCGAGGACTTCCTGTTCGGGGACAACGAACAAAGAGTAACGCTCGAACAAAGCGAGGAAAGCGAAAGACTGTTGGTGCATTTAAGAAAGAAATGCTTGCCAAAGTTGAAGCCGCTAAAAAAGATAAATAAATACCATGAACGGAAAAATTTATATTTCAGCAAGTTTTAACAATACATTAGTAACAGTTACTGATGAACAAGGCGCAACTATTGCGTGGGGTTCTGCTGGAAATGCTGGATTTAAAGGGGCTCGAAAGTCCACTCCGTATGCTGCAACCACTGCAGTTGAAGCAGTTGTAAGCAAAGCGAAAGAAGCAAAAGGATTAACTGAAGCTGAGGTTTTTATTAAAGGACCTGGACCTGGACGAGACGCATCATTGCGTGCAATCCGAGCAGCAGGAGTTAAGATTTCTTTAATTGCAGACGTAACACCTATCCCACACGATGGGCCACGAGCAAAGAAGAAACGAAGAGTATAACAATTACACTATATGGCACGATACACTGGACCTAAAGACAGATTAAGCAGACGCGAAAACTTTGACCTTTTCAATAAAGGAGCAAAGCTTACTCGTCTGAATATTTTTCCTGGAGTTCATGGACCAAAAGGTGCAAAAGGTGCTCCTTCTCAATACGGAAAACAGTTGAGAGAAAAGCAAAAGGTAAAGCGAATGTATGGAATGCTTGAAAAGCAATTTGCAAGCTACATGGAGAAAGCAATGAAAACCAAAGGAAATACTATCAATGCGTTCTTCTCTTTACTTGAGAGACGACTTGATAACACTATTTTCCGACTTGGATTCACAAACACTCGACCAGAGGCACGACAACTCGTTTCTCATCGACATGTGCTTGTAAACGGCAAGAAAGTAAACATTGCCTCATACCAAGTTATGCCAGGAGATACCATTACTTTGACTGCAAAAGCAATGCAAATGCCAGGGGTTGCGTTAAACTTAAAGAAAGAAGATACCGTTGTGCCAGCTTGGCTTAATCGCAAAGCTGCAGCAGGACAAATAGTGAGACTTCCTTCACGGGAAGATGTACCAGAATCATTCCAGGACCAAGAAGTCATTGAATTCTACTCACGATAAATTTTTAAGGAGGTGATACGTATGGAACCAATTTTTGAAATAAAAACAGAAAAACAAGATAAAACCTACGGGAAATTTGTGATTACTCCCTTGGCCGCAGGTTATGGCCATACGTTGGGAGTAGCCTTGCGAAGAGTTCTTCTTACAAGCCTAAAAGGAGCTGCAATAACCACAGTCGAAATCGAAGGGGTTAAACACCAGTTCACAACACTTTCAGGTATGAAAGAAGATGTCCTCGACTTCCTTTTAAACTTGAAAAAGGTAGCAGTTTCTTACTCTGGAACAGAACCTATTCATGCAACTCTCTCGGTGAAAAACCCAGGAGAAGTGTATGCTCGGGATATCGAATTACCAGCAGGAGCAACTATTGCTAACCCTGACCTCGTTCTTGCAAACCTTGCAAAAGGAGCAAAACTTTCAGCAAAATTAACGATTGAAAGTGGAGTTGGCTACAAGCCAGCAGCCGATCGAGAGCAAGAGCAAATTGGTATTATCCCGCTTGATGCAAGTTTCTCACCAGTTGTTCGGGTAACACCGAAAATTGAAGAGACTCGTGTTGGACGAGTAACCAATTATGACAAATTAACTTTAGAAGTTGTCACGAATGGAACCATTGAACCAATGGCAGCCATTACTGAAGCAGCAACAACTTTACTCTCTTATTTTGACCAGATTGTTCATCCGAAAGAACAAGTTGTGTCCGCACCACGAGAAGAAAGCGAAAGCGCTTTGGGAAGTGTCGGAAAGCTTTCTGTCGAAGAGCTCGGATTACCTACACGAGTTGCTAACGCACTCGCAAAGGCCGGATTTGAGACAGTTGAAAAGCTTTGCAACGCACCACGCGTTGAACTGATGAAGGTTCGTAATCTTGGCGGAAAATCTTTAGACGTCATTAATGATTTACTCAAGGAGAAAGGAGTGAAATTACAAGATGCGTAATAAAGTATTTGGAAAACAACTTTCTAGAAATAGAAAGAGCCGAGAAGCACTTTTTAACGGATTAGTAAAAGCAGTAATTGAGCACGGAAGTGTTAAAACAACACTGGCCAAAGCTCAGGCTATTCAGCCAGACTTGGACAAATTGATGAAATTTGTAAAAGATCCGACCTTAGCCGCGAAGAGAAATGCAGCAGCAGCACTCAGAAATGATCGTACTGCAGTCGCAAAACTCTTTACGTATGAATCTCTTGCGAAATCTCGCAATGGAGGATATACAAGCATTACAAAATTGCCACCACGACGTGGTGACAATGCAGCTTTAGCTACTATTAGTTTCATGGTAGTCGAAGGACAACCGGAAGCGAAAGCTAAAAAGGCTGAAAAAGGCGATAAGTCACAGGTAACAACTGAAAAATAAACCATTCATTTGTTACCTGAAACAGATTTCTTTTTTCAAACTATATGATTAAAACATTTCAACCAACAGCTAGTGAAGTAAAGCGAGAAACGCACGAAGTTGATGCGGACAACAAAGTCTTGGGTCGAGTTGCGTCTCAAATTGCTACCTATTTAATGGGAAAGCATAAACCTTCTTATTCCGCTCACATGGATAGCGGAGATTTCGTGAACGTTAAAAATGTAGAGAAGATTGCAGTCACTGGTGGAAAAGAATTGAAGAAAGTGTATCATAGACACTCAGGATTCCCAGGAGGTTTCAGAGAAATTAAGTTCATGAAGTTAAAAACTGAACAACCTGCGAAGATTTTGGAAATGGCTGTATACAACATGCTTCCTGGAAACCGATTGAGACAACAACGAATGCGACGATTGAAATTTGTTAAATAACCATGGCAGACACAACAACAAAAACTAAAGCTAAAAAAGACTATACATATGCAGTGGGGCGAAGACGAACGTCTTCTGCTCGCGTTCGTTTATATAAAGGAGATACTGAAAGCACCGTAAATGGTGATGTTATTGGAAAGTACTTCCCTGGAGAAGCTTCAACAAAGTTGTGGCAAAAACCATTTGAGTTAACTGGAACGACAGGAAAGTTTTATATCACTGTTAAAGTAGCAGGTGGAGGTAAAGTTGGACAACTTGAAGCGGTTGTACACGCAACTTCACGAGCACTTTCTCAACTAGACGCTGATAAATTCAGAGCTCCGCTTAAGTCTTATGGCCTCTTAACTCGAGATTCTCGAATTCGAGAACGACGAATGGTCGGAACTGGTGGAAAGTCACGACGAAAGAAGTCTTCACCAAAACGATAACCCCATAGCTTCAAAACGCGTTCATTTCGTGCTAAAATAGCGTACTCTCGTCCGATCGTACCTTGAAAGGAATTTGTAATGATTTACGTAGTATTACTACTTGCATTCGCGGCAGGTGGTACGTGTGCTGCTGTTGGATTTATCGCCTTAAGCATGTTTGTAGTTAGTTGGATGGATCTCGTATTCTCCAACTGGTTCCCACAGATAGTGTACCGATTTCGAAGTTCTGTGTTGCGTCATAAGTGCGACCGTCCACAACTGTTGTTTAGTAGATCAGAACTATATTTAGTGCTGGTGCAAACAAAGTGCATTGAATTAAGAGACACTGCCTTTACGCTTATCACAATTGGCTTAATTGTGGTCGTGGTTTCGCTGGAACTCATGAAAGCTACTCAATCTTGGCTATAAGGAGAGACCTAATGTTTCGAGGAGTACTGACTGTTGAAGACCTGGTCGTGAAGATGCTTATGAGAGTGGGGTTTGTAGAACTTTCATGGGATCATCGGATGAGCTTTTACTTTGTTGATAACAACAACGCGGTTGTGACAACAGAAGCAAATTATTTTCAGTGTGAACATCTCTTCGGAAAGCCTGGGAATGAATTGATCCCTGATACTCCGGGAGAATTGAGGTTTACCGAGGATGTTACCGTTGATGCGGATCTACTGCAAAAGTTTTTGGCCCGCAACGTAACGATGGCACTTCACGTGGCGAATGGCCGCATGAAGGGTATTCGCCTGACGTTTTTTGGAAGCAGGTCTGAGCAAGTCTATTTTGTTCGGGTACAGTCGAACGAACAAGATATTGTGATCTGGCTCAGAGAATTACTAAAGTCACAATTGTAAAATCGTGACAACCGGCGTCTGCATTGTGCAGGCGCTTTTTTTGTGCCTTGTTTTCCACTATACTTGCCTCATGAGTAAAAGTAGACTCGCTGAAATCAGAGAAATCCGACTTGCCAAAGTGGCAAAGCTCCGAGAAATGGGGATTGATCCATATCCAGCAAAATCCAACAAGGAAGAAAAGAACCAAACAGTTGTTGAACAATTCAGTGAATTTGAAGGCAAAGAATTAACTCTTACTGGACGACTCTTGAGTTGGAGAGAGCATGGTCAACTTATCTTTGGTCATTTAATGGACGAGAGTGGAAAGATTCAGATATTTGTACAAGCTGATTCATTAAAAGAAACCGATACTGAAAAAGGAACGCTCGGTTTTTCTGACTTGTCCTTAGTCGACATTGGAGACTTTTTGGAAGTTCGTGGGGTTATTACTAAGACAACACGTGGTGAAATTTCTATCATTCCTCATACGATTCGCATTTTAACGAAGTCTATTCGCCCGCTTCCTGAAAAGTGGGAAGGGTTAACTGATCAAGAGTTAATTTACCGAAAACGATACTTAGATTTAATTATGAATCCAGATCGTCGAGAACTCTTTAAAAGAAAGAGTTTGTTTTGGAAAGCAAACCGCGAATTTTTAGTTTCACAAGGATTTACGGAAGTAGAGGCTCCTGTCATGGAACACGTAACTGGTGGTGCTGATGCTCGGCCATTTGTCACTCATCACAATGCACTTGATGAAGACTTTTACTTGCGAATTTCAACGGAACTTCCGCAGAAGCGATTAATTGGTGGAGGATTTGAAAAAATCTTTACCTTAGCGCCAAACTTTAGAAACGAAGGAATAGACGATGAGCATTTGCAGGAGTATTACCAAGCTGAGTGGTATTGGGCATATGCAGATTATCGCGACAATATGAACCTCGTTCGTGATTTATTTAGGTATATCGCACAAAGCGTATATGGGAAAAGCACATTCACGAAGAATGATCATACCTTTGACTTAAATGCAGATTGGGTAGAAGTAGATTATAAAAACTCAATTCTTGAGAAATTGGGAATTGATATTGATACGGCGAGTGATGAAGAAATGCAGAAAGTATTGCTCTCAAATAAAGTACGTCTTGATGGAGCAATTAATAGAAATCGATTAGTTGATAATTTATGGAAGCTTGTTCGAAAAACAATAACGGGTCCTGCGTTTTTAATTAATGAACCAAAATTTATGTCTCCTCTTGCAAAATCTAAGCCTGAAAACCCAGATCTCACCGAGCGGTTCCACGTAATTCTCGCGGGGACAGAATTAGGAAATGGCTATTCAGAGCTAAACGATCCCGTTGATCAGTACCGTCGCTTTTTAGAGCAACAACAAGCTCGTGAAGCTGGAGATGACGAAGCACAAATGATGGATATCGACTTTGTAGAAATGCTTGAGTATGGAATGCCACCTGTTTCAGGATACGGACACAGTGAACGAGTCTTTTGGTTTTTAGAAAATGTGTCTGCACGCGAAGCAACATTTTTCCCTCAGCTGAAACGCGCTGTTGATCCAACTGTTGAAGAACTGTACCCGGAATTTTGGAAGTTGCTTCAAAAAGGAAAGAACAAGTCCTAACTTATTTGCGCATTTCCCACAGCGTGAAAAATACGGTGTTATCCAACTCTATGTGACTGCGTTTTGCTGTTGGATGTGCAATTTGAATCCCGCTACTTTCACAAAACGGTCCATCGACAACAAGGATATTTCCTCGAAGGTCGCTTTTTTCTGACAGCGCATCTGCCGAAGGGCAACTGTTTTGAGCAAAGGTAATGTGTTCGTACCTCCACGACCCTTCAGCTCGAGTATGCGCAGCGCTGTTAAACATCCGAGCATCTGGCTTCGCAAGAAATCCATACCACGGGTATAAGCTGTCTGGTTGATTCGTAAGCACAATGTGGTCATAGCGCTCTCCTGTTGTTTGTATCTTTTGTATAACTTCCTGTGCGCCATAGTTTCGAAATGAGGCGATATCGTTCTTTGCTGGACCAAAGTACGTAATAATAGAACTCGTTGTCGTCCCACAAAAATAACAGAGGATGAGTAATCCAATTATTTTTTGAGTGGTTGATTGAGTAAGTAAATGCCGTGCTCCGTATGCAGCGACTATGACGACAAAGGGAATCATGAGGAGAGATCGATGTAAGTTTGGAGAATCTTCAAATGTTATTGCTGCAGACAATGGAGCGATTAGTAATAACCAGAGAGGGAGTGCTGAATTGTGACCTTTGGCAATTGAGACAAATCCTGCGAGGAAAAATGCCGTGAGTGCAACTCCCACGATTCCAATACCAAATATTCGATATCGAAACGGCTTGGCGTCATCACCAATAATAAATGGCGCACTAAAATATTCTGTATACGAATCTCGCACTAAAACTGGATAAGACGGGATTTGCGTGTGCGCGCCAAGCACCTCATCCGTTTGCTTTGCTGCTAACACCGAGACTTGACTGAACCGGCTCAGAGAGCCCTTTCCCAATAAGAGAACTATTGTGAAACAGGTAAGTGCAGTAATGGCAATCACTGCTCGTCGGGGAACGGTCGATCTCTGCATCCATTGAAAAACGAGAATCGTCAAGAGAAATGGCACTGAGAGCGGACGAATTGAGTGATAAAAAAGAGCACTTACAATCATTGAAATGACAGACCAGGTGAAGTAGTGCTTTCCCTTTGAATATCCCCACAAGAAAAAGACCAATCCACACACTGTAAAAAAAAGGCTGATAATACCTTCACTGGTTGCGCGACTCACCATCCAATGCCAGGGAATGAACGCAATGAAGAATGACGCAAACAGCGCAGTTACCTCATCCTTTTTATTGAGCTGTTTTACAAAGAAGTAGATAGGGAAAACAGTCAGTGCCCCGAAGAGCGCCCCAGGCAGTCGTACTGCAAAGATATTTAAACCAAACAAAAGAATAGAAGGGATCGTTGTATAAAAAATACCCATCGGACGAAAGTCTCCGAAGGTATTGTAGTAGAGAGGGAATCGGTTCCCCCAATCATCGGCCCCTGTTTCGGCGATTGAATAGCTGTTCCACGCAATTCGCACTTCGTCTGCATGAAAACCAACGGGAGCTTTTTCGAGAAATATTACGCGAAGAATAAGCGCAAGGAGAAAAATAACAAACAATACACGATGTTCTCTAATAAATTTCATCTATGAAAGACTACCAGCTAATGCGAAGTTGTCAATTTAGTGGATTGATATAAGAGGCACCAGATTGCCCACTCCGATACCAACTAAAATCGCGAGTCCGCCCATGACTAACATTCGGATCCCGAGTTTTACCATAGAGCGCTTATATTGGTATGCACTTACAGCACCAAGGAAAAAGAGGGCAACGAGTGAGAACGCAATAGAGATAACAAATGCTTCTGTCGTGCTAAACATGAGATAGGGTGCAAGTGGAATAAGTCCTGCACAAATGTAGGACATAAACATAATAAGTGCTCCACCGATTGAAGCCATCTTGATGTTTGCCTTCGTTTTTGTATCCTCAGTTGTGTCTTCTGACAAAAAGCTTCCGACTCCCATTGAAAATGCTTCAACGAATACCAGAACTACGCCTGTTAAGAAAATATCAGTTTTTGTTACGCCAGCTACTGCAATTCCCGATAAAAGACCGACAGTTGAGACTAAACTGTCTTCTACCCCAAAAATGAAGTTTCTCATGAAGATTTCGGTCTCTTTTTTCTTTTTCATATGTCTGAATTCATATTACGCTTCTTAGCTCCTCCTTGACAAGCTCGCTGACGCTCGCGTATTTTGAAGCTACTTATGGAGGGGGTGAGCACACTATGAACGAAGTAAAGTTTTATAACGTCAAGACCCGTGACTTTGTAACAGTGCCAACCTCTCAAGTAAAACGAAAGAAGTATGAGAAGACGACAAAATCTGGGAGCACCCAGGTTCGTTTTGCCGTACGAGCTAACGTAGACGGTACAAATTTAACAAAGTTTGTGAGTAAAGACGTGTACGATAGTTTGAACGTACCTGAAGAATAATATTTTTCAGCCAAGAAACTTGAATCCTCGACCGCTGGTCGGGGTTTCTTGGTCCTTCTAATTGATATTGTGTGCAATACGTTGGTCGGGGTACCAGGAATTGAACCTGGACCGGACGCACCCCATGCGCCCATTCTGCCGTTAAACTATACCCCGGAAAATGAAATTTAAATCGTTAGATATTCACTAGGAATACGAACGTTCCCTTGTCTGACAATTGAAACGCCCTTGTCCTTTAGTATCACGACGGTTGATGGTTCTCCTCGTTTTACTCCCTCGTCTACAGCAAAGTCTAACTCGTTATCAAACGCTAATAATGCTTCTTCAATTGTTTCACTGGGTTTTTCGCCTTGCTTATTAACGCTGGTTGAGACGAGCGGTCCTGTTTTCTGAAGAAGTGTTACAAGCGGTTCTTTTTTGGGAACTCGAAAGGCAATTCCTCCTGTTTGCCTTGTAAGATATGAAAATCTTTGATCCTTCACTGGAAGAATAATACTTACGCCTAGATTCCAGAGAGTTGATGTAATGGTTTGTTGTATGGTTGTAAGCGAAACACTGAAACGAGAAACTTCGTGAGGATTATCGATTAATACAATAAACGGTTTATTGGTGTCTCTCAGTCGAATCTCATACATCTTCTCAATTGCGTTAGGATCAAGAGCAGATGCATGGATCCCGTAAATGGTGTCAGTTGGGAGAATCCCGATCTTTCCGCCTTTAAGAGCTGTTACGAGTTCAGGGGAACTAAAATTCCATAATTGCATATCTTGTATTGTACAAAACCATATGTTACAAGTGTAGACATGGCCGCAAAGAAAGCCGAAACACAAGCACCACATCGGGAGGAAAATTCAGCCGCTCGTCTCTCCGCTATTAAAATGGCGATGGATCAAATTGAGAAACAATATGGACGTGGGTCGATTATGCGTCTCGGTGAGCGATCAAATGCTAGTGGCCAAGTCTCTGTTGTCCCAACAGGATCTATTGCACTCGATCTCGCATTAGGCGTTGGGGGGCTTCCTTGCGGTCGTATTATTGAAATCTACGGACCTGAAGCTTCTGGAAAAACCACCCTTTCTCTCCATGTCATCGCAGAAGCCCAGAAGCGCGGCGGACAATGTGCTTTTATTGATGCTGAGCACGCTCTTGACCCAAAACGAGCTGAAGCGATTGGAGTGAACCTTGATGATCTTCTTATGAGCCAACCAGATACTGGAGAGCAGGCATTAGAAATTACTGAAACGTTAATTAGATCAGGAGCATTGGATGTCATCGTTGTAGACTCTGTTGCCGCACTTGTTCCGAGAGCTGAGCTTGAAGGGGAAATGGGAGATGCGGTTATGGGACTCCAGGCACGCCTTATGAGCCAAGCATTACGAAAATTAACAGGCGCAATTTCAAAGTCAAAAACAATTCTGATCTTCACCAATCAATTGCGTCAGAAAATTGGTGTTATGTTTGGAAATCCAGAAACTACCCCAGGTGGTCTTGCATTAAAGTTTTATGCCTCTGTACGAATTGATATTCGCAAGATTGAGAGCATCAAAGATGGGGAACTTATTATCGGTTCGAGACATCGTGCGCGTATTGTGAAAAACAAAGTAGCACCACCACTTCGTGTTGCGGAATTTGACATCATGAATGATGAAGGTATCTCAAAGGTTGGTGGTATTTTAGATGTCGGAGTGAATTTGGGAATTATTACAAAGAGCGGATCATTCTTTAACTACAATGGAAAAGTATTAGCTCAAGGGCGAGAAGGTGCAAAATCCGCATTACGCGAAGAAAAGAAGCTGGCAACTGATATTGAAAACAAAATTCGAGAAACAATGAACACTGGACAGAAGCTTCCGAAAGAATTAGGAGAAGAAGTTTCTGAAGATACGCTAGAAGAAGAATAACTTCATGGACATAAAAAATGTCCTCTCCGCATTGTACAGACTCCTTGGGCGAAGGCCGTATACCGAACACCAATTATACGAATGGATGACTCGTCGTGAAGTACCTGAAGATTTACAAAGAGAAGCGGTCAAAAAATTGATTGACATGAAACTTGTGAACGATTATGAATATGCCTGTGCTTTTATTAGGACAAGAAATCTTATGAAGCCCCGTTCCATCCGTGTTCTTCGCCTAGAACTACGGAAGAAAGGAATTGATAAGCAGACTGCAGAAAAAGCACTTCAATCAGTTGAAGTAGACGAAGTAATGCATGCACAAAGACTCATTTCATCTAAGGACTGGAGATGGAAAGCGTTAGATAAAGCAGAATATAAGCGGAAAGTATTTGAGTATTTAATGAGACAGGGCTTTAGCGGAGACACTATAAAAAAGGCCATGAACGTGGATAATTGACTCATTTCGTCGCTTCGGCTACAATACCCATAGGAGTGAAGATGATGAATGCTACTCGTCAGCTCAAAACGATAGTACTTGCTTTATAAAAGCTGACTTTTTCTCTTCTCCAATTTATAGATATATGGCTAAAACAAATGATCAATTGCATGAGGAACTGTTGGCAAAGCTTGAGAAAGCAGCGAACCTTTCTCGCGAAGATGCAAAACGAGAACTTCTTGATGAACTTCAGAAAGATTTAACGAGCGAAGTTGCAAAACGTATTCGAAATGCTGAAGAGCGTGTAAAACTTGAGGCACAAGCCAAAGCACGGGAAATTTTGTCTGATGCGATGAAGCACGGTGCAACTAATTACACTGCAGAATATACAATCTCAACCGTAAGTGTTCCAAACGAAGAAACAAAAGGTCGAATTATTGGTCGTGAAGGACGAAACATTCGTGCGTTTGAAAGAGCTGCGCAAGTTGAAATTGAATTAGACGAAACAACAGAAATTAGAGTAAGTAGTTTTGACGCAATTCGCCGAGAAATTGCGCGACGCGCACTTGAAATCTTGGTTAAAGATACTCGAATTCAACCTTCTCGAATTGAGGAAGTTGTTGATGAAGTGAGAAAAGGAATGGACGATGTCTTACTTGAAGAAGGAAAGAAAATCGTTGAGGAAGTAGGAGAATATAACCTTCCAATTGAGCTTATTCGAATGATCGGTAAGTTTAAATTCAGAACAAGTTATGGTCAAAATCTCGCACTTCACACTATTGAAGAAACAAAGATTGCTATGGCAATTGCTCGAGAACTTGGTGCTGAAGTCGAAGTTGTCCGTTTGGGTGGACTGATGCATGACATTGGAAAAGTGGTAACTGATGATGAAGGAACCCATATTCAAAAAGGAGTCGAAGTAGCAAAGCGCTTTGGTCTTCCAAAGAAAGTGGTAAATATTATTGCTGAACACCATGAAGACAAGCCATTCTCTTCTATCGAGTCAGTGCTCGTATGGGTAGCGGATGCAATTTCTGGCTCACGACCTGGTGCTCGATATGAACCTCATGAAAATTACATCAAGAGAATGAGCAACATTGAAGATATTTCAGCAAGTTTCCCAGGGGTAACGAGTGCGATTGCATTCCAAGCAGGACGAGATGTACGCGTTATTGTAAATCCTGATGAAGTTGATGATGATAGCTTAGTTGTGCTCGCTCGAGACATTGCGAAGCGTCTTGAGAAGGAAGCTGAGTATGCAGGACAAATCAAGGTCACGATTTTGCGAGAAACACGGGCTTCTGCAACAACCGCTGCACACTAAACCCCACATTGTTGACTTTTTCTTCAAACAACGTTACTCTTGGGTATGACAAAGAAACAGATTATTGATGTCGTTGCGAAGAAGGCACACTTAACGAAACGCGCGGCAGAAGAAGCTGTGGAAGTGCTTCTATCTGAAATCGGACGAACACTCGGAAAAGGAGAGAAGGTAGTTCTCTCAGGATTCGGAACATTTAGAGTTATCTCCATGAAAGGAAAGACTGTTAAAATCCCAAACACAGAAAAGTACGTTACTATTAAAACCCACAGAGCTCCTCGTTTCACTCCCGGCAAAAAGCTCAAAAAACAAGTCTTGCGTTAATTTTATATAATATAGTATGAATACCCCTGGCCGCGATTCTCACGGCAAAGCTGAAAGTAGTCGTGAACATGGTGACTTTTTGGAGGCATTACAATGGACTGACCAAACGCTTCTTGAATATCAAAAAGAAAACAATGTTGAAGGAATAACAGATATTCTCGCTTCTCGATCAATTACTCTGAGGCATTTATTTGAAAAAACAGGTGATCGGACCTTTCTTATTATTGCCCGGCATGAAGCAATGGCTGGAGTAGAAGTTGCGCGTAATGGCAATCACCCAAGTGCTCTGGTTATGCCGCTATTACGTCTCGCACAAGTACAAGAAGAGTTGTCAGAGTTTGGAGATGCCCTGCATTCGTATACTGCGGCGATAGAGACATTTGAAAAAAATCCCCCAGAGGCACATAACAGGCCTGCAGTATTGTTGGATATGAAAATACGAGCAACTATTTGTGCGTATAAAAATGGTGACACCACTGGTATTCCGAAAGTCCTAAGCCTATTAGCTGAATTGGAATCAAGTGATGAATGGAAATATAACAAAGATGTATGGGTTTCGGGTGGATATATGAATCTCGCTCTCCTTCTGAAAGACAGTGATCCTGAAGCTGCAAAAAAACACTTGGAAAAAGCAAAGACAATTATTGACGGGAATAATGAATTAATACTCCGAAAGGCACAATGGGAAAAATTGGCTAAGACCATTTCTTTGCAATGAACTCCCCTTTATTCCAAGAAGCACAAAAACTCCGCGATAACGGGCAAATTGATGAAGCGATTGATACATATCAAAGAGCCAGAACTGAAGCTTTGCAATCCAATGATCACCTAACTGCCAGTGAATCATTGCATATGATCGGAGTTGCACAGTATCAAAAGAAAGATTACGAAGCAGCGAATAAATCATTATTCACTGCACAAAAGGAGTTTGAGGATCAAGATAACGAGGAGTTTACTGCCTTTGTGTTGCGAGATAGAGGACTGGTTGCACTCAAGCAACGGAACTTCCATGGTGCTGAGATGCTTTTGAAAGAAAGCATTTCCATTCTGACTGAAGTAGGAAATGCGGGGCATTTAGGAATTTCATATGTGAAACTTGGAAATGTCTACGCGGAGCGAGGGATATTAAATGCTGCATTAAGCAAAATACTCCAAGGAATAGAAGAACTCTCCAAAAGTTCTGACACCTTTTTTCTCTCGAGTGCATACTTTGACTTAGCAAAGCTCTGTAAACAAAAAGGTGACACAAAGGAAGCTTTGAAAGCTGCTCAAAAATCAGTAGCGATTTTAAACACTATAGGTGAAAAGCATATGTTTTTAGAACGCAAAAAAGCGCTAGATCTTTTTATCGATGAGCTTAAAAAATAAAGTACTATTTATAGTCGGTCCGACAGCAACTGGAAAAAGTGCACTCGCCATCGATCTTGCAAAAACATTTAATGGAGAACTAATCTCTGCAGATTCAAGGCAAGTCTACCGTGGTATGGATATTGGAACAGGAAAACTGTACTCTTCTGAAATTGCGATTCATGGGTATGATCTTGTTTCGCCTGACGAATCCTTTTCTGTTTCGCACTTTCACTCATTCGCGACTAAGAAAATTGCAGAAATCATACAGAACCAGAAGCTTCCAATAGTTGTAGGCGGCACGGGTTTTTACGTGAGATCGCTACTCCATCCTATTGAAACAGCATCAATTCCCCAGAATGAAGCACTCAGAAAAGTGCTATCCGTACTGTCTGTAAATGATTTGCTTGTACGACTTATGCGGAGTAATAAGAAAAAAGCGCTTGCGCTCAATGAATCTGATAGAAAAAACCCCGCACGACTCATACGCGCAATTGAAATCTCGGAATTTGGATCAGTCCCTCAGTCAGATTCCATAGGATATGACCCACTTGTTATCGGCCTCTCTGCCCCAAAAGAGGTACTTGAATCAAGAATTTATGCTGCTGTCTTACGAAGAATTTCTGACGGATTTGAAGAAGAGGTACAATCCCTGCTTTCTCAAAAGAACGACTTTTCAAGTCAAGCTTTCACTGCAACCGGATATAAAGAAATGCGTGCGTTCATTCAGAAAGAAATAACAAAGGAAGAATTGATTCGTCAATGGACACTTTCTGAAATGCAGTACGTAAAACGCCAGTTAACCTGGTTTAAAAAAGAATCACTGGTCCAGTGGGTCGATATAACAGACCCTCTTTGCAAAACAAAAGTGGCAGAAACAGTTGAAAGATGGCACAATAACGCATGAGCAGAAAAATTGAAATTTCTCACAAAACGATTATTTTTACTGTCTTATTCCTTATTGGGCTGTGGTTTTTATACACAATTAGCGACATTGTCTTGCAGCTCTTCGTAGCGCTTCTGATCATGCTTGTTTTGAATCCGACTGTTACCAAACTTGAGAAATCCCATATTCCAAGAGCTGCATCTGTGTTAATCGTGTATGCGTGTGTAATTGCACTGATTGTATTCACCCTCGCAGGTATGGTGCCATTACTTGTTGAGCAAACAGCGAGTTTTGCGAATGCAATTCCGAAGTATTTAGCGGACCTTCATGTGCCGGCTTTTGTGATTGATGAAACAACAAAAGAACTCACCTCTCAATTAGGTAAACTTCCAACCCAAATACTTTCAATTACCGTCGCTGTATTTTCAAATATTCTTGCAATTGTTTCCGTGTTTTTATTTGGGCTGTACTTTTCCCTTGCGAGAAAAGATTTGACTAAACAAATTGATCCATATGTCGCACAGCATCATATTGAGATGCTTGATCGAATAATGGCAAAGCTTGAAGTGCGACTAGGTGGATGGGCGAGAGGACAGTTTTTGTTAATGTTTATCGTTGGATTGGCTAACTTTGTTGGGTTCACCGTATTGGGTATTCCATATGCATTACCACTTTCCATTCTCGCAGGAATTTTAGAAGCAGTTCCGAATTTGGGGCCTATTATAGCGGCGCTTCCCGCAACAATCGTTGGTTTTAGCGTTTCACCGGTCACTGGAATGGCGGTGATTGCATTAGCCTTTTTAGTACAGCAAGTGGAATCATATGTATTAGTTCCTAAAATCATGCAAAAGTCAGCAGGTGTTAACCCAATTATCTCGCTTCTTGCATTGATCATTGGATTTAAAATCGCAGGAGTTGTCGGCGCAGTGCTTTCCATCCCAATAGTATTAACAGCAATGGTTTTTCTTCAAGAATTGTATCCGACCCACAAGGATTAGCCTATAGTCACCGTCTTGTGGTATACTACCAGTGGAGGATGGGTAATCACCACGTTTACGTGGAGGAAAGTCCAGGCAGCTGAAAGAGAGGGTGCTTAGGTTCAGTCCTAAGACGGGTAACCGCTGGTTAGAGCAACAGAGACTACAACTCGCTTGTTAACTCAAGATAGAGGGTGAAAAGGGCAATCCCCCCCGCTGCAACCTGCGATTTGAGCGTTAAAGTACGGTCTCTTTCCCGAATCGCTCAGAAGCTCAGGGCTTAGATAGATGATTACCGATTGTGTGTTTACACACGAAAAACAGAACCTGGCTTACACACCTCCCACATGAGAGACCTCACCTCACCGGTGGGGTTTTTCTGTGTTTGGTACAATACGCTTACATGAAGGTAGTTATCCAACGCGTGAAATCAGCAAGTGTGCGAGCGGTTGAATCGGATGCAGTGGTAGGTTCAATTGAAAGAGGGCTGTTTATTTTAGTGGGAATTGCAAAGGGTGATACTGAGCAGAAAGTTCGCACGCTTGCAGACAAATTAAAGAAGATCAGATTACATGATGATGATTCTGGAAAAATGGCATTCTCTTCAAAAGACCTCTCATTACCGCTACTCGTCGTGTCTCAATTCACATTGTTGGCAAATACAAAAGATGGAAATCGCCCATCATTTTTAGAAGCAGAAGAACCGAAACGTGCACGAGAATTGTATGAATTACTAATTGCCGAATTACGAAAAGACTTAGTAGTTGAAACAGGAAGTTTTGGAAACTATATGGCAATAACGACGAGTCTTGATGGCCCAGTAACGATTACTCTTGATTTATGAGGATATTTTTATACATTATTTTCTTAAGCCTTGGAATTATTGCGTTTACTGTTCTTTTAAAAAGGACGTATGACATCGGGTTTATTCGCGGATATAGTCAAGGTTCTGACATGTCGCAAGGAGAAATTGATAACCTCATGGCCTTGGTGCGAAATGGTGCAGTGTCATACAAAAAATCAACACCTGGACCTTCTCCAACTCCAAAAACTGCTGTCGCTACCGCTAAGCCTCAAGCTATTGAATGGAATGGTCCTCAGCTCTGGGAATCTGTGAATAAGCGGCGTGTCCAGCTTGGTGTGAGCGCCCTCTCTCAACGAGATGAATTGTGTACCATTGCATCTATTCGTTTAAATCAGTTATTGCAACTTGGAAAGCTTGATGGACATGAAGGGTTTAGCAAGCTACCAGATGAGCGGCCAGATTTAGAATGGATTTTTGAGAAATACAACTTATCTGAATTTCTTGTATCAGGTGCTAGCACCCCGGAAGAGTCAGTTTCATTGTGGGAAAACACATTAGGTCACAAAAAATTGTTAACTGGGGGGGAATATGTGTGGGGGTGCGTTTATGCACAAAATACATTTGCAGTCGCAATTGCAGCATATTAATGCTTCAACAAATCATGAGATCGTAGAAACTCTTCAAGCTTTTGGTGTGATCTAAACTGCCTTCCAATACTGACAATGAGCCTATTTATATCGCTCCAATATTCCTTTGGTACCGATGCTATAAGCGCCATTTCTGTCTTCTCTGGCGTTTTTGTGTGTACCCATCCCATCAAGTTTGTGATGCGATGCACATGAATATCCACCGCAATAGCAGGGATCCCGAACGCACGATTGAGTACTAGGTTTGCAGTCTTTCGTCCGACGCCAGGAAGCGACATAAGTTCTTCTCGTGTTTTGGGAACGTTGCCTTTGAAATCAGCAATAATCTTTTGCGCGAGAAGTTTTAGGTGTTTAGCCTTCGTTTTATAGAACCCCACAGGATAAACCAGTTGTGCAATCTCATCTTCGCTTAGGTTTGCAAGTGAGGTGATCGTTGGAGCCTTTTTAAAAAGACGCTCAGCTGCAACAACCGTAGTGTCATCATTTGTACGAGCTGACATCATGGTTGCAACTAAACTCTTATAAGGATCATTTGCAAAAATCTCAAGGGGAACGAGCACATATCGTGCTTCAAAAATATCCAAAGCCCGCTTATATTGGTTCATGTCTTGGCATTTTACCATTGACAGCCAAAAGCTAAATAGTCTAGACTATTTGAGCTGAAATTTTACTCAACGTGGAAGTGTTTTTGTTCATTACAGTAATTCTAAGTGCCTGGTGTATTTATCTGACGATTCAGTTGCGTAAAACGCAACAGTCGTTTGATGCGTTAGCACGGGTAAAGAGCGGTTCGCTTAGCGAGGTTTTGCGTGCACTCGTAAAAGCACAAACTGGCACAAAGAAAGAATTTGAGGACATCTATAAACAAATTGCTCGAATAGATCAGGAGAAAACGAGACATATACAAAAAGTATCGCTTGTTCGCTTCAATCCGTTTGGTAAAGATGACTTTGAACAAAGCTTTGTAATAGCATTATTAGATGGAGTTGGATCTGGAGTAGTTTTAACAAATATCCATACAAATGATCGCTCCCATACATATACAAAAACGATTGTGCGAGGACGAAGCGAAATTGAACTATCCACAGAAGAGAAGAAAGCGATACAATTAGCTATGAAGGTATGACGGAAAAAAAATCTAAAACAACTCTCTATTTATCATTAATTGGTGTGTACTTAATTGTCTCCGCTTTGTCGTATTTGGTATTTAAAAAGACATCCCCTTCTTCTAACCAAGTAGCGGTTGTTTCTTCTTCAGAGCTTGGGTCAGCTCGATCAAAAATTGACCAAGGTTTACCAAAAACTGAGGAGTGCCCAATTAACGGGGCCAAATACTCAACCGTTGAACGAGGTATTTGGGAGAATCGACGTCCGATTGCTGCAATCATTGAAAACCACACAGATTCACGTCCACAATCAGGATTATCTAAAGCAGATGTTGTCTATGAAGCTGTTGCAGAAGGCGGAATCACTCGGTTTCTTGGAATATTTTATTGTGGAACAGCCTCTGGAGATGTTCGTATTGGACCAGTGCGCAGCGTTCGCGTGTATTTTGCGAAATGGGCATATGAATACGGGCTGACTCCAATCTTTGTACACGTCGGTGGGGCTAATAACATTGACAATAAGGCTCCTAATGGTCGAAAGGCAGTCGGTCAGGTGGCAAAGGAAGTTGATGCATTTCAGTTGCTTACAGATTTTAAATGGCGGTACGCCGGTGGTAATGATATGGATGGTGGAACAAGCGTAGGGTATCCAATTATGTGGCGAGACCCAGAACGAATTCCTGGAGCTGCTATGGAACATACCTTTATGGGTTCAACTGATAAATTGTATGAGGAAGGAATTAAGCGTGGATTTGGTGCGAAGAACAGTGAAGGAGTTGCTTGGAATAAAACGTATGTGCCATGGAAGTTTGTTGATGAAGCACCCGCAACACCGCAAGCCACTGAAATCTCATTTGAATTTTGGAAGAATAAACCAGACTATAACGTCGTATGGAAGTATGACCCTACGCAAAACCAATATTTGCGATCACATGGAAGTGAGCCTCATATGGATATGGAGACGAAATCACAGCTTTCAGCGAAAAACATAGTATTCCAATACGTCGTTGAAAAAGGTCCAGTCGATAAGGAGTATCATATGTATTATGAGAACCTTGGAACTGGCAAGGCTCAGTATTTCATGAACGGCCAGATGCTTGAAGGTACTTGGAAACGTGCTACTTTGAACGACAGGACGATTTACTACGATAAATCTGGTAAAGAGATACAATTCGTTCGAGGTGTTATCTGGATAGAAGCAATTCCATCAGATAATACAATAAGTGTTAAGTAAATCTGCCTGCCCTTGTAGAAAATTTTATGGCAGACCTAGGAGACATTGTTACATCTAAAGTTCGTATTAAGCTTCTTGAGCTTTTCTTTGGGAATCCCAACGAAATGTATCACGTACGTGGTGTCGTGCGCGAAGTAAAAGAAGAAATTAACGCAGTCAGACGTGAGCTTACTCGCCTTGAAGAAGCTGGAATCCTCAAAAAAGAACAACGCGGTAACCGCGTCTATTATTGGGTCAGAAATGATTACCCCATGTACGGAGATTTAATTTCTTTGGTTGCAAAAGCAACTGGACTCGGTGCAGCTATCATCTCAAACAGAGCTAAGATCGGGAGATTAAATCACATCATGTTTAGTGGCAAATTCGCCCGATACAAAGATCGACGCAAAGATGATGATGTCGATATTTTAGTGGTTGGCGATGTCGTGCTACCCGAACTTGCAACACTAATCCGAATGGAAGAGAGTAAGAGAGGCAGGGAAATAAATTATACCGTTATGAGCCGTGAAGAATTTGATTTTAGAAAAAAGCGACGAGATCCGTTTCTTCTTGCAATCCTCGCAGGGAGCAGAGTCATGGTTGTTGGAGATGAGGAAACGCTTGTTGGATAATTATGAAATACACTCGCAGAAAGGTGCTTCTTATTTTTATTATTGCGATTGCAGCGTTATATATTAGTCTTCCCTCTGCAATTCCTATTTCAATAAATGTCCCTCCGATTGTTGTAAACGAAACCCTGTATAAATCCCGATTCGACCGAGAACTTCTATTAGGCCTCGATCTTGTTGGAGGAAGTCGTCTTACCTTTGAAGCAGATACCGCACAGATGGATTCAGTAAAGAGAGAAGAAGCACTCGCTTCTTTAAAGAATGTAATCGAGCGACGGGTAAACCTGTTTGGTGTGTCAGAGGCGAATGTATTGCTCTCTCGCTTTGAAGGAAAGGATCGCATTATGGTAGAGCTCCCTGGCGTATCAGATACCAAAAAGGCAATTTCAGTAGTTGGGCAAACTGCACAATTATCTTTTGCAGAGGTAAATGAGGAGACTTTAGTCCCGACAAACTTAACTGGAGCTGATTTAAAATCAGCACAAGTTACTTATGATCAGGTAAGTGGGAAACCTGTTGTTTCGATAGAGTTTACGGCTGACGGATCAAAGAAATTCTCTGAACTTACTGAGAAAAACATAGGTAAAGTAATACCCATTATATTAGACAACCAAGTCATTTCAGCACCTGTCGTGAATGAAAAAATAACACAAGGAAGTGCACAAATAAGCGGAGGTTTCACACTAGAGCAAGCACGCGAATTATCTGTGCAATTAAATGCAGGAGCACTGCCAATTCCAGTGAAACTTGTTGAAGAGCGTACCATTGGTGCGACACTTGGAACGGCAGCGGTTGATCAAAGTGTCAAAGCTGGCGTCGTTGGTATTATCTGTGTGTTTTTGTTCATGCTCATCGCGTACGGCAGACTTGGAATCATCGCTAATGTTGCCCTTATCATCTTTGCACTTATCTCTCTCGCCCTTTATAAAATTATTCCTATTGTCGTGACACTTCCTGGAATTACCGGGTTCTTGTTATCGGTGGGTATGGCAGTTGATTCAAACATTCTCATTTTTGAACGATTTAAAGAAGAGAAGCAAAAAGGTCTTTCAACTTCAAACGCATTGGAAGTTGCATTCGGCCGAGCGTGGAACTCTATTCGTGACGCGAACGTTGCAACACTCGTCGCAGCGTTTGTCTTAGCGAATCCTCTCGATTGGTCATTTTTGAATACATCCGGTCCGGTTCGAGGGTTTGCGTATACGTTAGCGCTTGGTATTGCGATCAGTTTATTTACTGGAATTTTTGTTTCTCGTAACTTGTTACGCTTGTTTATAAAAAAATGACAAATCAAGATTCACAAAAACCATACTTTAATTGGATGAAGTTCCGTCCACTGTACTTCATACTTTCCGCATCAGTGCTCCTTATTGGGCTCGTAAGCTTTGTGCAGTGGAATTTTAACTTAGGGGTAGAATTTACTGGAGGAACGAACGTAGAGTATTCATTTGAAAGTCCAGTTGAAACTGAACAAATCTCCAAATCCTTAGAAGAAAAAGACATCCGTCCCACAAGCGTACAAAAAACAGGTGATTCTAAAATATATATTCTTAAGTTTGGGGAAGTGAATGAAGAACAAAAAGAAACGATTAACAATTCTTTGAAAGCAATAGGAGGAGAGAAATCTGCTCTGTTGAGATTTGAACAAGTAGGACCGGCAATTAGTGGTGAGCTCTTGAGAAAAACTGCCTATGCAATTTTTATTTCAACATTCGTTATTCTTGCTTGGATCGCCTATCAGTTTAAAAGTGTAAAGTTTGGTATCTCTGCAACAATCGCGACATTTCATGATGCGTTTATTGTACTGGGTCTGTTTTCGTTGCTCGGACACTTCTTTAATGCTGAAGTAGATTATCTTTTTGTGACTGCGCTTTTAACAATACTGTCTTTTTCCGTCCATGACACCATTGTTGTCTATGATCGTATTCGGGAAATTCGAAGAAAGCATGGAGGAAGTGTTGCTGAAGTTGCCAACCGTGCACTTTCAGAGACGATGAAACGATCATTGTTTAATTCATTTACAATTTTAATCATGCTTATTGCACTTGTCGTATTGGGTGGAAACACTATTCGATGGTTTGCGGTTGCACTTATGATAGGAACGATTTCTGGAACATATTCGTCACCATTTGTTGCTGTGCCAGTACTTGTTACCTGGGAACAAATTCAAAAAAGAAGACAAAAGTAACTACCATTCGCTTGCGAGAGGAGCTCTCCCTTCAAGATATTCAGCAATTCTCCGTCTCGTTCCTGGAGAGATGTCTTTTGGAAGATTCTTTGTTGAAAAAAATTGAGCATCTCTCAATTCAGATTTTTGTATGACCAGTGTAGGTCTCTTTGGGAGTGTTACTATAAATACGGCATTTGTTGTATATTTCTTCTCCTTCACACTTTGGTAAACACCAAACAATGAAAGGTCGTGAGCCGTAATTCCTACTTCTTCAAATAGCTCGCGTTTTGCGGCAGTTTCGAATAGCTCAGATTTGCTTACACCACCACCCGGGAAATAATAACCCTTAACATATGTGTGCTTTACAAGAAGTACTTCGTTTTTATAAATAACGATCACCCGGACTCCTAAATTGAGCGGTTTCATAATTGCCCAATACAGCATAAAAATCTTGCGTCCAATAATATTTACGTACTTCATCCTTTCAATTTGTGTACTTCTTGGAGGAGCGTTTCTCGGTCATTCTCAATTTTTTTCTCTATCACTTTGTTAAAGAGCTTCGAAAGGATTTCCCCAACTTCCTTCCCTGGTTCAAGATGAAGGATCTCCATAACATCAGTTCCATTAATTTTTAAATCTTTTATTGCAAATGGTTCTTTTTGCACTTCAACAAGTCGCTCCTTAAACTCTTCAAGACGCCAAGATGTTTCACGAGCTCCTCCGCCGAGACGATCTGCGACACGAAGCGTGAGCATATCAGAAACGTTTTCTAATCCGATGTTTTTAATGAATCGTCGAATTGCAGAGTCCGTTTGGTGTTCGTCGACTGTAAATTGATGAAATCGTACAAGCTTGAATATTTTCTCACTATCACTTTTGGAAAAACGCAACCGCTTCGTAATGTTATTGGCGATACGGCTGCCAACAACCTCGTGATTATAGAAAGTGATGACTCCGTTGTCTTGCTTTTTAAATGTTTGAGGTTTCCCTATATCGTGGATGAGTGTGGCAAACCGAACAATAGGATCCGTCGACTTACATTCTTTAAGAGACATGAGTAAGTGTGTCCCCACATCATGTTTATGGTGTCTTTGGGGAGACTTTTGTTCAACACCAAATGTTTTCTCGAGTTCTGGCAATATCTCTTCAAGTAATCCCGTCTCGCGAAGTAACTCCACTCCATGGACTGGGTTCTCAGCTCCCATAATCTTCATCAGTTCATCATGAATGCGCTCTTTTGCAATTTTATGGATAAGTGGCGCATGGGATTTAATCGCGTTGAGTGTCTCTTCTTCAATCTGGAACGAAAGTTGTGTTGCAATTCGCACAGCTCGAATAAGTCGCAAAGCATCTTCTCTAAACCGCTCTGTTGGATCTCCAACTGCGCGAACTAATTTTCGCTTTATATCATCAGATCCGTTGAATGGATCAATAATTGTTTCAGTATTGTCTTCTTGTGAGAGCGCGAGGGCATTAATGGTGAAGTCTCGACGAGACAAATCTTCCTCAAGTGTTTTCCCCCAATTAACGGCATCAGGCCTTCTAAAGTCAGAATATCCCTGTTCGGTTCTGAAGGTTGTTATTTCATGCGGATCAAAGAGCGGATCTTCGGGAGGAATGCCTACTGTTCCAAACGCGTTGTTATAAAAGCTATCAGGGAACAAAGATTGTATTTGCTCAGGAGTAGCATTGGTCGTAAAATCCCAGTCATTCACAGACCTGCCCATTATAATGTCCCGTACAGCACCTCCCACGAGATATATTTCGTAGTTCGCCTTTTTGAATACGGTAAATATTCGAGTTATTTCGTCAGGAAGCTTTTGCATCTTCATGTTGATTATACGGTAGAATAGGCGATGTTACCTAGAGCATGGAAAATTGAACATAAAAACCCAGAAAATGTGATCACGTGCTTGCTTGAAAGTCGTGGTATCAAACACCCAAAAGCATTCTTCAACCCACCACATCCTTCCACTTTTTCTCTGAAGAAAGTGGGAATTTCTGAGCAAGCGATCGGTCAATTTAAAAAGCGAATACGGATAGCACTAAAGAAGAAAGAAGTCGTTGTTATTTACGGTGATTATGATGTCGACGGGGTATGTTCAACCGCACTTATGTGGCAAACGCTTTCAAGGCTCGGCCTCATTGTTTACCCTTTTGTGCCGGATCGATTTGATGAAGGATATGGAATGTCAGCGAAAGGAATCGACAAAATAAAAGAAAAGCATAAAACTGTTTCATTAATTATTACCGTTGATAATGGAATTGTGGCAAATACTGCAATTAGCTATGCGAAAGAACACGGGATTGATGTAGTTGTAACTGATCACCATGAAAAAGCAGGAAAGAACAACGCCGACATCGTGATCCACACGACGAAGATGTGTGGAACCGCAGTTGCCTGGTATGTCTCAAATGCACTGCTTCCGAAAAGTGATAGGGAATATATAGACGAGGCACTTGATCTTGTTGGCATCGCAACTATTGCGGATCAGATGAAACTCGTGGGTATTAACCGTTCACTAGCCATGCATGGAATTAATGCCGTACGAAGGTCAAAACGTATTGGGCTTCGCATGCTTTCCGAATCTTCAGCGATTGTTCTTTCTCAAGTAGGCGCATATGAAATCGGATTTGTATTGGGTCCACGAATGAATGCCGCAGGAAGACTTGCCCATGCACTAGAAGTTGTTCGATTACTTTGTACGAATCAAAAAGGCCGGGCTTTGGAGATTGCACACATGCTTTCTGAACTAAATACAAAACGACAATCTGTTACGACAGAAGTAATTGATTTAGCCAGAACGCAAGTAGTTGAGTCTCAAAAGATTAGCATTATTCAAGGCAATTTCCATGAAGGTGTTATTGGGCTTGCAGCTGGACGGTTGGTTGAAGAAACAGGGAGGCCGTCTATTGTATTTGCAGTTGGGGAAGCGCATGCAAAAGGTTCAGCACGATCAATCCCAGGATTTCATATCACTGAGGCTCTCAGACAGTTTGAACCCTTGTTATTAAGTGTTGGAGGCCATGAGATGGCCGCCGGATTAAGTGTTTCCGTCAGTCAGTTGCCTGAATTTATTAAGGCATTCAGCGCATATGTTGAAAAGACCATTGAGATTGCAGATTTACATGCAAAGGAGTTACCGATTGACTGTGAGCTTCCGTTTCAATTGATTACTCCAGAATTAGTCACAGCGCTGTCTCAAATGGAGCCATTCGGGAGCGGAAATCCCAAGCCAGTTTTTATGACAGCAAAGGTTGAAGTGCTTGCCGTCAAGCCGCTTGGGAAAGCCGCAGCTCATGTAAAGGTATTACTTGATCAAGATGGAGATCGATTTGAAGGGCTCATTTTTCGAATAGAACAGTTCGAATCGAAACCAAAAGTGGGAAGTGTGCTTGATGTGGTGTATAGTATTGATCAAAATACGTGGAATGGAACCACGAAGACAGAGCTCCTAATTAAGGATTTTAAGACACATGAGTAAACAACAAGCTGATCGTGAGTTCAGACAATTGCTCTCCCTGTTAACTGATCGAACACGGGAGGATTTATCACGCCTGGAACAGGCTTGGGAATTTACGAAACTAGCCCACGGAGAAACGTTGCGGAAAAGCGGGGAACTCTACATTTTTCATCCGCTCAGGGCAGCAAGAATTTTAGTCTCTTGGCATCTTGATACGACCACGATTATCGCAGGCCTCCTCCACGACACGATTGAAGATGGCGGGGCAACCCGGGAAGATATCGTAGAGCGTTTTGGAGAGGATGAAGCGACGCTCGTTGATGGTGTGACAAAGGTCTCAGCACTTCGCTTAAAAGGTAGCACCCAGAACGTGTTCGTGGAGTCATTGCGCAAAATGATTCTCGTTATGGCTCAAGACTTACGAGTGGTATTCGTGAAGCTGGCTGATCGCATGCATAACATGCAAACCCTTGCGGCACTTCCTCCTGAAAAGCAAAAGAGAATTGCCCGCGAGACACTCGAAATCTTTGCTCCTCTTGCTGAGCGACTTGGAATGGGGTCGGTGAAAGCTGAGCTCGAGGATCTCGCTTTCCCTTATTTGTACCCGGAAGAATATAAAACAGTTGTGTCGGGGGCAGAACCATTTTATCGGGAAGCGTCTGAGCATACTGAAAAAATGACATCAGCACTAATATCATCATTACAGAAAGAGGGAATAGAAGGGAAAGTATACGGACGCCAGAAGCATCTGTATTCACTCTGGAGAAAGCTCTCCCGAGCAGAGATCGAAGGCGATTTTATGAAAATTCATGACATTGTTGCCCTTCGGGTACTTGTTCCAAAGGTGAGCGATTGCTACGCTGCGTTGGGAATTGTGCATTCGTTATATAAACCAGTTCCACACTTGGGAATTTCTGACTTTATTGCACAACCGAAGCCGAATGGATACAAGTCTATTCACACCAAGGTCTTTGGACCTGGGGGGCGTATTGTTGAAGTGCAAATTAGAACCTTTCAGATGCACGAAGAAGCAGAAAATGGTGCTGCTGCGCACTGGGCATATTCTGAAGCAAAGTCACATGGGGCAAAGTCAGAGGCACTCGAAAAAGGGACTGCGACTGCGAATGCAACAAAGCTCTCATGGGTAAAAGAGCTTGTTTCTTGGCAAGATCAAATGACTGATTCAGAAGAATTTTTAAAAGCTGTTAAGTTTGATGCGTTTCAGCATCGCAATTTCGTCTTTTCACCAAATGGAGACGTGTACGACTTGCCAAATGGAGCAACACCAGTGGACTTCGCATTTGCAGTTCACACGAAGCTTGGCTTCTACATTCAGGGCGCGCTTGTTAATGGAAAAATTGTTCCACTGACATATCATCTGAAAAGTGGCGACGTTGTAGAGATTTTGAAGAGTAAGAATATACACGAACCAAGTCAACATTGGCTCGACTCAGTTGTTACGACAACTGCACGGCGCCAAATAAACCGCTATTTCCACAAGAAATAGTGATATACTAGCCGCATGAATCGTACTCGCATTTCAGAAACCCCACAGGCAGTTGGACAAAAAGTACTCATTAAAGGATGGGCTCAAACGGTGCGCGATCACGGGAAAATCACCTTCATTGATGTTCGTGACCACACCGGTATCATTCAATGTGTGGGAGTCAATCTCACAAAAATCCCCGTTGAAAGTGCAGTTTCACTTGAAGGAACTATTGTCGCTCGTCCCGAAAAACTCGTGAACAAAGAAATCGTAACTGGGACAATTGAAATGCAAATTGAAACTGCGACAGTATTACATGCAGCTCACGAGATGCCTTTTGATATGGGGCAGAAGGAGTTGAATTTAGAACTGCCTACGCTACTTGACTGGCGAGCACTTACGTTAAAGCATAGTCGAGAACAAGCAATCTTTCGTCTCCAAGCCGCAGTTGCTCAAGGGTTTCGAGAATCAGCGGAAGAAATGGAATGTATGGAAGTATTCACTCCAACAGTTGCAGCAAGTAGCACTGAGGGTGGAGCTGAAGTATTTAAAGTGCAATATTACGAACACTCAGCCTTCTTAATTCAAAGTCCACAGCTTTATAAGCAGATAACGGCGGGGGCTTTTGAGCGCGTCTATGTTATTTCTCACGTATATCGAGCAGAACCTTCTGTGACAACCCGCCATTTGTCAGAAGTTGTACAGATGGACTGTGAATTTAGTTTTCTCGAGTTCCCTGAGCTCCTTGATGCATTGGAGCATGTAGGGACAGGCATGATTAAGTATGCGGCTGAAATGCAACCAGATGTTCTTAAGCTGTATGGGATTGATCACCCGAAGGTTCCAACCAAGGTTCCACGGTTAAAGTTACGAGAGGCACAAGAAATTATTAAAGAAAGAACAGGTCGAGATGTAACCAAAGAACAAGACTTAAATCCTGAAGATGAACGAGAAATTTGTGCATGGGCGCTTGAAATGCATGACTCCGACTTTGTAACGATTACCCATTTCCCAACGAAGAAACGCGCTTTTTATACAATGCCTGATCCTGAGGATCCGGAATTCAGCTTGTCATTTGATTTATTGTTCCGAGGCATTGAAATTAGCAGTGGAAGTCAACGAATTCATGATTATGATGAACTGGTCACGGCCATTACGAGTCGAAATATGAATCCAAAGGATTTTGAATTGTACTTACAAGCATTTAAATTCGGTATGCCACCTGAAGGGGGATTCTCGTTTGGATTGGAACGAGTCACAATGAAAATTCTTGAGCTAGACAACGTTCGACGCGCCTCCCTCTTCCCCCGAGACATGGAGCGAGTTGACGTTCGGCTCGCCACCCTTCAGGATAAAGCGTAACCTATGAAGCTGCTCATACTCTCTTCTACTCTTTTTATCTTGTGCGTGGCCTTAGTATATGTGAATCAAACAAAAACATCCCCGGTAATCGTTCCGCATATTTCAAACGCTCAAGATATCGCTACCCCAATCCCTAAACGTGCGGTTCTTACCGAAGAGCCTCCATATACCACAGCAAAAGCGCTGTATGTCTATGATATCCATTCTCATGCACCACTTTTTTATAAAAATGCTGATCAACTCATTCCACCTGCTTCAACCACAAAAATGATGACGGCGCTTGTCGCCTCTGAAGTATATGAACCTGACATGATTGTGACAGTCCCGTACTTTACGATTCAAGGGCAGAAAATGGATTTGTTTTCAGGTGAAAAAATGACTATTGAGAGCCTCTTATATGGAACACTGGTCGAATCGGCGAATGACGCAGCTGAAGTACTTGCTCGCGTATATCCGCTTGGCAGAGAAGCCTTTATCGAAACAATGAACATGAAGGCTCGAAAGATAGGAATGACAAAGACAAATTTCAAAAATCCAACCGGACTTGATGAAGCAGGGCATTTAAGTACAGCGCGGGAAATGTCTCTCCTCGGTCTTGAGGTTATGAATAAACCAGTTCTTAGACAAATGGTTGGCACAACCAAAGCAACACTTATGAGTGCTGATGGAAAACGCGCTCATTACTTGTCTTCAACTAATGCACTGCTTGCAACGATTCCTGGTGTTATGGGTATTAAAACAGGGTGGACTGAAGCTGCTCATGAGAATTTGGTGACTTACGTGGTTCGAGAGGACCATCCTATTGTCATTTCCCTCTTTGGAAGTGATGATCGATTTGGAGAAACTAAAATGTTGATTGATTGGATTTATACAAAAACGAATTGGTAGTTACTTTCCGTAGAATTGATCAGTAACTGCAGGAACGTATGCCACGAAGTCCCGATCTCCAGTGAATACAAATACCGGTTGATAAAATTGCATCTCAGTTTCTGCATCGTAATATGCGAGCGAAACATTTCGTATCGTAACGTTTCCATCTTTATTAATACCCAAATTCGCAATATATCCCTTTCCTGCTTTCAAATCTTCAAGCGCTTGACTCGTTGTTTTTAAGGTATATGTCTCGAATTTTTTCTCATCAATTGGGTAATAGCGGTATTGTGCCGCAATAATACTTTTTGCCTTATCACTGTCACCTGAAACGATGAACCAGGCAGTACCTTTCTTTGGATCTGCCGTTACTGGCTTTAATTTGTCATATTCTCTTCGTCTTAAGTTAATTCTCACGAAATTGGCTTCTGAAAGTGAAAGTGCCTGTACAAGGTTCTGTCCTTCAACTCGTAAAAATTCGCTATCAAAGGTTCCTGTTGAAAGGTCCTCTGGAAGATTGCCAGACGCTGAGAGTAATTGTTTTACTAGATTGGCAGCCGCTTCAGGAACTGGTGGTACCTGAGCAAGGGGCGATGGGTTTGCAGCTAAATTGTAGCTAATAGAAAACGCACTTGTCACAATATTCATTTCCAATGTAGCTGGGGCTCTCTCACTGGTGTATCGGTAGAGTGTTTCAGAAAGTTGAAGTGGAGTGCCATCGAAACCTAGTGATTGTGCTTTTTTAAGCGCATTATCAAAGGAGAATAAGTTTGTTGTATATCCAGGCATATAGAATACTTTCCCTTGTGTCGCAAAGGTGGGAAGCGTTCCTGTTGTAGTTTCTACAGAAATTGTGAGCGCTGGAAGCTCTTGGTTCGGTTTGGGGAACGGTAGTGCAGGAAGTGGCCCAAATCGTGCAGTTGGTGCAGCTGTCGGCTTTGGAACGACTGCGGTATACACGTTTACACCAATTCCGACGACGACTCGAGCAACAATCATAAGCAAGATAAACAGCACCCCATAGCGGATAACTTTCCGTGTGGAAATCGCAACTGTCGTGAGGTTAGCAGCCATATTGGTATTGTGGCATTCTTCGTTCGAAGTCTCAAGCCTATGATACAATCTAGCCAATATGAGCAAGAATTCAGTCATAACACGAATGGCGCCGAGTCCAACGGGTGAATACCACATTGGGCACATCCGTACAGTTCTCTACAATTGGGCTTATGCGCGACAGCAAAAAGGGAAGTTTATTATTCGTATTGAAGACACTGATCGCACTCGGTTTGTAGAAGGTGCAACGGATCGCATTTTACAAGTCATCAAAGATTACGGCTTCAACTGGGATGAAGGACCAATATTTCAGTCAGAACGGCTTCCTATTTATAAAGAACATGCAGAGCAGCTGATTGAGAAAGGCGCTGCATACTATTGTTTCTGTACATCTGAACGTCTTGAGAAAATGCGCGCTGAGCAGCAGGCAAAGGGTATGCCAACAACTAAATATGACAGACACTGTCTGCATTTGAGTGAAAGTGAAATACAGGAAAAGTTACAAGCAAAAACTCCGTATGTTATCCGCCTAAAAGTACCTGATAATCGCAAAATTGCGTTTGATGACCTTGTATTTGGTCATATTGAAATTAGTAGTAATGATCTTGATGATCAAGTACTTCTGAAATCTGATGGGTTTCCAACATACCAACTTGCAGTTGTTATTGACGATCATTTGATGAATGTGACGCATATTATGCGAGGAAACGATTGGCTTCCTTCAACACCGAAGCATGTTCTGCTCTATGAAGCATTTGGATGGGACATGCCTACACATATTCATCTACCAAATTTAAAGGAGTTGGGTGGCAATAAAAAACTCTCTAAGCGCTTCGGAGCAGTGTTTGCTCAGGAGTTTTTAGACGAAGGATATTTACCTGAAGCATTACTGAACTTTTTGATGTTTCTTGGATGGAACCCCGGAGGGGAGCAAGAAATGTACACACTTGATGAGTTTGTAAAAGTTTTTGATATTAATAAAATCCATAAAACAGATTTAGTCGCATTTGATAGAAAAAAACTCGAATGGTTCAATCTCCAATACATAAAACTAAAATCGAACGAAGAACTTACTCAATTGTTGGTTAAATACGCCCCTAAAGGAGTCGATGTGGCTTTATTGGGTAAAATAACACCTCTCGTGAAAGAACGTATGAAAAAACTTACTGATTTCATGTCACTTGCACAGTTTTTCTTCTCAGAACCTGAAATAGATACCTCATTATTCAGTCAAAACGTTCGAAAACATTTATCTGAAGCATCCGATTCTCTAAATCAATCACCTGAATGGGATGTTGATGCAATTGGAAGTGCGCTGACTGGAGCTGTTGGAACTAACGCTTTTAAAGCATCAGACTTCTTTATGGATTTGCGCATTGCTGTGAGTGGACAAAAAATCACTCCGCCGCTTAATGACAGCATGGTCATATTGGGCAAAGATGTAGTAATGAAACGTTTACTACACGCAATTGAAAAACTTGGGGTAGAATAAAACATGGATCCTGCCACACCGATTGCTTCAGACTTCATTAGAGCAAAGTTGAAAGTAAAAAATCTCGAGACTCGTAACTCATTTTCCCAGAAATACCAAGCAGCCGAACAGTTTTTACACTCAAAAGGTGTTTCGCTCCCTAAAATTCGAGAACACTCTGCAAAACTTTTAGGAGCTGGAATGATGTATGGAACCCTTCTCCTCGCTCAGCCGTCAACTGTTGCATATCTTCCTCGAACTGAACTCGAAATGAATAAAATGATTGCACCTGAAGCTACTCCAATGCCAGCGTTTTCTCCGTACGTGAAACTAATGGACGGCTTAAAGAGTATCTTGCCAGAAAAGCCTCGTCCACTTGAAAGAACTGAAGAAAAAGCACTTGAAGCTCTCTTTAAAGAAACGCTAAAGGTTCCTGCAAAGGCAACACTTGAAGGAGAACACTTAAATACGACATATGGATATATTGGGGCCGAGCAACATTTGCGACGATATCCGGGAGATACTATTGATCAACACGATTTAACAAAACTAGATGAAGGTATGGCACCAGGACTTGGTGCATGGGGGTATTTTGCACCCTCAAAGGAAGCGATGACTCCAGAGCTTGTGCAAACTGAGAAATGGTACGCAGTTGCGCAAACGCTGTACTTGCCTGATTGGAATGTTCGTACTCGATATTTGAGAGATTGGTACAAATATAGAAAGGTCCTAATCGTAAATACCACCAATGGAAATGCGGTCGTGGCTGCAATCGCTGATGCGGGGCCTGCAGCTTGGACTGGAAAGCAATTTGGAGGAAGTCCTGCAGTTATGAATCACTTGGGTGGCGAGCGATATAAGAAGGGTTCGGTCGTCTTTTTCTTTGTTGATGACCCGCATAACGAGATACCGCTTGGTCCAGTGTCGTATAATTAAATTTACATGAGCCGCATTTTCTATGACCACCTCCTTGATCTCTCTGAAGTCGAGAAGGAATTAAAAAAACACGTCAAAGACCCTGATGAGCGTGCGGAGCTCTATCATTTGATCGACGAGATCGTACATCATCGGGTTGTAGGGTGTATATTAGAAAAACTCCCTGAGCATCACCACAAAGAATTTCTCACAAAACTGACTGATCATCCTCACGACACAAGTATTCTTACGTATCTGGCACAAAGAATGTCACAAGACGTTGAACATTTTATACGTGCGGAAGCATACTCACTCGGATCAGAATTATTACAGCTTATTAAGCCTCGTCAAACATAAATATCGTATGGATCCGCATTTTGGTGGTGTTATCTGGACAAAGCATGCATTGCAACGCTTATCTCAACGAGGCATTCGACAGGGGGATGCATGGGCAACATTTCAAAGGCCGGAACAGAGTCGGTATGCAAAAACGCAAGGTGCGTGGATATATTACAAAACATACGGAAATGAAAAACTGGAAGTTGTCGCAAAGCAAAACGATCGAAAAGAATGGGTCATACTGACGGTCTGGTCACGCCCGATTTATGAACGATATGGGAACAAACATACCGAGCGAAAAGGTGGAGGATTTATTGGATTTGTGCGAAGGCTCTTAAATATATGAAAAAAATATTTTTATTCATTGGAATTATTGCAATTATTGGTATTATTTTTCTTGTTCGAAATCAGAGACCGCTTATTACTTCAATCCCGAACCTTCCTGCTCCTGGTGAAACAGTTAATCTCGCAACCGCAAACCCGTATATTCAAACAAAAGAACCGAAAGAGGTTGCCTTTAAATTTGAAGAGTATACCAGAGGATTGAACACCCCATGGGCAATGGTATTTACAGATCAAACACGGGTAGTTGTTACCGAGCGCTCAGGAAAGCTTCGGTCGATTGAAAATAAGGTGCTCACGCCCGAACCATTGCTGACCTTTGATGAAGTAACGGCACAAAGCGAAGACGGGTTAATGGGGCTTGCCATTGATCCAGACTATACAAGCAATAAGTATTTATATGTTTGCCTGGGTTATAAAGCAGATGATCAACTCTACTTAAAAATTGAACGGCTGAAGGATAACGGAAAAAGTGTAAGTAGAGACAAGGTTTTAATAGAAAAAATTCCAGCTGCACCACTTCATGTAGGGTGTAGGATGCGGTTTGGACCTGATAAAAAGCTCTATGCCACAGTAGGTGATGCAGGGAAAAAGGAACAAGCACAAAACAAAGACATCTTTGCCGGCAAAATTCTTCGTATAAACAATGATGGAACATTCCCGACAGACAATCCATTCCCAGGTTCACCAGTATATAGCCTGGGTCACAGGAATCCGCAGGGACTTGATTGGTATCCACAAAGCAATGTGTTGTACTCAACCGAACATGGTCCTTCGGGCAATGACGGACCTCCCGGTGGAGATGAGGTGAACGTGATTGAAGCTGGAGCTAACTACGGATGGCCGGTTGTCTCCCACGAAAAGACAAAAGATGGAATGGTCTCACCTAAAATACTGTTTACGCCGGCATTTGCTCCTGCTTCTGGAATGTTTTATTCAGGACGGGTATTCCCACAGTTCTATGGCAATTTCTTCTTTGGAGGATTGAGAGGTGAAGGGATTATGCGTGTTGTTGTGGAGCAAAGTAACCCAAGTAAGGTGTTGTCCTATGGATTGCTTCCGGGCGTTGAATTTGGCCGCATTCGAGATGTGCAACAAGGGCCAGATGGATATATTTATTTTACAACAAGTAATCGTGACGGTCGTGGCTCTCCTCGGGATGGCGACGACAAGATTTACCGGATTGTAAGGAAATAAAGGTACTCAAGCAGTTTCTGCCTGTCTTTTCTCATATTGTTTTCCCCACTCATCCATACTTTTGAAGATAGGAAGAAGCGTTTTTCCAAATGGGGTGACTTCATATTCAACACGTGGTGGAACTTCAGGATATGCAGTGCGTGCAATAAGCCCATCATTAACCAATTCTTTTAATTGTTGCGTTAACATCTTTTGAGTAATGCCGTTAATCCCTCTGGCAAGTTCACTAAATCGCAATTTCTTGTTTCCGAGTACGAATAAGATTAATGGTTTCCACTTGCCTCCAATTACTTTTAGCGTTGCTTTGACGCTGAGACATTTTGTTGGTTCGTGCGCATTTTTCATAGTAACAATGTAGTAAGTCACTTACATTAAAGTGGGTACTAGCTAATAAGTAACTTAGTATGCATATAATACCACTATGAATTTTAAAACGGTAGCAGACGACACTACATTGAAAAAAGTACAAGCTGCGTTAAAAGATAATGGATTTGACACTCAGATAGTCGAAAGTCTGGTTCAGGCTAAAGATGTCGCGCTTGCAATGATTCCTGAAGGAGCCGAGGTTATGACATCAACTTCAGTAACGCTTCATGAAACAGGAATTACTGAGGTTATCGAAGAGTCTGGAAAATATAATGCCGTAAAAAAAGCACTCGCTGAAATGAACCGCGAAACTGATCACCGAGAAATGCAAAGGCTTGGTGCAGCACCGGAGTATGTTATTGGAAGTGTGCACGCTGTAACAGAGGACGGAAAAGTGATAATTGCATCAAACACCGGAAGCCAACTTCCAGGGTATGCTTATAGTGCTGATCACGTAATTTGGGTAGTGGGTGCACAAAAAATTGTGAAGAATGTCGATGAAGGAATCAAACGTATTTATGAATACGTTTTGCCTTTAGAATCAGAGAGAGCACATAAAGCGTATGGAGTTGAAGGGAGTTTTGTCTCTAAGCTACTCATAATGAATAGGGAACCAAACCCTAATCGAATTAAAATCATTCTTATTAAAGAACCTGCTGGGTACTAATATCTTTGAATTCTCTCAAGTCTTTCTCAGTTAAAGCCGATACATATAATATGCACGAAGGAGGTGGAGAATTATGAATGAAGAAACACAAGTAACCCAGACCTCAAATTCTGAACCTAAATCCGTTAATCCTATGATGATTGGCGCTATTGCCCTCGTTGTACTCGTTGCCGGATTTTTCTTGCTTCGAATGAATACAGGAACCACAGGATCAAACAGCACCGCTGATCAGATGGTCACGGAAGATACCGCAACTCCTGAAGTAGAAGGAACAGCGAGCGCAGACACCCAAACGGATGCGGGTAACGTTCGAACAGTACAAGTAAATGCAGGGGCGTTTTATTACAAGCCAAATGTTATTACCGTCAAAAAAGGTGAGACTGTAAAAATTGTTATGACAAGTGATGACATGATGCATGACTTTATTATTGATGAACTCAACGTAAAAATACCAATCACACAGAGCGGAAATACCAATACTGTTGAGTTTACTGCAGATAAAGTTGGAACATTTGAATATTACTGTTCAGTTGGTCAGCATAGAAAAAACGGTCAGATTGGAAAACTGATTGTTGAAGAATAAGATAGAAGAATGAACCCTAAGCTGCCGATAGCTGCACTAGTGTTTAGTCTTTTTGTTTTTGGAGGTGTTGTTTTTTATAAAATTGCAAATCCTATTGAGATCGAAACGCTTGAACCAGTGACACCTATTTTAGATAGTCAGGTTCCGCAGCTTGAGGCAACTTATGTTCCGATAGATAGTAACCCCGTCCGTGGCTCCATTGATGGAACAATAACTGGTGCTTCGCTTCAAAACCAAACCCTCTATGCGTGCCCCATCACGAAAGGAAAAGTTATCGAGAAAGGCGGGTACTGGTACCTTACCTGCCCTGAATCTGCTTTGAAGTCAGTGTCCATTCGTGAGGATAATACGTTTTCAATCTCGCTGTTTTCTGATACTTATTTTCTTCATATAAAAGGACAGGAGCGCACGCAAGATCGTGTCTTTCCGGTAAAGGTGTCCGTCCACAAAGGAAAATCTGCCAAAGTGACAATTCCCTTCTGAATTTTCTTGCGATCGCAACAGTGTTGCGTTAAGATGTCCTCACTATGGATGTACTTCGCACATTGGCTCTAGAGGGACACCGTCTCACCAAAGCCCGTAAAGAGATAGTAAATTTATTTCAGTCGCAGCATAAACCCTTGAGTGCACTCGAAGTGAAACAAATACTGACTAAACGAAATGTCCACGTCAATAGAACCACTGTGTATCGTGAACTCTGGTTTTTGAAAGAAAAGGGAATACTGCAAGAAATATCGTTTGGTGAAGGAAAATCTCGATTTGAAATAATTACCGCTCACTGTCACCATCACTTAGTTTGCAACAATTGTGGTGGAATTGAGGATATCATTGTTGATGAGGATTCATTGATTCAAGCAGTACAAAAGAACTCTCAATTTACGGTAGAAAGACACCTCATTGAATTTTTTGGAGTTTGTGCAAATTGTAAGTAAAAGTAGCCATATTGCACAAAAACGCCTATACTAAAATTCTATGCTTACGGCGCTTCAAGTACTGAAAGAAGAATTAAAACACGCACGGGAAACGTTTGAATCTACTGCAAATGACATCGCAGAGGAACATCTTCATAAAGATTTGGGTGGTCTCTCTCATCCATTGGGCGCAACCTATGCACACCTCGTATTTTCTGAAGATGTAATCGTTCAAGGAATGTTGCAAGGGAAATCTCCGCTGTATGAAACAACATGGAAGGATAAAACTGGTGCCAGTGAACCGATGCCTGCGATGGATGACCATTGGAGCGAAAATAATACCAAGTGGGGCAAGAGTGTTCAGATTAACTTCCCGCAAATGAAAGAGTATGCCAAAGCAGTGTTTGATACAACTGCCCAGTATGTGGATTCACTAAAAGAGGAAGACTTAGAGAAAGAAATTGATTTAGGATCATGGGGCAAGAAGCCATTAGTGCACATGCTCTATGCGTTTTTAATCGGCCACACATACTCACTCGCAGGCGAAATTTCTGCGTTGAAGGGTGTAAACGGAGCAAAAGGGTATCCGTTCTAAAACGAGTCGGGCATTGATTGTTTTTTCTTCATTTTTAAATTTCCCTCTTGCAATTATATTAGTATATTATAAGATTCCTGAATCGACCTATGTTTAAGCGTGTTATTGCAATCATTTTGATCACTGTTTCTGCCCTGATCGGGTTGCATTCCATCGACTTTGCAAATGCCGCAGGTCCAAATCTTGTTCCAAACGCTTCATTTGAAACTGTAAACCCAACAGATACAACAAAACCTCTGAATTGGAACACTGGTCGTTGGGGTACGAATACAGCCTTGTTTTCGCACATTTTAAGTGCCCACACGGGTTCACGAGCCGCACGAGTTGAGTTAACAAGCTATACCGATGGAGATGCAAAATGGTGGTTTGATCCGCAGCCTGTGACCCCAGGGAAAACATATACAGTATCAAGCTTTTATCAATCAAACATCCCAAGTCGCATCGTCATGATGTTTAATTTGGCAAATAATACTCAAAACTATATCGAGCTTCCTCAAGCACCAGCATCAACTGGATGGGCTCAATACACAAGCTCCGTTGTTGCTCCTGCTAATTCAGTCACAGCGAGCATTTTCCACTTAATCTCACAAGTTGGATGGCTTATCACTGACGATTTTGTTTTTTCTGATGCATCAGTCTCAACCCCAACCCCAACCGTAACGCCTACACCTACACCAACCATTACTCCGACCCCTACCGTAACGCCTACTGCGACCCCAACAGCAACCCCAACCGTAACGCCGACAGCTACACCGACACCAACAAGCTCTCCGGTTCCTACGAACCCTCTTGGACAAAACATGATTGCAAATCCATCTGTGCAAACTCAGAATGCGACAAATACAAATCTTCCAAACAAATGGCATACCCAAAACTGGGGCCAAAACACGGCAGTCTTTACATATGTCAAAAACCAAGGATATGCAGGGAATCGATCAATTAAAACAGTAGTTTCAAATTATGTTGACGGGGATGCAAAATGGTATTTTGAACCAATTACAGTTCAGCCAGGTGAGACCTACACATATACTGATTGGTACAAATCAAATGTAGAAACAAACGTCGTTGTCCATTTTACATACACTGATGACACAAATTATTTCCTCGAATTAAAGCGCGCACCAGCCTCTTCATCATGGAAGAAATACTCTGAAGCATTCCAAGTTCCAGCTCGTGTAAAGCATGTAACTGTTCTTCATTTATTACGATCAAACGGGTCATTGCAAACAGATGCTCATTCTTTGGCACGCACAACACCGCAAGGTTTTAGTCAGCCAATGGTCACTTTGGCTTTTGACGATGGTTGGGAAGATGATTCTCTTACAGCCCTCCCGATTTTAAATAGCTATGGATATAAAGCAACCTTCTTCTTTGCTACAACGTATCTTGAAAACACCCCGCTCGTTGGGCCAATCAATATTTCTGGTCCTACTGCTGTTAAAACAATGTTCAGCCAAGGTCATGAAATTGGTGGGCATACAGTAACTCACCCATCTCTTCCTTTGTTGAATACTACGGATCTTAACTTTGAATTAACAAATTCGAAGGCTTATCTTGAGAGCTTAGTTGGCGTGGGGAATGTATTAAACTTTGCATCACCATACGGTGCGTACAATGACACAGTATTGAATGCAATTAAGCCTTTATACCGATCTCATCGGCCGACTGATGAAGGATTTAACACAGTTGAAAATAAAGATAAATATCGACTTAAAGTACAGAACATGCAGGTTACAACCACATTTGCAGAATTTAAGAGTTGGATTGATCAAGCAGTTCAAGACAAGTCATGGTTAATTCTCGTTTACCACAGAGTTGCTGAAAATAACCTAACTCAATTTGATACCCCACTCGCTGATTTCATTGCACAAATGCAATATGTAAATAATTCAGGCATTCAAGTAAAAACGATGAATCAAGGATTAAACGCTGCTGGTTTGTAAGTTAAAGTCCGCGTTTAGAAAGCGCTTCCAATACTTCTTCTTTATTTGAACATTCCATAAGTACTGCTCTTAACTGCGCAGCCTCGGGGAAATTATTCACATACATTTTGAAAAACTTTTTCATAATGTCAAAATGTCTATCTACTCCCCAGGTGTCGACATACAGCGTTAAGTGCTTTTTGAGTACTGCAATGTATTCAGTGCGATCACGATGAACCGGAGTAACGGTTTTTTCAAAGACCCACGGATTTGAAAAGACTCCTCGTCCAATCATTACCCCGTCAACATGGTGCATTTCATGCGCTGACAGTGCTTCTTTGTAACTTTTAATGTCACCGTTACCGATAATAACGGTTTCGGGAGCAATAGTGTCGCGCATCGCAATTGCTTTACCGATCTCATCCCAGTTAGCAGAACCATTTGATCGTTGTTTTGCTGTTCGTCCATGAATGGTTAATGCATCGACCTGTTGTTCAAGTAAAAAAGGAATCCATTCTTCTGTAATAATCTTATTGAAGCCAAGTCGTGTTTTAACACTCACGGCGATCTTTGGTGCACCTTCTTTTACTGCGTGAATAATTTCTTTGGCAAGGGCAGGGGTTTTGCACATAGCGCCACCCGCTCCTTGCTTCATGACAGATTTATCCGGGCAACCCATATTGATATCCACGCCATCAAAGCCGAGTTCCTGTACAAGTGCCGCGGTTTGATTGAGCGTTTCGGGACGGGTTCCCCAAATTTGTGCGACGATTGGATGCTGTTTACTGCTGTACTTAAATCGCTGAATCGTTGGTTCTCGTCCTGCGGAGCAAATGCCATCTGCACTCGTAAACTCGGTAACTAAGACGTCAGGGCGGGGAAGGTCAGTCATTATCTCTCGAAACACAAAGTCAGTTACTCCTTCCATAGGAGCGAGCACTAAAAATGGACGTGGAAGCTTTTTCCAGAAAGATGACATAGAAGGGCTTTAGGCAACAGACGCAAAAGCGTCTTTTGCTCGTCGTATTTCTTTACATGTATCAGAACAAAAGGCGAGACCAGTTTCAGGATCTAGGCAGTTTTTGCAGCTAATAAAATGCAGGTGGCATGCATGATTCATGCAGTTAACGTATGTATCTGCTTTCGTTCCACAATGCATACAGGTTCCGACAATTTCGTGATTCGGATCATCGGTATTAAATCCAATGGTCAATCGATTGTCAAAAACATAGAGCTTACCCTTAAAGTGGGTATTTGGATACTTTTCCATATACGTTTGAATACCATCAAGTAGTTGATACGTATCGTTAAATCCGCTTTGAACCAAAAACCCTGAAGCCTTCTCGCAGCGAACACCACCAGTGCAAACGGTCACGATCGTTTTTCCTCTCAGGTGGTTTAGTTTTTCTACAATCCCCGGTAAATCTTTGAAGTTTTGAAATCCAGAAAAAATAGTCCCTTCAAAGAATCCTGAAATGTACTCATATTCATTTCTCATGTCGACAATATAAAATTCTTTTTTGTCAGTAAACCACTGGTGCAATTCATCAGCTGTAATGTACTTGCCGGTTACTTTGTTGGGATTAAGATTCGGGACATCTGAAGTTACGATTTCGTCTCTCACCTTAACTGACAGTTTTGGGAATGCGTTGCCATCGCCTGGACTTTTTTTATAATGGATCCCAGCAAACATTTCATTTTTCTCCATATATGCGATATACCGCTCAGTATTATCGATTGTGCCTTCTATCGTTCCATTAATACCTTCTTTCGACACAATAATTCTTCCCGCTAAATTAAGAGCACTGCAAAGCAGCCGTTGTTCACTCATTACTGCTTCAGGGTTATCTATCGAAACGTATTTATAGTACAGAAGTACTTGAAACTGAGAATCTGACATCGCCTATTATATCAAAACTATGCGTAGTTTAGCCTAAATGAGAAGTACCGTTGTTTTCACGGATCAATCGTTCCTTTTTTGCCTTAGATAATTGCTTTAGCATGTACTCTCGTTGCATGGCTTCACGTCTTGTTCTGAAGGGTTCTGTATACACAATTTCAAATGAAGGAAATGCACGTAAGTACTTTGCAGACCTAATTGTTTTTGATTTATGCTCACGCATCCGCCTTTCTATGTTATTGGTTTGTCCGATATAAAGAGTGCCTTTTGAAGTACGAAGAATATACACCATATATGACATAGAGGAATTCTTATAGTACACCATATAGTTTTTTGATTTAAATAACCACAGCTTTATTCTGAATACTCGATGAACTAAGGGCCTCCATCTGCTAGAATCGTTCCTATGTTAGGTAACTTTCCAATTGTCGACACTCTAAGCATTTTTTATGCAATTGTTGTGGAGAGTTTACCGTTTGTAACTTTAGGAGTTCTCATTTCAGGTGTAATTAGCCTTTTTGTATCAGATGAGCTCCTTATAAGATATATTCCTAAGAAGGCTATTCCAGGTCATATCGCTATCGCATGTGTGGGTTTTATTTTTCCTGTATGTGAGTGTGGAAATATTCCGCTCGCACGGAGGCTAATATCAAAAGGTGTACCTCTCTCTCAAGTGGTTACCTTTCTATTAGCTGCACCCATATTTAACCCTATTGTGATAATAGCGACGCTGACTGCCTTTCGATTTGCGCCACAAGTAGTCGTTTTTCGTGTTGTAATTGGGTTGGCAATCGCAGTAATCGTGGGACTTATTATCTCTCGAGGAAAGAATAATAATCGTTACTTGACTGAAAATATGATCATGGAGTGTAAGCTGCATAAGCATTCGCATAAAAGAAAATCATTGCGAGGAACAGTCAGCGATCTCATGCTCATCATAAAAAATGAAGTGTTTTTGGTTTTTACTTCGCTATTACTCGGCGCCTTTATCGCTTCAGTGGTATCCACAATTTCACGAGACAATATAATCGGGATAGCAACAAGTCCCATTCTTTCAATAGTTGCCATGATGATCTTGGCTTTTATCATGACAATTTGCTCAACAGTGGATTCATTTGTGGCTCTTGGTTATGTGGGAATATTTCCACTGAATGCAATTGTTGCATTTTTAGTTTTCGGACCAATGATCGATGTACGGGTACTTACAATGCTATCAACTACTTTTAAATGGAAATTAGTAGCATTTATAACGTTTCTTGTTGTGAATTTAGTACTGACATCTAGTCTAATGCTATACATCCTCGGAATATGAAAGTATCAAACATAATATCAAGTCTGGCATTAATCTTTCTAGGTGGGTTTTTGATGTATCTGAAATGGATGAACTTGTTGGTCTTCTACATCAGACCGGACTATGACCTTTTTACTACAGCAATGGGATTTGTGTTACTTCTCTCAGGAGTGTGGACACTCTTATTCTCGCATGACAATCGAAGCAATCACCACGCCAACGAGGTGAAAATGTTCACAACTGCCGCTGCTTTTATTTTTGTAATCGCAGGAATCCTGACGCCAAGGCAGTCGCTCTCCTCAAATACTGCTTTTCGAAGAGGTCCAAATCAAAACATGCAAATTGGCGCACTCGATAGTAATCCGAGTACTTTGGTGAGCCCACTTCTTCAGAAAGTCGAAAGCACCAACTATACAATTGCGGATTGGATAAAACTTTTGCAAATAGACCCAGAGCCAAGTAATTATGAAGGGAGAGCTGTTACTGTTGATGGTTTTATCCAGCCTAAGGAAAATGGATATTTTCTGGTTGCTCGATTCGTGCTTTCTTGCTGTATAGTTGATGCTTCACCGATCGGAATTTACGTAAACCAAAAACTTGATGATCTCCAAGCTGATGAATGGGTAAGAGTGTCAGGGAAATTTATTGTCCAAGAAGTGGATGGAAAGCGCGTACTTGCGATAGATCCCGACTCTATAATTAAGATACCTGAACCGTTAAATCCATATTTCTACTAACCATGCAAAAAAATTATGTCATATCCGCCGCTATAATATGCATTGTAACAATTGTATTGGCGGTTGTTTCAGCGATTATCCCTCCTCGAGTTACAAATATAGAGCTTCGGTATAGTCGAGATCTAATGGCGCAAGTGAATAATCAGCAGATAAAGATTTTCTTCTCAAATCCTATGGATCAAGAATCTGTTGCAAAGGCATTTTCTATTTCTCCTGATGTGGATGGAAATATAAGCTGGGTAAATAACATCCTACATTTCACGCCTGTAGATCCACTTTCTCTTGATACCAAATATTCGATTCAGCTAACTGAATCAGCTCGTGACGTGTATGGAAAAAATATAAAACCGCACCAGTTTGCCTTCACAACAGTGAAGCCAACTGTAGTCTATATTGGGAATGATGATCAGCTCTATGTATCGGATTTAGACAAAAATACTAAAGCACTTATTACTAATGGCAAAGTAGAAGAGTTTGCAGTCGCACCCAATACAAATACGGTTGTATATATAGATAAGACGTCTCAGAAATACACATCCAGAGTTTATGTCATCAACATTTCCACGATGAAAGTAGCAGAATTGTTTCAAAACATAAAAGCAGATTTCTCTAACCCAGTGTTAACTCCTGATGGATCAGTGTTGTATGTCCTCGCGAGAGGAGAGGATAAGAATGGGTCTTATTCAGAGAAGAGAGTGTATGAGTATAATTTCAAAAGTGAAATCGTTACGAATCACACTGAAGTCATTAATGA
>DJCV01000003.1:0-1928 GCA_002430735.1 Candidatus Woesebacteria bacterium UBA5941 | reverse complement strand
CGTCGGCAGCGTCAGATGTGTATAAGAGACAGGTGTTGTATGTCCTCGCGAGAGGAGAGGATAAGAATGGGTCTTATTCAGAGAAGAGAGTGTATGAGTATAATTTCAAAAGTGAAATCGTTACGAATCACACTGAAGTCATTAATGATCACCCATCATTAAAATCCTTTTGGTTAACGCCTGATGGGAATACCATGCTTATAAATGATAGTGGTGGTAATTACTTTTTGAGACCTATTCACAATAAAACCAATACACTCATTGGCAAGTTTAACGATTATGGAGGGGTGACTATGGACGGGGAGGAACTGCTATTTACATTAACAGATGCTGAAAGTAGCTGGATGCCATATTTGATTGCTTATAATGGCGAGACACGGAAGATAAATGTAGAACGTGACGCTGTTGTTTTTCCGAGAATAAGTAGTGATGGTCGCTTTTTTGTTTACAGTTATTTTGAAGGTGACGAAATAAATGAACTTAAGGATCAACGGACTGGTGTGAGAATAATTGATGCTAAAAGTGAAGAAATAATTCTTTCATTACTTGATGATAAAAAATCTTATGAAAGAGGCAGCTTATCTCCAGATAATAGAATTGTTGCGATCGAGGCCTACAAACGTGAGGGACATTTTATGTATATATCTAGTAAGCCTCTTGTATATGAAGATTCAACAATTGAGTTTATTGATGTTGCGACAGGAAAATTATTGCCGGTGCAGCTTGAAGGAAGGAGTGTAATGTGGCTCGAATAACAAAATTGGCGAAATTGTAATTTTGTCGTTTAACGCTCAGGGATATAATACTTCACTATTATTGTAACGGACTTGAGTCAACGCGTGACTCTCAAACAATCTTTATTAAAATCTAATTTGGCTAGCCAACAGCAAAAAAAGCAATAATACCAATACTGTAATGCTTGCTTTGCCGACCTTTTGTATCAAATTCGACTGAATAGAAATATCATCTTCACTGTATGCCAAAACAAGATTGCTTAAGTTGCCAAAAATTATAGCAGCAGAGATTAAAGCCAAGATACCAAACACATAAGAGATTCCTCTTTGAGTTGAAACAATATAGAAAACCTGCTGAGTAAAATAGGTAAACTTTACAAAAAAGAATATTTGAAGAACGCCAAGTATGATGATATAGATATCATTTCTATTTAAGCTTTGGTTTTGTTTTGTCTTCTTCATTTGATCTCCATAGTTTCAAAGTCCCAATACCTGCGCTTCCAGTGACGGCCACGACACTCACAATATGATGGATGTTTGCTGTGCAGATCAAGCCTGTTGAGCATACAGGTACACTTAATAAAGAACATCCAGCGCACATACATCATTGTATCTAATACAGCATTATTTGACAAACGCAACTAAGTTGCGATAAAGTACTGGGATATGCAACCAAATGAGTTGGTCAGTCTACTAAAAAAGCACAACCTCAAGAATACTAAAGTGAGGAGAGAAATCCTTGCAGTATTCTCACATGCTGAGCGTCCTATTGATGCTATTTATCTCACGGAAAATATTAAAGTTAATAAGTCGAGCATTTATCGAGAGTTGAAAGTATTGCTCGATAAGGGCATAATCCTTGAAATTGAATTTGGAGATGGAAAGAAACGCTACGAATTTTCTTCATTAAAACATCACCATCACCTTATTTGCACAAACTGTAAGTCAGTTGAGGATGTGACTCTTAATCAAGATCTGTGGCTTGAGGAGAAATCCATTGAAGAGAAAACATCATTCAAAATAGAACGACATAATCTTGAATTCTTTGGTTTGTGTGCAAATTGTAAATAATAAACATTATGAGAATCGCATTTGTTGGAAAAGGAGGAAGTGGAAAAACAACGTTCACTGCGTTGTTTACTCAGTTTCTTGCCGATCAAAAAAGTAAGAACACATATGCCTGTCTCTTATACA